>JAZRLV010000119.1:0-5847 GCA_045646985.1 Clostridia bacterium | reverse complement strand
AGCACTGACCTTAACAGCGCAATCGCTCAGATGCAAGACTATGCAAAAGAAAAAAACGAGTTTTTGGGGGGCGCTGATATAAATATTTCCTACAGCGGTCTTAGTCTTAGCTATAACGAGGAGCTTCGTTTTGCAAAAGCTATCAGAAAAACTTTTGGCAGCACGGTTGTGTTTATAAAACAGCATCGTCTGTCAAACGAACAGATGGAATATTCCCTTGACGATGGCGAAACACTGTGCCTTGTAATAAATAAATCACTGCGAAGCGGCGAAAAGGTCTCTTCACGTGGTGATGTGCTGATTTACGGTGATGTGAATCCCGGTGCAATAGTGAGTGCAAGGGGAAATATCACTGTTATAGGTGCACTAAGAGGAGAGGCGCATATAACAAAATGCGGCAGGGTTTATGCCACGCAGATGCAGCCCTCGCAGGTAAGAATCGGAAAAATCATATCTTACAACAAAAGAACAGAAAATGTCGGAACAGCGGTAGCAATAGCGCAAAACGGCGAAATAATCTTACAGTGTTTATGATTTTGATATAGACGAATATAAAAAAATATGATAAAATACCCCAGGGGTGAAAATGAATGAGTGAAATAATAGTTATAACGAGTGGAAAGGGCGGCGTGGGAAAAACCACCACAACGGCAAATATCGGTGCAGCACTGGCACTTTGTGGCAAAAAGGTTGTTATGATAGATACTGACATCGGACTTAGAAATCTTGATGTTATTATGGGTGTTGAAAACAGAATAGTGTATGACATAGTCGATGTGGTTGAAAACCGCTGTACATATACAAAAGCACTTGTGAGGGACAAGCGCTTTGACAGTCTGTTTCTGCTTCCCGCAGCACAGTCCAGAGATAAAAGCGCAGTAACAACAACGCAGATGAAGCATCTTGTCCGCCAGATGAGTGACAGCTTTGATTATATTCTTATAGATTGTCCTGCCGGTATAGAGCAGGGATTTCTTAATGCTGTTGCACCTGCACAGCGTGCAATAGTTGTTGCTATGCCCGAAGTTTCCAGTGTACGTGATGCAGACAGAATTATAGGGCTTTTGGAAAAGCATGAGATTAAAAATATAAAGCTTGTTATAAATAAATTAAGACCTAAAATGGTGGAAAACGGCAGTATGCTTGGTATAGAGGATATGCTCGAAATACTGGCAATAGATTTATTGGGTGTTGTGCCCGATGATGAGGATATTATTGTTGCGGCGAATAAGGGCGAATATGTTTCAATGCACGCTCAATCGCTTGCAGGACAAGCCTACAGAAATATTGCATCACGCCTTAACGGACAGGAAGTGGAGCTTGTTAACATGAAACAAGGCTTCTTTGCGAAGCTGTTTTCTAAAAAACGGAGGGGCCTGTAATGAGAAGATTTTTTTCAAAAATATCGGCATCTTCAGTTAAAGAAGCAAAAAACAGATTGAAATCTGTCATAAATAGTGATAGAATGAATGTATCGCAAAGTAAAACTTTGGAAAAAATGAGAAAAGAGGTTATGGCGGTGCTAGTTAAATACACACCGGAAAATGCACAGCCGCCTCACCTTACGGTAAGCTGCCAAAGGGGGACAGAGTATGTTCTTGAGGCAACTGTAGGCATAAGGTAGTCGATAGCTGCCTATTAAGGAGGAGAACTGCATAAGATGAATATTGCGTTAATTGCACATGATAAAAAGAAAGAGTTGATGGTACAGTTCTGTATTGCTTATAAAGGAATTCTTTCTAAACATAAACTTTTTGCAACGGGAACTACAGGCGGTCTTGTTGTGGAAACTACAGGACTTGACGTGCATTGTTTCCTTTCCGGACCACAGGGCGGTGACCAGCAGATTGGTGCGCATATTGCATATGACGAGATTGACCTGGTACTGTTTTTTCGTGACCCTCTTACAGCGCAGCCGCATGAACCTGATGTAAGTGCTCTTTTCAGACTTTGTGACGTTCATAATATACCGCTTGCAACAAATGTTGCTACTGCCGAGGTTCTGATTCACGGTCTTGAAAGAGGCGACCTTGCTTGGCGTGATATTGTTAATCCAAAAACAGAAAGTCGTTTATAAAGGAGTAAAGGGTAATGTCACTTACACAGACACCCTCGTCAGAGAGAATCCATATCGGATTTTTTGGATGTACGAATGCAGGTAAATCAAGCCTTGTCAATGCATTTACTGCGCAGAGCATATCATTGGTGTCACCGGTAAAGGGAACAACTACTGACCCCGTAAAAAAGGCGATGGAGCTTTTGCCGATGGGGCCTGTAATGATTTTTGATACAGCAGGATTTGATGATACAGGGGAACTTGGAGATATGCGTGTGTTAAGAACTAAAAAAGTTCTTGATACTATAGATATTGCTGTTTTGGTGCGTGATGCACAAACAGGCACAACAAATACTGATAAAGAGCTGGAAAGCATTATAAAAGAAAAAAATACTCCGTATATAATTGCATATAATAAATCAGATTTAGTACCTGACTTTGAAACTAAAGAGGAAAATACAATCTGTGTCAGTGCACTTACGGGAAAGAATATCCATGAACTTAAAGAAATGGTTGCACGTTTGATTCCCGAAAAGAAAGAAAAAAGCGGAATTGTAGATTCTTTTGTAAAAAAAAATGATTTTGTAATTATGGTTACCCCTATTGACGAGTCTGCGCCAAAGGGAAGAATAATACTTCCACAGCAGCAAGTTCTGAGAAATCTTCTTGATATAGGTGCAACGGCTATTGTGGTGCAGTTAGAACAGCTTGCGGGAGTAATAAAAAATCTTAAAACAACCCCAAATGCTGTAATTACCGATAGTCAGGCATTTAAAGAAGTGGCGCAAATTGTGCCCTGTGATATTCCGCTGACGTCGTTTTCGATTCTTTTAGCCAATTATAAGGGCGTATTGGAAGAGGCAGTAAATGCGGTCTCAAAGATAGATTTGTTAAATGAAGGCGTTAAAATCCTTATTGCAGAGGGTTGTACACATCACAGACAGTGTAACGATATCGGAAGCGTGAAAATTCCAAACTGGATACGTAAGCATACAGGAAAAGACATACAGTTTGATATTGTGTCAGGAACTGATTTTCCTGATGACTTGTCCGCCTATTCACTGGTTGTGCATTGCGGCGGATGTATGATAACTGAGCGTGATGTTCTCAGCAGAATGAAAAAAGCGCAAAATACAAATATTCCATTTACGAATTACGGAATATTAATTGCACATATGAATGGTATATTAAAAAGAAGTGTGGAAGTATTTCCGCATATATATAAGAAGTTACTATAATATAAAATGGTGTTACAAACATTTGTAACACCATTTTATATTATAGTCAACGATAAATCATTTGGTCTTATAAGAAAAATTTCCCTTTGCCGTTTTTTTGCGTAGCGTACTGTGAAAGCTGTCCCACCACGAAAATATCCGTTCCACACTGCAATAACCCTTTGTGAATTATCAACCATAAATTTATTGCGGTTAAGCATACAGCTGTCCGTGTAAAATGGACTTACAAGAGTTTTACTGTCACATAGCGAAAGTATACTTTCAAACCGCTCTTTGTCCTTCCGGAGCCAGTGCTCGTGCTGATTAGGGCAGGGAAGAGCAGCGTGTAGCTTTATAGAGGGATTTATCACTGATTTTTCAAGTACAAGCTGTGCCGCCAGTGTGTCAATCCCACGTGCCATTCCGCAGAAAAAGTCTGTATATCCATCGGAGATGCTTTGGTCTATTGCATCGGATAATATGTTTTTAAGCTCTATACAGCGGTCAGAGGATTCATTGGAAATCCAGGGGATCTGCTCGGGACGGTGTCCTGTAAAACAACAATACATAATCTTCACATTCCTTTTGTAAAAGTATAACACAAAGTTAAATAAAATGCAAACATTTGTTCGAAAAATAATTAAAAAATTTTATTGAATAAATAATAACAAAAATGACTATACTTAAGATATAAAAGGAGTTGAAGAAAAATGGATAATACAGCATTAGTACTTGTAATCCTTGGTGCAATAAACTGGGGAGCGATTGGCTTGTTCGGCGTTGATCTGGTAGCGCTTTTATGCGGAGGACAGACAGCAATTCTCAGCAGAATTATTTATACAGTAATCGGTCTTGCAGGACTTTGGTGTATAACATTGCTGTTTAAGGAAAAGCTGCCTGTAAAGGAAGTTCGCTCGCACAGCCATTAAAAAGAAGCGTGCCGCTTCACCCATGTCGCACTCGGATTTTGTTAAACATCGTTTCATGCGTCATGGTTTTACACAAATAACTATGCGTAAAAAAAAGAAACCTGTTGAGGGTTTCTTTTTTTTGTGATATAATGCATATACTAAAGAAAGGAATATGAAAAGAATGAATGATTTTATAAAGGATTTTTTATCACAAAGATTTGTTTCGGACGTCGGGTTTACATCGTGTGCAAACAGCCCCTTTGAAAATCTGAATAATACCGTGTCAATGGTTTTTAATTTATCTGATGCGGTTGTTGACCAGATAGGTGATGCGCCTACTCATACATATTTTCAGCATTACAGAACAATGAATGCATACATTGATTCAGTTTCGCTGCAGCTTGTTATGGCGCTGTCACAAAAAGGATATCGTGCTGCCGCAGTACCAGCCAGCCAGTCTGTAGAGGGGCTTAGCGGAATATTTTCGCATAAAGAAGCTGCCGTCAGGGCAGGGCTTGGGTATATAGGGAAAAGCTGCCTTTTTATATCAAAAGCATTTGGACCAAGGGTACGCCTTGGAACAGTGTTTACAGATGCGCCACTTGAAACCTTAGTTTTTGAGCAAAAGTCAGAATGTGGTGAGTGTAATATATGCGCAAACGCATGCGGCGCAATGGCTATAAAGAATGTCAACTACTCTACGGGAATGACACGTGAGGATATTTTTGATGCAAAGGCATGCAGCGATTATATGAAAGAAAAATTCAAGCATATCGGCAGGGGAGCCGTCTGCGGAGTATGTATGAAAGTGTGCCCAAAAGGCCTGAAAAAATAAACTAAAAATTTCTTAAAATATTTTCAGAAAAAGTCTTGACATTTTACTGCCCTTCTGTTATAATCATTAACGTTGTCGGTGATGAACGGCAAAAATGGGAGCATAGCTCAGCTGGGAGAGCATCTGCCTTACAAGCAGAGGGTCATAGGTTCGAGCCCTATTGTTCCCACCATTTTGGCCCGGTAGTTCAGTTGGTTAGAACGCCAGCCTGTCACGCTGGAGGTCGAGGGTTCGAGCCCCTTCCGGGTCGCCAAATGCCTTTGTAGCTCAGTCGGTAGAGCAAGGGACTGAAAATCCCTGTGTCACTGGTTCGATTCCAGTCGAAGGCACCAAAGATGCGGGAGTGGCTCAGTGGTAGAGCGTCACCTTGCCAAGGTGAACGTCGCGAGTTCGAATCTCGTCTTCCGCTCCAAACACAAAAGACGCATTTTAAGCGTCTTTTGTAATATGGCGCCATAGCCAAGTGGTAAGGCAGAGGCCTGCAAAGCCTTTATTCCCCAGTTCAAATCTGGGTGGCGCCTCCAGCTTAAAACGGCTTAACCGTTAGGGTTAAGCCGTTTTTTCGTGCGCTTTTTTATAACATAGGAAATTGCGTGCGAAAAGTACGCAATTTAGCTTGTTTCAAACAAGCGTACCGCCCTGCCCCCAAGATTGGGGGTCAGGGGGCTGATGCGTTAAAAACGCTTTTTTATTTTGCAATTTTGCCATTTGACTGACTTTTGACTAACATTTGACTGACGGTTATGGATTACTATTGACACTTTTAGCATAGATATTTATTTTTTGTCAGAAATTCGATGATTGTAATTCTTGATTTATTTATTTGCA
>JAZRLV010000118.1:0-7427 GCA_045646985.1 Clostridia bacterium | reverse complement strand
GGCATTCTTTTCGTCTGCATAGATTTCAAGGTTTGCATCGTAAAGCTTCTTTGCAAGCTCGATAAGGTCATACTTATCCTTGGAATCAACGCTGATATATACTCCACCCTTGCTTTCAAGGTTGAAGCCTGCCGCCATAAGACCCTTGTAAAGTGCTTCGTTAAGAGTTTTACCTATTCCAAGCACCTCACCTGTGGATTTCATCTCAGGTCCTAAGATGGAGTTGATGCCCGAAAGCTTCTCAAATGAGAATACAGGTACCTTAACAGCATAGTAGGGGGGCATCTTGTAAAGACCGCTGCCGTATCCAAGGTCAAGAAGGGGAGTACCCTGCATAACCTGAGTTGCAAGGTCAACCATAGGAATGCCTGTTACTTTACTGATATAGGGAACAGTTCTTGATGCTCTGGGATTAACCTCGATTACATATAATTCGTTGTTATATACAAGATACTGAATATTAATAAGTCCCTGTGTTTTAAGAGAAAGAGCAAGCTTGATTGAGCAATCTACGATTTTGTCAAGCATTTTATCAGTAACGTTGAATGGCGGATATACAGCAATAGAGTCACCGCTGTGTACGCCTGCACGCTCAACGTGTTCCATAATACCCGGGATAAGAACGTCCTTGCCGTCGCTTATTACATCAACCTCAAGCTCTTTACCCATCATATATTTATCAACTAAAACAGGGTTATCAATCTTTTGTGAAAGAATGATTTCCATATAACGCTCTACGTCCTCGGGCTTGTATGCTATAGTCATATTCTGACCGCCAATTACGTATGACGGACGAAGAAGAACGGGATAACCGAGCTTATCTGCCGATTCGAGCGCTTCGGAAAGAGTCATAACAGTAAGTCCGCTTGGGCGTTTGATGCTGAATTTTTCAAGGAGTGCATCAAATTGTTCACGGTCCTCTGCCATATCAATACTCTTTGCGGATGTACCCAAGATTTTAATACCGCTTTCGTCAAGGAACTTAACAAGCTTAATAGCGGTCTGTCCGCCGAATGCAACCACAACGCCCTCGGGCTTTTCAACCTCGATAACGTTCATAACATCTTCGGGAGTAAGCGGCTCAAAATACAGCCTGTCCGCAGTGTCAAAGTCTGTAGAAACTGTTTCGGGATTGTTGTTTATAATAATAACTTCATATCCCATTTCCTTAAGCGCCCATACGCAGTGAACGGAGGAGTAGTCAAATTCGATACCCTGACCGATTCTGATAGGACCGCTTCCTAAAACGATAACCTTCTTATTATTGGTAGAAACAGCACGTGCTTCGCACTTTTCATCATATGTTGAATAGAAGTAAGGTGTTTTAGCCGCAAATTCGCCACCGCAGGTATCAACCATTTTGTATACACAGCTCTGATGAGCAGGCACTGTGCAGCCGCTGATTGATTCAAGCGCCTTATCCGTAAATCCAAGCTTTTTACCCTTTGCATAAAGCTCAGCAGTAAGATTTCCACGAATACTTTTTTCATAGTCAACGATATTTTTAATTTTTGAAAGGAACCACTTGTCAATACGTGTGATTTCATTGATTCTTTCAATACTTATTCCACGCACAAGTGCCTCGTAAACAGTGAAAATTCTTAAATCATCAAGGTCGTAAAGCTTCTTTTCAATATCCTCGATTGCCGCAACCTCTTTATGATAAAGTGTTTCTGTCTTAAGCTCTGCACCTCTTACAGCCTTCATAAGTGCTGATTCAAAGGAATTTCCGATAGACATAACCTCGCCCGTTGCTTTCATCTGTGTGCCGAGCTTTCTGTCTGCGTATACGAATTTGTCAAAGGGCCACTTGGGGAATTTAACAACCATATAGTCAACAGACGGCTCAAAGCAGGCATATGTTACGCCCGTAACGTCGTTTTTAATTTCATCAAGAGTGTAGCCAAGAGCAATTTTGGTTGTAACCTTTGCAATGGGGTAACCCGTTGCCTTACTTGCAAGTGCCGAGGAACGTGATACTCTGGGATTAACCTCGATAACAGCATATTCAAAGCTGTCAGGATTAAGTGCAAACTGACAGTTACAGCCACCCTCAATCTTAAGCTCTGTAATGATGTCAAGAGCCGCTTTTCTGAGCATACCGTATTCCTTGTCCGAAAGTGTTGCCGCAGGGGCAACAACGATACTGTCACCTGTGTGAATTCCAACAGGGTCAACATTTTCCATGCTACAGATTGTGATTGCGTTTCCGCTGTGGTCACGCATAACCTCAAACTCTACTTCTTTCCAGCCGTAGATATATTTTTCAATAAGCACCTGTGTGATAGGTGAGAGGGTAAGGCCGTTATTTGCAATTTTTGCAAGTGTGTCAGCATCATATGCAACACCGCCGCCTGCACCGCCAAGCGTGAATGCAGGACGAACAATTACGGGGTATCCGATTTTTTCAGCTATACGAAGTGAATCGTCAACCGTTGTTGCAATGTCTGACGGAATACAGCTTTGTCCGATTTTGAGCATTGTTTCCTTGAACAGCTCACGGTCCTCCGCACGGTCGATAGCTTCAGCATTTGTGCCGATAAGCTTAACGCCCATTTTATCGAGGAAGCCCTCTTTATCAAGCTGCATTGCAATGGTAAGACCTGTCTGACCGCCGAGTGATGCAAGAAGACTGTCGGGTCTTTCTTTTTCGATAATTCTTTTTATTGTATCTGTTGTAAGCGGCTCCAGATAAATTTCATCTGCAAGAGCCTTATCTGTCATTATTGTTGCGGGGTTGGAGTTTACAAGTACAATATTTATACCCTCGTCACGAAGGACACGGCATGCCTGTGCGCCTGCATAGTCAAATTCTGCTGCTTGTCCTATAACAATAGGACCTGAGCCAATAACCAGTACCTTTTTGATGTCTTTATTCTTAGGCATTCTTGCTTCCTCCAATCATTTCAACAAATCTGTCATATAAAAATCCTGTTTCGTTAGGCCCTTTGCCCTCGCATGGTCTGAACTGTACTGAAAAAGCGTTGCTTTGTGCATAATCAATACCCTCGCAGCTAAGGTCATTAAGATTTTCATATGTTACGGCTGCACTGTTGGGAAGAGTACTTTTTACTACAGCATAGCCGTGATTCTGCGCTGTGATATATACTCTGCCGCTTGAAAGCTCTTTAACAGGCTGATTTGCGCCGTGATGACCATATTTAAGCTTTTCGGTTTTTGCGCCCTGTGACATTGCAAGAAGTTGGTGACCAAGGCCCGATGCAAAAATGGGCATTTTTCCAAACAACTGTGAGATTGTGTTTGCAATATCACTGTAGTCCTCGGGATTTCCGGGGCCGTCTGAAATATAGAGTGCATCGTAAGACGCAATTTCGTCAGCAGCAGTATTGTAGGGAAGAACAGTAACGGCTGCTCCTCTGTTTGCAAATATATTTACAGCACTCTTTGTAGTACCTAAATCAAGAACGGCGATTTTTTCTTTTCCGCCCTCGTTCAGCGTATATTTGCTGTTTGTGCTGACAGAAGCGACAGCATTTATAATATCAGGTGCGCTAAGCACTTCGGAGGACGGCTCTTTTGTTGTGATGCGTGCCGTCATGCTGCCCTCTTCACGGATTATTTTTGTAATTTCACGGGTATCAATTCCGCATATACCCATAATTCCCTGCTCTTTAAGGAAATCTTCCAAAGTTCCCTCGCAGCGGAAGTTTGACGGGGTATCGCAGATTTCACGAACAATATATCCCTTTGCGTGGATTTTATTGCTTTCCATATCAGAATTAATCATTCCGTAATTTCCTATCAGCGGATATGTCTGAACAAGAATCTGTCCGTAGTAGCAAGGGTCAGTAAGTGCTTCAATGTAGCTGCCCATACTGGTTGAGAAAACAATCTCGCCAGTTTCTTCTGCTACTGCGCCAAATTGCTCGCCGCAGAAAACAGTTCCGTTTGCCAGAATTAAATATGCTTTCATAAAACCATGCCTTTCTAGTAAAATTATTTATCAGCCATAAGAAGAACCATAACTGCTTTTTGTGCATGCAGTCTGTTTTCTGCTTCTTCAAAAATTTCGTCAGAGTGCTGCTCAATTACCTCTGCTGTAATTTCCTCGCCACGATGCGCAGGCAGACAGTGGAGCACCATAGCGTTGTCGTTTGCTACCTTCATAAGCTCTGTATTTATCTGATAATCTTTAAATATCTGTGCACGCTCTGCAAATTCTTCCTCCTGTCCCATAGAAGCCCATACGTCTGTGTAGAGAACATCTGCACCGCTTGCCGCTTCCTTAACAGAGGTTGTACATGTGAATTTACCGTTTTCGTTTGCCCATTTCATAATATCCTTATCAGGCTCATAACCCTCGGGGCATGCGATACTTACCTCCATACCCATTTTAATACCGCCCACGATAAGGGAATTTGCCATGTTGTTTCCGTCACCTACAAAACACATCTTAAGTCCTTCAAGGGTGCCTTTCTTTTCACGGATTGTCATAAGGTCTGCAAGCACCTGACAGGGGTGGCAATAGTCTGTAAGTCCGTTTATAATTGGGATATCACCGTAGGAGGCAAAATCTTCAACCTCTTTTTGCTCAAAGGTACGTATCATTATACCGTCGAGAAATCTGGAAAGAACTCTTGCAGTGTCCTGTACAACCTCGCCTCTGCCTATCTGCAAATCTCTGGGGCTGAGGAAAAGTGCACTGCCGCCCAAATCAAACATACCCACCTCAAAGGATACACGTGTTCTGGTAGATGATTTCTGGAAAATCATTCCCAGAGTTTTTCCCTTAAGATGATGATGCTCAATCCCGTTTCTCTTTTCGTATTTAAGCTGATCTGCAAGGTCGAGAATCTTTACGATTTCTTCCTTTGTAAGATCACCAAGCTTTAATAAGTGTTTCATTGTTTACATACCTCCTTGATTATGTTAAGCGCATATATAAGCTGCTCATTTTCTATATTAAGCGGTGGAAGAAGCCTTACTCTGTCCTTTGCGGTGAGCACAAGAACACCTCGTGAAAGACATTCATTTGCAACTTCCTTTGCATCTTTAACTGTTTTTATTCCTATCATAAGTCCGAGTCCTGAAAGCGCCTCAATTCCCGAAGCTCCTGAAAGGGTATCTCTGATGAGCTGTGCCTTGGAAGATACTTCGTCAAGAAACTCGTCATTAAGTCTTGAAAGCACGTTTACTGCCCCACTGCAGCACACGGGATTTCCACCGAAGGTGGAGCCATTTAGACCGGGTGAGAAAATATCCTCAACCTTTTCTCCAAGCATTGTTGCCCCCAAGGGGAGACCGCCGCCCAGTCCTTTTGCAGTTGTCACAACATCAGGAAGAATGCCGTAATGCATATATGCGTATAGTTTGCCCGTTCTGCCGTTTCCTGTCTGTACCTCATCGGCAATGACAAGTAAATCGTTCTCTTTTGCAAGGCGGGCGACTTCGCTTACAAAATCTTTGTCAAGAGCGATAACACCGCCCTCTCCCTGAACAAGCTCAATCATTATTGCGCAGCACTTGTTTTCTTTTACAGTATTGCGCAGTGTCTCTATATCATTGGCAGGGGTGTGCACAAAGCCCTGTGTCAGCGGTAAAAAGTCCTTGTGAAAGGAATCCTGACCGGTTGCGGCAAGTGTTGTGTGCGTTCTACCGTGAAAGCTTTTCTCAAGCGTTATTATCGTGTAATAATCCTCGCCTTTATTAAGTGCGCCGTATCTGCGGGCAGCCTTTATAGCGCATTCGTTTGCTTCTGCCCCTGAATTTGAAAAGAATACCTTTTTAAGCGATGTTCTTTCACAAAGCATTTGTGCCAAGGTAGCACAGGGGTCTGTGTAATAAAGGTTTGAGGTGTGGGCAAATTTATCAAGCTGTGACTTTACTGCATTCACCCATTCTTCATCGTGGCAACCAAATGTATTTACTGCAATACCGCTGCCAAGATCTATATATTCCTTGCCGTCACTGCCGTAGAGAATAGCGCCCTGACCGCCGACAATTTCAAGAGGAAAACGTCCGTAGGTGGGTGCGACAAACTGTTTATCTTTTTCAAAAGTGTTCATGATTTAACTCCTTGTTTAAGTCCTTATATATCCCAAATTACGGTGCATAGCTCGCCTATGCACCGTAAATAATGATTATAGTTATTCTCCCCGTACAAACATAGTACCGATACCTTCGTTTGTCAAGGTTTCGATAAGTATAGAATGGGGGATTCTCCCATCTATTATAAATACTTTTCTCACTCCGCTTTCAATAGCGTCAATACAACACTCCACCTTGGGAATCATACCGCCTGAAATAACGCCCTCCTTGACAAGTGCGGGAGCTTCATTAACATAAATTTTGGAAATAAGAGTAGAGGGGTCATCCTTATCACGAAGAATACCCTCGATATCTGTCATGGAAATAAGACTTTCAGCACCTAATATACCTGCGATTTTTGCAGCGGCAGTATCGGCGTTGATATTGTAAACATTTCCATCCTTGTCACAGCCGATAGTTGAAATAACAGGGATATATCCTTTTTCCAATACGTCTGTAACAGGCTCTACATTGACATTTGTTATTTCGCCAACATAGCCAAGCTCAGGATTAAGCATTTTTGCTTCAATCATATGACCGTCAATACCGCAAAGACCGACAGCCTTGCCTCCCTTATGATGCAAAAGATTCACAAGACTCTTATTAACCTTACCGGCAAGCACCATTTGTGCGATGTCAACAGTTTCTTTATCTGTAACCCGAAGCCCGTTTACAAACTGCGTTTCTTTACCAATCTGTTTAAGCATCTGTGTAATTTCAGGGCCGCCGCCATGAACAAGAACGACCTTAATGCCGATAAGGGAGAGAAGAACAATGTCACCCATAACGGCATCTTTGAGTTCATCATTAATCATAGCATTTCCGCCATATTTAACAACGATTATTTTATTGGTATATTTTTGTATGTAGGGAAGTGCTTGTGTAAGTACTTCTGCTCTCTGGGCATTAGTCATTGTAATTTCCTCCGTAATCACTGGGTCGCCAAAAAACAGCACCGACCGCATAAAGCATATCAGTTTATGTAACAGTATTTTAATGTACTAATATTTTAACACATTAAAAAATAGGAAAAAATTCGTTTTACGAATTTTATTAAAGTTTATGCTTTATGCTACGAACAAACTTCACCTCTCGCTGTATACACATACAGCTTCGGGCAAGCCCCGAGTGGTTCAGTTTGTCCGTTCTGCACTATTTTTTTACAACCCTTTTTAGATAATGGGTTCTTAAATTTGTATCAGGTTCTGTAATCGCCGTTGATTTTTACATAATCGTAAGTAAGGTCACAGCCCCATGCTTTAGCAGCATAGTTTCCGTCATTAAGTTCTATTATAATATAAATTTCTTTTTCAAGCAATATTTTCTTTGCAATTTCTTCAGAAAAATCTATGCCTGCACCGTTTTTACAAACGTCAATA
>JAZRLV010000117.1:0-3068 GCA_045646985.1 Clostridia bacterium | reverse complement strand
GGCATAATTATGCTTGCCATAACTGTTTTTATATTGTCATATGCTGCATTTGCATCATATGATGTAACAGTGCTCGTAAACGGGGAAAAGCTTGAATGCTCGCAGCCACCATTTATTAAAGACGGAATCACTTATATTCCGATGCGTGATATTTTTGAAGGATTGGGTGCCAATGTAGAATGGAACGAAGAACAAAGAACGGCATCGGCACGCTATAAGGATATTATTATAACTGTTTCTCCCGATAGCGGGGCTTTTGAAAGGAATGGGGAAGCGCTTAGCCTTGGTGCAAAAAGCGTAATTGTAAATGATAAAATAATGCTGCCGCTTCGTGCGGTCGCTGAAAGCTTCGGCTACTCGGTAATGTGGAGTGGCAAGGATTATACAGTAAGCATCAGTACTGATGGTATATCAAAGGTACACTTCCTCGACTCTGGACAATCTGACAGTATTTTTGCAGAGCTTCCCGACGGCAGATGTATGCTTATAGATGCAGCGGAGGAATCCTTTGGAAAAGGGCTAGAGAGCTTTATACGTGAAAAAGGGTATTCGCATATTGATTATGCTGTAGCTACGCATCCGCACAGTGACCATATAGGCGCAATGGCACATATTCTTAAAAACTTCACTGTAGGGACATTTTATATGCCTGACATTGCGCATACTACAAAAACCTACGAAAGAATGATTGACGCACTTTTTGAAAACGGGTGCAAAAAAGAGCTTATATCAAATGGAAGCATAATTGAAGACGGCTTATATGATATAAATGTGCTTTCTCCTCAAAAACATGAATATGTCAGATTAAACGATTATTCAGCAGTAATTAAGCTGACATATAAGGATAAATCAATTCTTTTTTCAGCAGATGCAGAGATAACTGCTGAAGGAGAAATGCTTGATGCAGGGCTTGATTTAAAGGCAGACATTCTTAAAATCGGCCATCACGGCAGTGCAACATCAACAAGCGGCAGATATCTTGACGCAGTAGCACCAAAGGAGGCTATAATTACTGTAAAACAGGAAAACAACTACGGCTTTCCGTCGGAGCTTGTATTATTGCAGCTTGAAAGCAGGGATATTAACGTTCACCGCACTGACCTTGACGGCACTATAACGGCAGTAACAGACGGATATATCTATATAATAGAATAGGTGATAAAAAATGGCAAATCTTATACTTTCCTTTGAGGTTGTGGCACCGCTGCTTATATTGATGCTGCTTGGTGCATTTATGCTGCGGGTAAAGCTTTTTGACAGCGATATGGTTTCAAAGCTTAATAAGGTAGCATTTAAGGTTTTCATACCTGTGCTTATTTTTAATAATGTTTATACCTCAAATATTGAAGAAATCAAAAATATCAGACCGGCACTTTTTTCAGCAGTTGTGCTTTCAGTGGCATTTATACTTACGATGCTTATAATCCCTCTTTTAGAAAAAAATCCGCAGAAAAGGGGAGTTATGGTACAGGGAATAGGGCGCAGCAACTTTGTTATCTACGGACTGCCGCTGGCATTGTCGCTGTGCGGTGAAGAGGTTTTAGGTAAGGTCAGCGTAGAGGTTGCTATAGTTATTCCTATAATTAATGTCTTTTCCGTTATAGCACTGGAAATTTTCAGGGGAGGCAGACCCAATCTTAAAAAGGTGTTAAGGGGTGTTATAACAAATCCGCTGATTGTAGCATCTCTTTTGGGAATAGCAGCTTTAATATCGGGAGTAAAATTCCCAAAGGTTATAGAAGGTGCACTTAGCGATGTAGGAAAGATAGCAACGCCGCTATCGCTTATTATACTGGGTGCTTCCATTAATTTTAGCGCAGTACATAAAAATCTTCGTCAGCTTATAATTGTGCTTTGCGGAAAGCTTGTGGTGATTCCCTTAATCGGATTTACACTTGCTGTTTTATTTAATATGCCAAAAGAGGATATTGCAGTATTTATTGCGGTATTTGCTTCTCCTACAGCGGTATCCTCCTACACAATGGCACAGCAAATGGACGGGGACAGTGATCTTGCGGCACAAATAGTTGCATTCGGAACAACTTTTTCGATTCTTACAGTATTTTTGTGGGTGTTTGTATTAAAACAACTTAATCTGATATAAAAAATGGACTAAAAAGGGGATGTAAAAAAAAGTCCAGACCGCAAAAAGGAGATAAATATATATAATGCAGTAAGTGCAAAACTGTGAAATTATATATTTTTGTTGAAAAATCTCATTTTAATCGATTTTTCTTCGTTTTTAAGCCTTTTTGCTACGAACAAACTTCACCTCTCGACGTACCTTTGTCCGCCTTCGGGTACCCCAAACCTACGGTTTGGTTCAGTTTGTCCGTTCTGAAGCATTTTTTCCTATCCCCATGAAAAAGAGGGTGTAAAAAAACTAAGTTTTTTTACACCCTCTTTTTCATCTGTTGATTGTAGGGTTATTGGTGATTTCTAAAATATAATCTGTGGAAACATTATAAAATTCTGATAATTTCCGCAGAATATAGGTGGGTATATCTCTCTGTCCAAGCTCGTAATTGCTGTATACCTGTTGCGAACAATGAAGTTCCTTAGATATTTGCTTTTGAGTAAGGTCGTGATCCTCCCTTAGCTCACGTATCCGTTTGAACATAATGGCCCTCCTTAGAATAAATTCGGCTACACTATAAAAAATATTATATCCTACAACAAAATGCAGTATTGACAAATACCGCAAAATGCAGTATAATTAAAAAACAGAAAAATTCAGTAAAGAAATAAAGCAGGGATATAAGATTATGGAATATAGCACATTTGACATCTTCGTTCTTTTTATCGCAGGTATAGTGATTTTATTTTTTGTACTTGTATTTGCAATAAAGTTTTTTTTGACAATGTATCTTCCATTTGCGGAGGAACGGGAATATATTAAGGAAAAAATCAAAAGTAAAAGTGGGGAAGAAAGATTGTTCTGGGAATCAGAGCTGAAAAATCTCTACATAGGAGTAATACCTCTTTTAGGGGAATATATTGTCCGCAAAAGGCGGAGAAGAAAACGAAAATAATTCTCCTCATTGCAGGAGTTTATATATAACATCATA
>JAZRLV010000116.1:0-9012 GCA_045646985.1 Clostridia bacterium | reverse complement strand
CTTGAGATGAAGAAATTCCACTTTTTTATTACCGGTTGCTTTCGCCGCTTTTTTGAGGTCAACCTCCATAGCACAGGGGATGCAAAACACACAAAACCCCGTCTTGTCACCTTTTGCAACAAGCGTCTTAAAAACTGTGTCGGGATTCATCTGTGTACACTCGGCAATATGTACCCCTGAAAGGTCAGATTCATCAACCTCATATTCTACAGTGGTGTATGGTATTTTTGCTTTGTCAAGCATTCGCATAACATTGGTTTTTGTCATGAAAATTTTCTCCTTTACTAAATAGCCATTGAATGATATTATATAGTAAAAATAGTATAATTTCAAGAATTTTGTAGGAAGGAAGAAAGATTTTGATTAAGTATATTCTTTTTGACCTTGACGGTACACTTACAAATCCCAAGGAGGGTATAACAAAGTGCGTTCAGCATGCGCTGCGACATTTTGGTATTGAAAGAGAATGCGACGAACTTGTAGAATTTATCGGCCCGCCTCTTAAAGAGCAGTTTATGAAGTATGCCTCTCTTTCAGAGGAAGACGGGGCACTTGCTGTGCACATATATCGTGAACGCTTTGCCCCTATAGGTCTTTTTGAAAACGAGATTTATGAAGGGGTTATTTCCATGCTTGAGAAGCTTAAAGCACAGGGAAAAACACTTGTACTTGCTACTAGTAAGCCCTGGGTTTTTGCTGAAAAAATAGCTCAGAAATATGGTATAGCGCCGTTTCTTTCAAATTTGTTTGGAAGTGAGCTTGACGGAACAAATACTGACAAAGCCCTTGTTATACAAAATGCTATGAAAGCGATAGGTGCGAATGCTGATAATACACTAATGGTTGGCGACAGAATGCATGACGTTATAGGTGCACATAAAAACGGAATTAAATGCATAGGTGTAACCTATGGCTACGGCAGTGAAGAAGAGCTTAGAAAAAGCGGTGCAGATGTGATTGTCCATTCTATAGAAGAGCTTACAAGGCTTTTGTTATTGTAATAAATTGCACAGGACAGGCATAGGATTTTGCGTGGGGGGATAAAAATGAGCAATGAGCGCAAAAAACTATATACAGCCGTTTTTATAAATTTTCTGATAGGAATTATGGTGGGAATTGTGCTGTTTTACGGGCAAATGAATAGCAGTTTAGATTTGCCAAAGGGTGAATATACATATGACACTTCAATAGAGCTTGCAGATTTTTTTCGGGTTTCGTGGCTTGATATGCTGTGGCTTTTTTCTGTCTTTATTACTCACAATATATTTCCGCTTGCTTATATGTATCCGATTATCGTTATACGTGGCTGCTGTAATTCATTTTGTCTGATGTATATATTTAATTTTATAGGCATTAAAGAGGGGGTTGTTTCTGTGCTTTCGCAATGCTTTTCTATATTGCCTCTTCTGATGTTTATGTGTGTAAATATTTCGGAAAAACGCAGACGGATGAATTTGAAATCGAGCGAGGTGCTTTCACTAAGTCGCATTGAAACACTGATGATTTTTCTGCTCTCAATGCTCTCAGGGGCTGTAGAAACGCTTTTTTTCCGCTTTTTTTGCATATGTTTGTTCTAAAATACTGAAAAAAAGTAAAAATTTATGTGCAATTTGATTATGTACAATTCTAAACGACTATTGTAAAATAATGTAACTACATTATGTAAACCAAGGTGAACGTTATGAAAAAAATGTTAACTGAATATGAGCAATATCTCAAAGGGCAACGCCTTTCAGAGAATACGCTTTCGTCATACATGCGTGACCTGGGTGCGTTTTTTGATTATATTTCTATGAACAATATAAAGGGAGCACAGTATGTAAAAAAAGAAACTGTGGATTCGTATATAGATTCTATGAAAGAAAGCGGCAGAGCAAATTCTACCATTTCGAGAAGTACAGCAGCGCTTCGTAAGTTTTATCACTATATGTTTGAGATGGGAAAGATTAATGCTAATCCTGTATATGGGGTAGAAATTCCCCGTGTTAAGAAAAAGCTTCCTGAGGCACTTTCTACACGTGAAATAGTGCGCCTTTTAAATCAGCCTAAAAACACCGATTTAAAAGGAATCAGGGATAAGGCGATGCTCGAACTTTTATATGCTACGGGAATAAAAGTGTCGGAGCTTATAAGTCTTAATGTGCGTGACGTTGATGTGCACGGCGGAATGCTTAATTGTAACAGTGGGAAAAATCAGCGATATATCCCTATCGGGAAGGAAGCCGCTGATGCACTTGACAACTATCTGAAAAAAGCAAGAAACTATATGGTTAGCGACAGCAAGGTGAAAACTTTGTTTGTAAATTGCTCGGGAACAGCACTGACAAGGCAGGGCTTTTGGAAAATTCTTCGCCAATATGCCCAAAGTGCAGGAATTAAATCGGAAATTAATGCACAAACCTTGCGTAATTCCTTTGCACTTCATCTTTTGCAAAACGGGGCTGATATTAATGCAGTTTCCGAAATGCTTGGTCATGGTGATGTAGTTACAACACGTGTATATAATCAGGTGCTTAAAAATAACATTAAAAAGATATATAAGAAGGCTCATCCAAGAGCATAAGAAAAGGGAATGTTAAAAATGTCCAGACCGCAAAAAGGCAACTAAAATACAGAATGTAGATAGTGAATAAATTGAAGAACAGCTTATATTTGTTGAAAAATCTCATTTTAATCGATTTTTCTTTATTTTAAAGCCTTTTTGCTACGAACTGCCTTCGCCTCTCGAGCGTCGCAAGGCTCGCTTTGGTTTAAGGTTTTTCAAACCTTAAACTTGTCGCTCGTTTGCTCCTTTCCCCCTTAAAGTCTTGCGACTTTCGGGGACCCCGAAAAGCAGACTATGCTTTTTGGGGAGAAGGAAAAGCAATGCAATGAGTGTATGTTTTGCAAATTATGCAAAACGAAACGATGTCTGCTTTGCTTTGACGTTGTACGCCTTCGGGTAACCCAAGCTTCGCTTGGCTCAGGCAGGTCCGTTCTGAATCATTTTTTCCTATTCCCTTAAAAGTCGGTGTAAAATTCACATCGGCTTTTTCTTGATTTATTGAAACATATATGATACAATACCGAAATATGTAAAGATATAATTTACAGGAGGTTAATTATGCAACGAGAAAAATTTTCTTCACGAATAGGCTTTATCCTTATATCTGCCGGGTGCGCTATCGGTCTTGGTAATGTGTGGCGCTTCCCCTACATTGTAGGACAGTACGGCGGTGCGGCATTTATACTTATATATCTTACATTTTTGGTTATATTCGGACTTCCCATTATGACTATGGAGTTTGCTGTAGGAAGAGGAAGTCAGAAAAGTATTGCAGAATCCTTCCGTGTACTCGAGCCAAAGGGCACAAAGTGGCACTGGTTCAGTATTGTAGGAATGGCAGGAAATTATCTGCTGATGATGTTTTATACTACCGTTACAGGGTGGATGTTTGCGTATTTCCTTAAGATGCTTAAAGGAGATTTTACAGGGCAGAATGCGCAGCAGATTTCTTCCCAGTTCGGGGCACTTACGTCAAATGCCCCTGCTGTAGTAGGATTTATGGTTCTTTCAGTTGTTCTTGGATTTCTTGTCTGCTCCTTTGGACTTGAAAAGGGTGTTGAAAAGATTACAAAAATAATGATGAGTGCCCTTCTTGCAATTATCCTTATTCTTGCAATTCGTTCTGTAACACTTCCCGGGGCATCTGCGGGACTGCGTTATTATCTTGTTCCCGACTTTAAAAGAATGTTGGAACAGGGAATAGGCACAGTTATTTTTGCGGCTTTAGGGCAGGCATTCTTTACTCTGTCTATAGGTATGGGTTCTATGGCGATTTTCGGAAGCTATATTTCAAAAGACCGTTCTTTGCTTGGAGAAACAATATCCATTGCCGCACTTGATACGTTCGTTGCATTCTGTGCCGGTCTTATTATCATTCCTGCGTGCTTTGCGTATGACATTAACCCGGGACAAGGCCCCGGACTGCTCTTTGAAACTCTGCCTAATCTGTTTAATTCCATGGTAGGAGGCAGAATATGGGGCTCGCTCTTCTTTGTGTTTATGATTTTTGCGGCAATGAGTACAGTTGTTGCAGTATTTGAAAATATTGTATCTTTTGCAATGGATAAGGGGTGGCCAAGAAAAAAAGCGTGTCTTGTAAATCTTATTGCAGTAATAATCCTTTCTCTTCCATGTGCTCTTGGATTCAATGTTCTTTCATTTGTTGCGCCATTGGGTGCAGGAAGCACTGTGTTAGACCTTGAAGATTTTATAATAAGTAATAATATTCTTCCGCTTGGCTCTCTTGCTTATGTCGTATTCTGCACGAATAAAAAATTCGGATGGGGCTGGGACAGCTTTATAGAGGAGGCTAACACGGGTAAGGGCGTCAAGCTTCCCCGTTCTTTGAAAATATATGCAAAGTATGTTTTGCCGATAATTCTTATCGTATTCTGGGTACAGGGAATTATTGCTATGTTTGTGTGACATATAACTCGATTTTCTGTGGATTGAATTTTTTGCTGAAATCTCAAAAAGATTTTAAGGTTGATATATAATCATTTGTGAAAAGTTGTCTGTGTTGACTAAAAGCATTGGAAATGATAATATAATCTTCAAGAAAACACTATCAAAAAGCCTCCCTTGTGTAAAGGGAGGTGGGTTGCGAAGCAACGCGGAGGGATTGTAATGGATTATAAACATAACAAAGAAATTGTACCACTTGCGAAAACACTCCGAAAGAATATGACAAAAGAAGAAAAGTACCTTTGGTATGATTATTTGAGAGAATACCCTGTTAGATTTATAAGACAGAAAGTTATAGGGAAATTTATTGTTGATTTTTATTGTGCCAAAGCAAAGCTTGTTATAGAATTAGATGGCTCACAACATTATGATGATAAAGGAATAGAAAAAGATGTTTTGAGGACAGAGTTTTTAGAACAATATGGATTAAAAGTTATAAGAATATCAAATCTTGATATAAATAAAAACTTTGAGGGAGTATGTATATTTATTGATAATGAAGTCAAACAATCCCTCAGTCAACTTCGTTGACAGCTCCCTTTACACAAGGGAGCCTTTTTATAAGTGTTGGTTGAAAAGTGTCGGTTTTGCCGCAAGATTTTTTGACCGCACTTTTTTATTGCTTTTACACCTAAAAAACATGATTTGTGAATTAAAATCAATAAAAGGGTATCGACAAATCGTCAAAAGTGTCGGTTTTATAAAAGATGCTATATAATATGTAAAAAGTGATATTTTTGTTGCATTTATTTGCATTTGGTGATATAATACTGTATGTCACATAAACTCAAAATTTAATATGGAATTATTATATACTAATGGGTGTATTGTACCCTTTTTTACATATTCACTTTTTGAACTTGGTAAAAGTGCAAATTCCACTCGGTGAATGTGTAATGTAATTCCATTTGTTTGAGTTTGTGTGACAACAATCGGAGTTTGCATTTTTCGGTGCGTGACTTCGGTTGAGGTTACGCACTTTTTTAATTTATAGGAATTGAAGGAGGTTTAATAAATTTCTGCAAATAAGTGTGTAAAACATATTATGTTTTTTAGGAGGTATTACATGATTAAAAGATTACAAGGATTAGTTGCAGGAATACTTATTGGAATATTACTCACGAGTGGTGTTGTACTCGCCGCAAACACAACAACTTTATACAATGTTATTGCAAATGGTATTAAAATTTTCATTGACGGAGAAAAGTTAAACCCAAAAGATGCAAACGGAAATACTGTTGAACCTATTATTTATAATGGTACTACATACCTTCCTGTACGGGCAATCGCAGATGCAATAGGAAAGCCTGTTTATTGGGATGGACCTAATTACACAGTCTATTTGGGTAAGGCGGATTTACCATATCCAACAGTTACCTTAGAAGATTTAGATAATATTGGAGATAGTAATATGAGCTTTGCAGAGGGCGATATGCTTGTTGATAATTACGGAAATAATTATAGTTTTGCAATTTATCCATGGACAACAAGTACTAGCACATATCAAACGCTTTTAAATATGAAATATTCAAGATTTAAATGCACAATATATGTTCCAAAAGGAAGTTCAACAGACAAAACTCAAAAAATAAATATAAAAGCGGATGGCAGAATTATATATTCATCCCCAGAAATAACAAAAACTAGTGCACCAATCAATGTAGATTTGAATGTTACAGGTTGTAATGATTTTAAAATTGAATATACCGTAGCAGGAGGTTTCACGGGACACGAACTTGCTTATATTGGCAACGCAGGATTTTATCAATAACATTTATAATTAATTGTAAAATTTACACTCTGCACTCTTGAAATAGACAATATTTCGAGAATAGCAGAGTGTTTTTTACGAAATCTCAACAAAAAAATTATTCCACAGAAAATAAAGTTATAGGTTGTGTGATGAAAGCTTGACAAAAATAATGCTTAATGGTATAATTTGTTAGTATAGAAGGCGCCGAGGAATTCTTCGGCGCCTGATTTAAAGGAGAGTTTAGTCATGAGCAATGTAACCGAAATTTTTGCAAGTATGGTCTTTAATGCGACAGTTATGAAAGAAAGACTGCCTAAGGATATTTATAAAGCTATGCAGAAAACTATCAAGGACGGGAAACGTCTTGATATAAATGTTGCAAACGTTGTTGCAAATTCCATGAAGGATTGGGCGATAGAAAACGGTGCGACACATTATACTCATTGGTTCCAGCCCATGACAGGAATTACCGCTGAAAAGCACGACAGCTTTATTTCCCCTACAGACGATGCCCATGTTATAATGGAGTTTTCTGGGAAGGAGCTTGTTCAGGGTGAATCGGATGCATCAAGCTTCCCTTCGGGAGGTCTTCGTGCAACCTTTGAAGCACGTGGATATACTGCATGGGATCCTACAAGCTATGCATTCATAAAGGACGGAACGCTTTGTATTCCTACAGCGTTTTGTTCCTATGGCGGAGAAGCACTTGACCAGAAAACACCTCTTCTTCGTTCTATGGAGGCTATTAATAAACAGGCGATGCGCATACTTAAACTGTTTGGCAATAACAGTGTAAGCAATGTTAAAACTACAGTTGGTCCTGAGCAGGAATATTTCCTTGTAGATGAATCAGTTTACAGCAAGCGCCCTGACCTTATTTTTACGGGTAGAACTCTTTTCGGGGCAATGCCGCCAAAGGGACAGGAGCTTGATGACCACTACTATGGAAGCATTAAGCCGAGAGTAGCAACGTTTATGCGTGACCTTGATGAAGAACTCTGGAAGTTGGGAATTCTGGCTAAAACAGAGCATAACGAAGCGGCACCCGCACAGCACGAGTTGGCGCCGATTTATACAACAACAAATATTGCCGCAGACCATAATCAGCTTATTATGGAAATGCTGCAAAAGGTGGCGCAGCGTCATGGTATGGTTTGCCTTTTGCACGAAAAGCCTTTTGAGGGTGTAAACGGCAGCGGTAAGCATAACAACTGGTCAATAACTACAAATACAGGGAAAAATCTTCTTGACCCTGGTGAAACACCTTATGAAAATGCACAGTTTTTGCTGTTCCTTTGCTCTGTAATCAAAGCGGTTGATGAGTATCAGGATTTACTGCGTATTTCAGTAGCAAGTGCAGGAAATGACCACAGACTTGGTGCTAACGAAGCACCGCCCGCAGTTGTTTCTATGTTCTTAGGTGAAGAGCTTAGCGAAATTCTCGAGGCTATTGAAACAGGAAAAGCCTATGACGGACGTGAAAAGGTGCAGATGAAAATCGGTGTTCACGTTATTCCCAGATTCCCCAAGGATACTACAGACCGCAACAGAACAAGCCCCTTTGCATTTACGGGAAATAAATTTGAGTTCAGAATGCTTGGCTCGGCGGCATCTGTTTCGGAGGTTAATGTTGTACTTAATACGGCAGTTGCAGAAAGTCTCAGACAGTTTTCTGATGAGCTTGAATGTGCGACAGATTTTGAGTCGGCACTTCATAATCTTATCAAGAAAACAATAAAAGCACATAAGCATATTATCTTTAACGGCAACGGATATGATGAAAAGTGGATAGAGGAAGCAGAAAAAAGAGGGCTTCTCAATCTTGCTACAACACCTGATGCACTGGCGCATTTGGTTAAAGAAAAGAATATCGCACTTTTTGAAACACACCGTGTATATTCTGAAATTGAAATGCGTTCAAGGCTTGAGGTAATGCTTGAAAATTATCGCAAGGTACTTAATATCGAGGCACTTACAATGATAGAAATGGCTAAAAAAGATATTATGCCTGCTGCATCTATGTTTATTGCAAATCTTAGTCAGGCATTAATTGCAAAACGCAGTGCAGTAAAATCAGTTAAAGGAATTTATGAGGAAACTATGATTGAGAAGGCATCGGTGCTTTTGGATGAAATTTTAGAAAAGACATCTGCGCTTGAGAATTCACTCAAAGATGCTGAAAAAATTTCCGATGCACTCAAAGAAGCACTTTATTATAAGGATACAGTTATTAAGAATATGGAAAACCTCAGAAGTGCGGCAGATGCACTGGAGGTTATCTGTGACAGAAATATCTGGCCTTATCCCGATTACAGCGAGCTTCTTTTCGGTGTAAGATAATTTGTATAATAAAAAGTCACCCGGTGCATAATAGCATCGGGTGATTGATTATGGAGAAAAAACCGAATTTAAATACGGAAGATGTTGATGGAAGCTACGCATTTGATATGGAAAACGAATTTCACGGCGTAGTTTCTGCAACAGAGTGTACAGGGCTTATGCCAACACCTCCACAAGACTATGATGAAGCAGAGGCGTATAATGAAATATACGTTGTGCCCAAAACAGTAAATGAAAGAGAAGAGGAACTCAAGAAATGAGTTCCTCTTCAGACTGTCGA
Source organism: Clostridia bacterium (assembly GCA_045646985.1). GTDB lineage: Bacteria > Bacillota > Clostridia > UMGS1883 > UMGS1883 > UMGS1883. Next base: position 129 of record JAZRLV010000116.1, on the reverse strand, counting down.
AAAAGTCGGTCAACCACAAGCAGAGAATAAAAATAAAGCCTTCCCCTGAGAGGGGAAGGGGGACCGCTTGCGGTGGATGAGGTGTTATACAACGAAAGAAATCTTCAAACAAAATGGGTACAAACCGTA
>JAZRLV010000115.1:0-25283 GCA_045646985.1 Clostridia bacterium | reverse complement strand
GCTATGGTTGCTAAGATTGAAGCAGAGGTTGGCGTTATTGATATTCTTGTAAATAACGCAGGTATCATCAAGAGAATTCCTATGCACGAAATGAGTGCAGCAGAATTCAGACAGGTTATTGATGTTGACCTTAACGCTCCTTTCATTGTTTCAAAGGCTGTTATCCCCTCAATGCTTAAGAAGGGCGCAGGTAAGATTATAAACATCTGCTCTATGATGAGCGAGCTTGGCAGAGAAACTGTTTCTGCTTATGCAGCTGCTAAGGGCGGTCTTAAGATGCTCACACGCAACATCTGTTCTGAATACGGTGAATTCAATATTCAGTGTAACGGTATCGGACCCGGTTACATCGCTACACCTCAGACTGCTCCTCTTCGTGAAAAACAGCCTGATGGCAGCCGTCATCCCTTTGACAGCTTTATCTGCGCAAAGACTCCTGCCGGAAGATGGCTTGACCCAGAAGAACTCGTTGGTCCTGCTGTATTCCTTGCTTCCGAGGCTTCAAATGCAGTAAACGGACATATTCTTTATGTTGACGGCGGTATTCTTGCTTACATCGGCAAGCAGCCCAAATAATAGATAGTCACAATTTTAATTCTCCTTCATACAATGTAGTAGGCACATAGCCACAAAGTATGAAGGAGGATTTTTTTATGGAAGAAAAACTTACCGGTTCCTTTGGTTGTAAGGAAAAGGTTTGTATTCAGACGGACAAAATATATGATTCATGCAGAAGTAAGGAATGCATTGAATGTATGCGAGTGTACTTAACAGAAACAGGTCAGGAAATCGTTGACAGAGCGATTGACGTGAAGTGCCGCAAATCTGAAGTTATATGGGTGTTCAGCGATGTTGAAAAAATGCCCTTTAACAGAGGCTATTATACTGTTGATCTCAATTTCTTTTTCCGTATTTCTCTGGATGTTTATACGGGAGTATCACGCCCTGTGGTGGTTGAGGGTGTGGCAACCTATAATAAAAAGGTTGTTCTTTTCGGCAGCGAGGGCAGCGCAAAAATCTTCACCTCTCGTTACAAGCAGGACAGCTTTGACCCGCAGCTGTGGCAGAAAACCAATATGCCAAAAGCAGTTGTGGAAATTCTTGACCCGATATGTCTCGGCGCAAAAATTGCTGAAAGCGGTGAGCAATGCTGCCGTTATGCAGATGACGAGATAGATGTGTGCAACATTCCCGATTGCGTATGCAGAGTGTTTGAGGACAGATTTGTAAATTGCCGTGAAAATCAGCGCAAGGTATATGTATCACTCGGTCTGTTTACAATCATCAAGCTTGAAAGAAACGTTCAGCTGCTTATTCCGGCGTACGATTTCTGTATTCCCGAAAAGGAATGCGTGTCAAGCTCGCCTGATGACCCATGTGAAATCTTTGCGAATATAAGCTTCCCTGTAGATGAGTTCTTCCCCCCTGTAGAGGACTGCTTAGGAACAGATAATCAATGTTGCTGCGAAGATAACGAAGAATAGAAAAAGAAGCTTCCCAAAGGGTTAAGCCTTTGGGAAGCTTCTTTTTCTGGCTTCAATATATTCTTTTAGATTATCATACCACCATCACAACTCAGAATCTGTCCCGTTATAAAATCTGCACCGTCTGATGCTAAGAAAAGAACACTCTTTGCAACGTCCTCGGCTGTCCCAATTCTTCCTACAGGCGTATCCTGACAAAATGCATCCGCATCTTCCTTTGAGACATTTTTATTCATATCAGTATCAATAAACCCGGGGGCAACACAATTCACCGTTATGCCTGACGGGCCAAGCTCCTTTGCCAGTGCTTTTGTAAAAGCAATTACCGCACCCTTAGATGCGCTGTAACAGCTTTCGCACGCACTTCCGCTTATTCCCCACATGGAGCTGATGTTGATTATTTTTCCGCTGTGATTTTTTATCATATCCTTTGCGGCATATTTACACATAAGAAACGTGCCTGTTACATTAATCCCGAAAAGCTTTTCCCACTGGGATAGTGTGGTATCCGTAACCAAGGCATTAAGTGCAATACCTGCATTATTTACAAGCACATCAATTTTTCCAAAGTGGCTGATTGCTTTCTCAAGCATTGCCTTTGCATCGTCCTCACACGATACATCGCCCTGTAAAGCAATACTTCCCGGTAGCTCTTTTTGGAGCATAAGTGCATTATCCTCGCTGTTGTTATAATTTATAACAACATTATATCCGTCATTATAAAAAGTCCTGACAATCGCCGCACCTATCCCTCTTGCGCCGCCACTTACAAATACAGTTTTACTCATACGCTACCTCATTCTCTGATATATTCAAGCGCATCACTAAGCGAGCGCACCGCAACGAGCTTTATATCGTCACATTTATCTACACTGCCAAGGCAGTCAAAGGGGAGCATGCACCTTTTAAATCCCATTTTCTTAATTTCGCCAATTCGTCTTGCCGCCTGAGTTACAGTGCGTATTTCACCCGTTAATCCAACCTCACCGAAAAATGCCATATCTTCAGGAAGCGGCTGATTACGAAAGCTTGACGCTATCGCACACGCTATTGCAAGGTCTGTTGCAGATTCGTCAAGACGGATTCCGCCCGTTACATTTACATACGCATCCTGATTTCCAAGATTAAGTCCCATACGCTTTTCCAGTACTGTCATAATAAGCGACACTCTGTTAAAATCAACACCCGTCGCCATTCTTTTAGGCATAGCAAAGCTACTCTTTGAAACAAGCGCCTGAATTTCTGCAAGGATTGGTCTTGTTCCCTCCACAGAGCATACTATTGCAGAGCCGGGGGCATCAACAGGGCGACCTGAAAGAAGCATCAGTGATGGATTGGGTACATCAAAAAGTCCCTTATCCGTCATTTCAAACACGCCAATTTCATTTGTGGAGCCAAAACGATTTTTAACAGCTCTTACTATTCTGTAGCTTTGATGACGCTCCCCCTCAAAATAGAGGACACAATCTACCATATGCTCAAGCACACGGGGACCTGCAATCGCACCTTCTTTTGTAACATGACCCACTATAAAAATAGTTATACCGCTGCTTTTTGCTACTTCCATAAATTTAAGGGTGCATTCCCTTACCTGCCCTACGCTTCCCGGCGCCGATGTAAGAGAGGAGGAATAAAGCGTTTGTATAGAATCGGCAATTACCATTTCAGGCTTTAAAAGCTCAATCGCAGATAAAACAGAGTCAAGGTCTGTTTCATTAAGCACATAGAGGGAGTCGGAAAGTGCACCTAATCTTTCAGCACGAAGCCGAATCTGCTTATCCGATTCCTCGCCTGAAACATAAAGCACCTTGCCGTTTTGTGAGGCATGCTTTGCAAGTTGTAAAAGCAGTGTTGATTTACCAATCCCGGGCTCACCACCGCACAAAACAAGAGAGCCTTTTACTATTCCGCCGCCTAAAACACGGTCAAGTTCACCGCTTCCGCCGCTTGTTCTTTCCCCTTGCTCTGTAGAAACCTCTTTAATAAGAACAGGTGACACACGCTTTTTCACTTTTGTATCGGAGGTTTTTTCAATAACCTCCTCAATCATTGAGTTCCATGTGCCACAGCCCGGGCATCTGCCCATCCATTTAGCCGATTCATTTCCGCATTCCTTGCAGACAAATACAGTTTTACTTTTCATTCAATCACTTCCAGCATTATTCGTCCTTAAAAACAGAAAGATTTTCAAATATATACGCAATCCAGCTTGCGATTGTAAATATAGCTGCAACCCAGATTAATATACCTGCAAGCTGCGGATAGCTCTTATAAAGAAGAAGAGCAAAAATAATGGCAAAAAGCTGTACATTTGTCTTTATTTTTCCCCACCATGATGCAGCAATAACCTTACCCTTTGAAACTGCAACAACACGCATACTTGTAACAAAGAATTCACGTGCAATGATGATTATGGGTGCCCATACTGATACTATACCAATCTGTATAAAAGCGATAAGTGCGCCAAACGCCAAAAGCTTATCCGCCAGAGGGTCCATAATTTTTCCGAAAGAGGATACAAGATTATACTTTCTTGCAATGTATCCGTCAAGAAAATCAGTTATTGATGCTATTGCAAACACTATAAGCGCCGCAATATTCTGCTGTGCTATCATAAGCGCCATAACTATCGGCACCATGATAATTCTTGCCATTGTAAGCTTGTTTGGTAAATTCATTAAAAATCCGTCCTTTCAATTTCTTCTGCGTATAAATCATATACATCAGCAGACTTAATTATTACATCTGCAAAATCGCCTGCATTAAGCTCTCTGTGTGCACCAAAATATATCTTCGGGTCGATTTCAATGCTTTCTCCGCCGCTGCGTCCGTAATAAAGATTATCTTCAAATCCTTCTGTGATAACACGCACGGTTTTTCCTATCTGTGCATTATTTCTCTCAAGTGAAATTTTCTGTGAAAGCTCCATAACCGCATCACGGCGTTTTTCCTTGGTTTCCTCGTCAAGCTGCCCCTTCATTCTTGCGGCGGGTGTTCCCTCCTCACACGAATATGCAAATACGCCGACTCTGTCAAAACGCACCGTTTTGAGAAAGTCACAAAGCTCCTCAAATTCCTCCTCGGTTTCACCGGGGAAACCCGCAATAATACTTGTTCTTAAAGTAATCGAGGGGATTTCACTTCTTAATTTTTCAATCAGTGTCTGGATGCTTTTTCTGTCTGTCTTTCTTCCCATTCTTTTAAGAACACTGTCACTACCGTGCTGAACGGGAATATCAAGATATTTCACAATCTTTGGTTGCTCTTTAATAGTTTTTATAAGAGTGTCATCAAGCTCCTCGGGATAGCAGTAGTGCACCCTCACCCACTCGATGCCGTCAAGTGCGCACAATTTTTCAAGAAGCTTTGACAATTTCTTTTCGCTGTACAAATCAATACCGTAACGTGTTGTGTCCTGTGCTACCACTATAAGCTCCCTCACGCCGTCGTTAGCAAGTGCCTGTGCCTCGCTGACGATGCTTTCCATACTTCGGCTGCGGTAGCGGCCACGTATATAAGGAATTGCACAGTATGTGCAGCGGTTATCACAGCCCTCTGCAATTTTAAGATATGCTGTATACTGGGGTGTTGTACGCACCCTGGGAAGATTTTCACATTCTTCCTTATCTATATCGTATATGTACGATTCTCTTTTTCCGTCAAGTCCGTTTTCTACAGCCTTTACAATGTCCTCTATCGCCGTTGTTCCCAGTATTACATCAACCTCGGGAAGCTCTATGCGGATATCTTTTTCATATCGCTGTGCAAGGCAGCCGCACACAACTAAAAGAGAGCATTTCTCCTCCTTATACTGTGCCATTTCCAGTATAGTATCTATTGATTCCTGCTTCGCACTCTCAATAAATCCGCAGGTGTTTACAACAATTACATCTGCCTCGCTTGCATCTGCAACTATCTCATATCCATTCTCTGCAAGAAGCCCCATCATATTTTCTGTATCGCACAAATTCTTATTACACCCAAGCGATACAAACCCAATTTTATATTCCACCAAAGCACCTCCCTTAGTACTCGTCTGTCACAATATCGCAAAAGGAGCAGACTCTGTTTATAGCGCCCTTGATCTCCTCCGCAGTATATCCACGCCTGAGAAAATAATTGAAAATCCTTGTCCGTTCTTTTAAATTACTTAAATCGGAATTTTTGAAACGGCTTTCAATCTGCTCCGATATCTTGTCAGTGCAATCCTCCAAAAAAGCGTCTGCAATGGTGCTTTCAATTATTTGTTGGTCAATTCCTCTTCTGAAAAGCTCCGTACGTATGCGAAGCTTGCCCCACTTTTTCAAATTAATTGCATCATTTGTAAAACGCTTTGCATAGTTCTTGTCGTCTATATATCCGTAATCCTTTAAAAAAGCAATCTCATCTTCAATTATGTTTTCTTCAAATCCTTTTTCGCTCAATTTACCCCTTATTTCCTTTTCCGTTCTGTCCTTTATGGTAATGAGCTTTAAGGCATAATTTCTGCAATCAATCATCCAAAAACTCCATAAACACAAGATTTGCGCAGTCTGTACCCCGTTTTGTAAGGCGCAGTCTGCCTTCCTTTATTTCAAGAAGTGATTTTTCTATCAGGGGATTAACCCTTTCGGGGAATTCTCCGTTATAAGAAACACCCTCTGTCATTCTAAGCCCCAGCATAAACAGCTCAAGCTCTCTTTCCTTTTTAGAAATTGGAATGACATCTGTTTTTCTGCCGCCGCCCGAAATATAAAGCTCTATATCACTGCTGTTTGAGTAACGCTCGCCCCCAAAGTAGGAATGCGCCCCTGCGCCAAGTCCGATATACTCACAATCTTGCCAATAACCGCAGTTATGTCTGCTTTCATATCCTTTGCGGGCAAAGTTTGAAATTTCATATCTTGTAAGCCCCATTTTTTCAAGTCTTTCAGATGCGTAGTAATACATCTCACGCTCAGTATCTTCATCAGGAAGAGAAAGCTCCATATCGTAAAACGGGGTCCCCTCCTCCACTATCAGCGAATATGCAGATACATGCGGAGGATTTATTTTTTGTATGCAGTCAAGCGAATACGAAAGGCTCTCCATACTCTGATGCGGTGTTGCAAGCATTAAATCCAAGCTGAAATTCATAAAGCCTGCATTCCTTATCATATCGCAGCTGTCAAAAATGTCGTATGCGTTGTGCACTCTTCCAAGAGCCTTAAGCTCATTATCATTAAAGGACTGCGCACCAAGGCTTATGCGGTTTACACCCCTTTTCCTAAGCTCCTTAAACAAGCGTTCATCTGCTGTTTTCGGATTTACCTCTACAGTAAATTCGTATTGCGGAGAAAGGACAAAATTTTCACAGGCTGCATCTACGATTTCAAGCAGCATATCGCCCAGTACCGTCGGTGTTCCGCCGCCGATATAAATTGTATCGGTCTTTGTTCCTCTATGCTCTTTGATTTCCTCAATCAGCGCCTTTGTATACAAGGGCTGTGCGCCCTTATCCGTCACAGAGTAAAAATCGCAGTACAGGCATTTTTTTATACAAAACGGAATGTGTATATAAATCATATTAATCAAGCTTAAGAACAGACATAAATGCCTCCTGCGGAAGCTCTACGCTGCCGACCTGACGCATTCTCTTCTTACCTTCCTTCTGTTTTTCAAGAAGCTTTTTCTTTCTTGTGATGTCACCGCCGTAACACTTGGCAAGCACGTCCTTACGCATTGCTTTTACAGTTTCACGTGCGATAACCTTACCGCCGATAGCCGCCTGAATAGGCACCTCGAAAAGCTGACGTGGAATAGTTTCCTTAAGCTTTTCTGCGATTTTTCTTCCACGTGCATAGCTCTTTGTTGAATGCACAATAAAGCTGAGTGCATCAACCACATCGCCGTTTAAGAGTATATCAAGCTTTACAAGGTCACTCTTTACATACTCACTCATCTCATAGTCAAATGATGCATATCCACGACTGCGGCTTTTAATAGCATCAAAGAAGTCATATATAATTTCATTAAGCGGAAGTTCATAATGCAAATCTGTTCTGTCAGAATCAAGATATGTCATACCCTTATAAATACCACGTCTTTCCTGACAAAGCTCCATAATGGCGCCAACATATTCTCCGGGCACAAAGATATTTGCCTTTACAAAAGGCTCCTCCATGTAATCTATCTCAGCCGGAGACGGAAGATTTGTCGGGTTTGACACCATTACCTCCTCGCCTGTAACCTTGTGCACCTTATACACAACGCTTGGTGCAGTAGTAACAAGGTCAAGATTAAACTCACGCTCTAATCTTTCCTGAATTATTTCCATATGCAAAAGTCCTAAAAATCCGCATCTGAAGCCAAAACCAAGTGCCGCACTTGTTTCTGCTTCAAAGGACAACGATGCATCGTTAAGCTGCAATTTTTCAAGTGCATCACGAAGGTCGCCGTATTTTGCACCGTCAGCCGGATAGATACCGCAATAAACCATAGGATTAACCTTGCGGTAGCCTGAAAGTGGCTCGCTTGCGGGGTTATTTGCATCGGTTACAGTATCGCCCACCTGCGTGTCACGCACTGTTTTAATGCTTGCCGCAATATAACCAACCTCACCTGCTTTAATGGATTTTGACGGCATCATGCATTTAGGATGCAGATAGCCTGTCTCCACAACGTCAAATTCACCGCCTGTTGCCATAAATCGGATGCGCATACCGGGTTTTATTTCCCCCTCCATTACACGCACGTATACTATTACGCCCTTATACGAATCATAGTAAGAGTCAAAGATAAGTGCACGTGGTGCTGCCGCTGCATCGCCTTTGGGGGCAGGAATATTTTTAACAATATATTCGGGGATTTCCTCTATATTAATGCCGTTCTTCGCACTGATTTTCGGTGCTTCATCAGCAGGAATTCCGATAACATCTTCAATTTCCTTTACAATCTCCTCGGGACGTGCACTCGGCAGGTCTATCTTATTTATTACAGGCAGAATTTCAAGATTATGGTCAAGCGCCAGATACGTATTTGCAAGAGTCTGCGCCTCAATACCCTGCGATGCATCAACTACCAAAAGTGCTCCCTCGCACGCAGCAAGCGAACGTGACACCTCATAGTTAAAGTCAACGTGACCTGGTGTATCAATCAGATTAAGGACATAGTCCTGCCCGTCTTTTGCCTTATAATTAAGTCTTACGGCACGTGCCTTGATTGTAATACCTCTTTCTTTTTCAAGCTCCATATTATCAAGAAGCTGCTGCTCCATTTCTCTGCTTTCAATACTTCCCGTAAGCTCCAGCAGTCTGTCAGCAAGCGTGCTTTTACCATGGTCTATATGTGCTATTATACAAAAATTTCTTATATTGTCCTGCATAGCTGCTCCCTTCAAAAAACAATATTTTCGATTAAATTATATTTTAACATAAATATGTAAAAAAAGAAAGCCTTTTTTCGTCAGACTATCGAAAAAGTCGCCCAACCACAAGCAGAAGATAAAATATAAAGCCTTCCCCATATTAAAGGGAATGTGAAACAATCATATTGATGGATGAGGTATTATAAATAATTTCTTTTTTGTTTAATTCCCTAAAAACTGCGGTTTTAGGGAATTCTGCTTGTTTTCGTCCAACACGCCCTCTACCGTATCCACATACGCCGACGAGCTCGTGTTGAACAAATTTGCCTTCCTTTTTCGATGTCTGCCAGCGTGTCGATAAAATTATCGACACGCTGACGAAAAAAGAAAGTTTTTTCGTATATTTATTGATTATGTTCCCATTAAATGTTATACTGATTGAAGAAAGGAGCAATCTGTATGAAAAACTATCCTACTCCGCATATAAATGCATCACCCGAGGATTTTGCACAAACCGTATTAATGCCCGGTGACCCTCTGCGCAGTGAATTCATTGCAAAGAATATGCTTGAGGGTGCTGTTTTAATAAATAACGTCAGGGGAATTAACGGTTACACAGGAACATATAAAGGAAAGCGTGTGAGCGTAATGGCAAGCGGCATGGGAATGCCGTCAATGGGGATATACAGCTATGAGCTTTTTAATTTTTTTAATGTTCAGAATATTATCAGAATAGGCACTGCCGGTGCACTTGATGAAAGCCTCAGGCTGCGTGACGTGGTTCTTGCTATGGGCGCATCTACCAATAGTGCATATGTAAATCAGTTCAACCTTGGCGGCTCTTTCAGTGCCACTGCTTCCTATTCCCTTTTAAATACGGCGCATAGCATAGCGACCAAAAAGAATTTACGCTCTATTGTCGGAAATGTTCTCTCATCAGATACGTTTTACTCTGCCGATGCTACTGCAAATGAAAAGTGGGCACAAATGGGGATAAAATGTATTGAGATGGAGACGGCTGCACTTTATGTGAATGCAGCACGTGCAAATAAAAATGCACTTGCAATTCTCACCATTTCAGATAATATTATTACAGGAGAAGAAACTACTGCACTGCAGAGGCAATCTTCATTTACCGACATGGTGGAAATTGCCCTTGAAACCGCAATAAACATATAAATAAACGCTTGTTAAAATCTCAAAGGGGGTGTAGCAAAATGTGCACACCACGCAAGGCAAAAAGAAACGCTTAACAAAGCCTTTTGATTGCACCTAAGAAGTAAAAATAAAGAAAAACTTAAGGAAGAAATTCGTTGTTTGACGAATTTCTATTATAAAATGCCTTGCGTTTTGAAACTGCCTTCGCCTCTCGACGTACCCACGTACGCCTTCGGGTAACCCAACAAAGCCCATAATATGGGCTTTGTTGGCTCAGGCAGGTCCAATCTGCACTATTTTTCGTCCACCCCAAAGGGGGTGTAGCAAAATGATTTCATTTTACTACAGCCTCTGGTACAATAAAAGTGCAAGTAATCAACTATTTATGCAGTTGATTGCTTGCACTTATTTTTTAATTAGTGTTTCTTTACACGATTGCCCATAAATAACGCATAAATTCCGGGGAAAAACTTTTCAAGAAAAGCACATACATAATTAATAATTATAATGGTAAAAACAACCATAATTATAAATTTTGGAATTTCCAGCCACTCGTTTTGTGTAAGGCAAAGGGAAAGTATTTTCAGTATAATTATTGCCACATTCAGGTGCATCGCATAAATAGCAAAAGAACGGCGATAGATTGCTCTGGGCTTAATTCTTTCAATAAAAATATCCACAATGTTCCACAGTGCAAATGCCGCAATGGTATATACGATAGTTTCAATCAAATAATTACTAATATGTAACTCCCGAGGAACTATATTTTTTGCAAGGATATATGCCGAAAGCACCACAATAGAAGTAATCTGCATCGGTTTTGATGATTTTTTGCAAGCATAATCGAAAAAATGATATCCGATAACAGCTCCTGTCAAGTAGAAAACAACTGACATCGGATAATAAAACAAATCCATTGGTATGTAGATTCCAAATAAAGATACTATCGACAAACAAGCAATAGAAGCTATAGCAATGTATTTGTTTTGGATAATCAAAAACAGCAACGGAGCTGCAAAGGAAAATGCAATTATATCGAATACAAACCAAAACGGTGTGTTACATCTGTAAAAGAAAATACCCTTTAATATGCTTACTAAAGTCAAAGGATACGGCTCGCCCGATGCAGAAAATTTTGAAATAAAAGAGTATGAACAAAAAATTTCCCAAAGCATCCACACTGTATTCCACAGTAAATAAGGTATAACCAAAGTATATATTCTGGATTTGATTTTTGTTATGTATTTTTTATTGTTATATTCTTTAAAGAAAGATATTCCGGACAACATAAAGAACATAGGAACTGCAAACTGTGTAATAGAACGAGAGAAAAAGAAAGAGAATTTTTGATTAACAACAGAAATAAAACTGTTACTCACATTATCTTGAGCAAAATATGAATGTATGAACAAAACAAGAATACTCGATATAAAAGATATAAATTCTTTCTTTTTCCAAAATAAAGTTTCATTTTTTAAATTCATATTACTTACCTCTCAGATTTTTTCATTATTGTATCACATATGTAACTAAAAGTAAATACCACCTTTTTCCTTACATAAAATTTCCCTTTTGACACACAATAGCATTGTAAATCAAACCAAAAGGAGCATTTATTATATGAAAGCAACAGGAATTGTAAGAAGAATTGACGACCTCGGTCGTGTTGTTATACCCAAAGAAATCCGCAGAGTTCTCCGCATACGTGAGGGAGATCCACTCGAAATATTTACAGAGCGTGACGGCGAGGTGATTTTTAAAAAGTACTCCCCTATCGGTGAGCTTGGTGAATTTGCCGCAGGATATGCCGAAACTCTTTCAAAAACAAGCGGACAGGCAGTTGTAATTACAGATAAGGACAGTGTAATTGCCGTATCGGGAGCGCCGAAAAAAGAGCTTGTTGAAAAGCGTATCAGTGAAGATATTGAAAAAATGATTGAAAAGAAGAACGTCTTTGTTATAGACTCCTCTTCAAAAAGTGGGGTACAGGTTGTTGACGGCTCTGAAAAATATTACGCAGGCGTTGTTGCCCCAATCGTCAGCGACGGAGATACAATCGGCAGCGTAATGATGGTATCAGAAAAAGAATCAATGCCCTTTGGCGAGGTTGAAAAAAAGCTTTGTCAGAGTGCAGCGGGATTCTTGGGCAAGCACATGGAAGATTAGGAAGCATTACTTTTGGGAGCATCTGTTATAATTCATCAGCAGATGCTCTCTTTTTTTATAAAACAACAATAAAGGTCAAAAAGCTATGGTTGACTTTTTCTTTAAAAAAGTATATTATATACTTATATATTGTAAAAGGGTGTCCAGTGTGATTAAAAAAATTATTTTATGGATATTGGTAATATCCTGTATGACGGTTATATTTGCCTTTTCGTCGCAGGAGGAGGATACCTCTGGCGAGACGAGCTCATCATTTATAAAGGCTTTAATACGCTTTTTTGATACTGACAATTCCCTTTCTTTGCATCAAATGAAAAAAATTGTTGCGGATATGACCCATATTGTGAGGAAATGCGCACATTTTTCTGTTTATGCGCTGCTTGGGTTTTTAATAGCAATGCTTCTCTCCCAGTATAAAATACAGGGAATCAGACAGCTTATATTTTCTGTTATTTGGGCGTTTCTTTATGCATGCAGTGATGAATTTCATCAGACCTTTGTGAAAGGGCGCTCGGGAGAGCTTCGTGATGTGGTTATCGATACCACAGGCGCACTATGCGGAGCATTGCTTGTAATTTTACTAACTGCTTTAGTTAAAAGAACACATAAAAGGAGAGTCGTAAATGGATTTTTTAAAAAAGTATGAGGAATGGAAAAACTTTTCACAGCTTGATGCAGATTTAAAAAAACAGCTTATTGAAATTGAAAACGATAAAGGAGAAATCGAGGACAGATTTCATAAATCGCTCGAATTCGGAACAGCAGGTCTTAGAGGAATTTTAGGTGCGGGCACTAACAGAATGAACATACACACAGTGTGCCAGGCAACACAAGGACTTGCCGAATATATCAAGAAAACAGGAGAAGCGCATCGTGGAGTTGTAATCGCATACGATTCCCGTCATTTCAGCAAAGAATTTGCGCTTGAGTCAGCAAAGGTGCTTTGTGCAAACGGCATAAAAACATACTTGTTTGAATCATTGCGCCCTACTCCCGAGCTTAGCTTTTCTGTAAGACATCTTAATTGTATTTCAGGTATTGTAATCACAGCCAGCCATAATCCTGCAAAATATAATGGTTACAAGGTTTATGGCGAAGACGGTGCACAGATGGCGCCCGATGCTGCAAATGCAGTAACCAAAGAAATTGCAAGCATTGATATGCTTCGTGGTGTAAAAAAGATGGAAGAGGCCGATGCAATAAGCAAGGGACTTCTTACATATATTGGAGAAGATGTTGATAAAGCTTATCTTGACTGCGTGTTTGAACGCAGAGTAAATCCCGAGGCTATTGCAAAAGCTGCCGATGATTTCAGCGTTGTATATACGCCATTTCACGGGAGCGGTAATATGCTTGTACAAAGAATTTTGCGTATGTGCGGACTCAAAAACCTTATCGTGGTAAAAGAACAGGAAATGCCCGACGGAGATTTCCCTACTGTTAAGAGTCCCAATCCCGAGGAAAAGGAAGGCTTTACAATAGCGATAGAGCTTGCAAAAAAGAATAATACTGACCTTATTATCGGCACAGACCCCGATAGTGACCGTGTTGGTATTGTTGTACGTAACAGTGACGGAGAATACGTAACTCTTTCAGGAAATCAGGTTGGTGCACTTTTAACAGATTATATTTTATCGCAGCATAAAGAAAAGGGTACAATGCCCGAAAATCCTGCTGTTATAAAATCAGTTGTTACAACCGAAATGATTCGTGCAATCGCCTCATATTACGATGTTGAAATGATGGAAGTTCTTACAGGCTTTAAATTTATCGGAGAAAAAATCAAGGAATTTGAACAGACAAATTCTCACAGTTATGTATTCGGATTTGAAGAAAGCTACGGTTATTTAAGCGGAACATATGCACGTGATAAGGACGCTGTTGTAGCATCAATGCTGATTGTTGAAATGGCTGCATGGTATAAAGAGCAGAACATGACATTGTTTGATGCTATGGAATCACTCTACAATAAATACGGCTACTATATTGAAAGAGTTGTAAGCATTGTTGAAGAGGGCGTGGAAGGTCCTGCAAGAATTGCCGCTATGATTAACAACATTCGTGAAAACTGTCCAAAAACACTTGGCGGTCTTAGTGTAGATGCAGTTCGTGACTACAGCACAGGAATTATCAAATACACAGACGGCAGTACAGGAAACACTAACCAGCCAAAGAACAATATGCTCTATCTGGAGCTTGGAAGTGGCAGCGGTTGGGTAACAGTTCGTCCAAGCGGTACCGAGCCTAAGCTTAAGCTGTATTTTGGTTACAGCCACAAGGACAAAGAAACAACAGAGAAAACTATTGACGAGCTTATGAAGGATACACAAGAAAAGATTAAAGCCTAAAACAAAACGTACACGGCAAAATGCCGTGTACGTTTGATTTATAATATTATGCAAATAAGTCCGCCGCTGCCCTCGTTGATAATCCTTTGAAGCGTTTCCTGAAGTTTTCCTCTGGCATCGTCAGGCATTTTGGAAAGCTTTGTCTGCAAGCCTTCATTTACAAGCTCATGAAGCGATTTTCCAAAGATATTTGACTCCCATATTTTAGCGGGGTCGCTTTCAAATTCGCTTAAAAGATAATGTACAAGCTCCTCCGACTGTTTCTCACTGCCCACAATTGGATTAACCTCTGTTTCTATATCTGCACGGATAAGATGTATTGACGGGGCGCCTGCACGCAGACGAACACCATATCTTCCACCCTGACGTATTATTTCAGGCTCACGAAGTGACAACTCCTCTATACCGGGGGAAACGATGCCGTAACCTGTCTGGCGTACCTGTGCCAGTGCATTTGCAATTTTGTCATATTCACGCTTTGCTTCCGAAAGGCTTTGAAGCATTGAAACAAGCTCCTCGTCATTTGAAATCTCAAGCCCTGTTGTTTCTCCTAGTACATTATAGAATAGTCCGTCAATCGCCTCTGCACAAATAAGTGCCGTTCCTTTTCCCAAAGATATATCATTTACATAAGCGGTTGCAAGATATTCATTTTCCGCAAGAAGCGGTGCTACTGAATTTATATGGCTGATTTTATGTACATGAGAAATTGCACTGCGTACGGTTTTGTATATAGATTCCTTAAGATAATGCTCCTGCGGAAGTGCGTCAATCCAACCGGGGAGATTTATTCCCAGCTCTTTTAGCGGGAACTCGAAAAGCACATTGCGTATGATTGTATTTATATCATCAATACGCATATCAGCACAGGAACACAAAAATACGGGGACGGCGTATTTTGCCTCAAGTTCGCATTTAAGAGCTTGTGCACTTTCACTTTCGGGCATTGACGAATTAAGCAGTATAATAAATGGCTTGTTAATTTCAGAAAGCTCGGCTATTACACGTTCCTCTGCGGCTACATATTCATAACGTGGAATATCACAGATTGTGCCGTCAGTTGTGATTACAAGCCCTATTGTGCTGTGTTCACGGATAACTTTTTCAGTTCCTATTTCAGCCGCCTTGTCAAATGGAATGTCCTCCTCAAACCAAGGGGTTGTGACCATTCGTGGCTGCCCATCCTCTGTGTGTCCCTGTGCCCCGTTTACGCAGTAGCCTACGCAGTCAATCATTCTTACGTTAAAAGAAGCATTGTCGGAAAGCTTTATTCCCACTGCCTCATTAGGAATAAATTTTGGCTCCGTTGTCATAATTGTTCGCCCGCTTCCGCTTTGCGGCAGTTCATCTACTGCACGATTTCGGATATGCTCGTTTTCAATGTTTGGCAATACAATTAAATCCATAAACCGCTTTATAAACGTTGATTTTCCTGTTCGCACAGGACCTACCACGCCTATGTAAATATCCCCCTGCGTGCGCTCTGCTATATCGTTGTATATACTGTACTGCTCCATAATAATTCCTCCATACTTGTGTATTTTGGTACATTGTATGTTGAAATCATCATCAATATTACTGTTTGTCTAATATTGTTTTGACTAAAAAAACTTTATGTGGTATATTAATTACGAGGTGAATCGTTTTGAACAACATTTCAAAGGAATATATAGAAAAAGAGCTTTCAGACTCTCTATATAAAATAGAGGTTGCGCAGTCCGTAACTTCTACAAACAGCATTATGAAAAACAGAGCGAAGGAAGGCGACGGGGAATTCTCCGTTCTTATTGCAGCACATCAGAGCAGTGGACGTGGAAGAGTTGGCAGAAGCTTTCATTCCCCCCGTGATACGGGGCTTTATATGAGTATACTTTTGAAGCCGCAAGATAAATTAAACCCACTTTTTATAACTACCGATGCTGCGGTATGCTGCGCACGTGTTTTTGAAAGAATGAGCAAAAAGAGAGCCTCTATAAAATGGGTGAATGATATTTATATAGACAGCAGAAAAGTTTGCGGTATACTTACAGAGGGTGCATCGGGAGAAAACGGATACGCAGTTTTAGGAATAGGCGTTAATGTAATTCCCCCGAAAGAGGGATTTCCCGAGGATATTAAAGACAGAGCAGGTTGCGTATTTGACGAAAATGCACCATTTCTTCGTGAAAAGGTTGCCGCTGAAATTCTTAAAGAGTTTTATAAAATATACACCTTTGAAAACCGTAATGACCTTCTTTGTGAATACCGTGAGCGTTCAATGGTAATAGGAAAAGAAATTGAAATTATTAAAGATGATACGAATGAAAAGGCATTTGTTCTTTCCATCGACGAAGACTATTCCATTGTTATAAAAAAGCAAAACGGAGATATTGTCAGAAAAAATTCAGGCGAAATAAGTATAAAAATAGAAAAACACTTGTAAATTTTGGGATATTATGTTATTATGTTTTTGTAATAAATATCGGATTACATACCGATAAATTTAAAGTTGGAGGTTGAAACAATGGAAAAGTTCTTCAAGTTGAAGGAAAAAGGTACAAACGTTCGTACCGAAATCATTGCAGGTATTACAACATTCCTTGCAATGGCTTACATTCTCGCAGTTAACCCCGGTATGTTAGGTATCATCCCCGATGGTCCCGGTCCTGCTGCTATATTTATGGCAACAGCATTATCTGCAGCAATCGCTACAATCTGTATGGCATTCTTTGCAAATTACCCCGTAGCACTCGCTTCAGGTATGGGACTTAACGCATTCTTCACCTACACAGTATGTTTAACTATGGGTTATTCATACAAAGTTGCTTTGACAGCTATCTTAATTGAAGGTATCATTTTTATGATTCTTTCACTCTTTAAGTTCAGAGAAGCACTTGTTAATAAAATCCCCAAGAACTTAAAACTTGGTATCACAGCAGGTATCGGTCTGTTCATCACAATCATTGCACTTATCAATGCAGGCGTTGTTGTAAATAATGACTCTACACTTGTTGGTCTTGGTAACCTCGGCTCACCTCAGGTTGTTCTTGCAGTTGTTGGTCTTCTCATTATCGGCATATTGCATCACTACAAGGTTACAGGCGATATATTAATCGGTATTCTTGCAACCTGGATTCTTGGCATCATTGCAGAATTAGCAGGTTGGTATGTTGTGGATATTGAAGCAGGTGTATATTCTTTGATTCCTTCTCTTTCATGGGAATCAATCAAGGCTAATTTTGCAGCTCCTGCACTCTTCCAGTTTGATTTTAAATTCGTTACAGAAAACATTATGTCTTTTGCAGTTGTAATGTTCACATTCCTTTATACTGATATCTTCGATACAGTAGGAACACTTATCGGTGTTGCATCAAAAGGAAACCTTCTTGATGAAGAGGGTAAGCTTCCCAACGCAAGCGGTGCTCTTATGGCTGACGCTGTTGGTACAGTAGCAGGCGCATGTCTTGGAACATCTACAGTTACAAGCTATGTTGAATCTTCAGCAGGTGTAGCTGCCGGCGGTAAAACCGGTCTTACAGCTTTAACAACAGGTATTCTGTTCCTTATTGCTATACCTTTTGCTCCTATTTTCCTTGCTATTCCCGGATTTGCTACAGCACCCGCTATGTTGTTCGTTGGTTTGCTTATGCTTTCAGCAGTAACACAGATGGACTTTGAAACTGACATGGCAGATGCTATCGGTGGTTTCCTTGCAGTTGTTATGATGCCTTTCGCATATTCAATAGCAACAGGTATTATGTTTGCTATTATTGCATGGGCAGTGCTTAAAATCTGCACAGGCAAGATTAAGGATATCTCACCTGTAATGTGGATTTCTGTTGCATTGTTTGCAATCTATATTGCAACACAGGTTGCATAACACATAATTTAATTAAAAAAGGAGATGTAATAAAACTTGGTTTTTTTACATCTCCTTTTTTAGGGGATAGGAAAAAATGATTCAGAACGGACCTGCCTGAGCCAAGCGAAGCTTGGGTTACCCGAAGCTGTATGTGTATACAGCGAGAGGCGAAGGCAGTTCGTAGCAAAAAGGCTTCAAAAGAAAGAAAAATCGATTAAAATGAGATTTTTCAACAAAAATATAAATTCTAACGTTTTTTACGCACTTAATTTTGTATATTCGTTGCCTTTTTGCGGTCTGGACTTTTTTTACATCCCCTTTTTATTAGTTTTTAAGGCTGTGCATAGGCGCAGGAATTCTTCCGCCCCTGTTTATAAAGTCTGCGCAACCAAACTGATTTACCGGCATTACAGGGCCTGTTCCTAAAAGACCGCCGAATTCTACAACATCGCCAACCTTCCTGCCTGGTGCGGGAATAATTCTGAGCGCTGTTGTCTTTGTATTAATAACACCGATTGCAACCTCGTCTGCAAGTATTCCTGAAATTGTTTCCGCACTGGTATCTCCCGGAACAACAACCATGTCTATTCCTACCGAGCACACACACGTCATAGCCTCCAATTTTTCAAGAGAAAGTGCGCCGCATTTAACAGCATCTATCATACCTGCGTCCTCACTGACCGGAATAAACGCACCGCTAAGGCCTCCAACATATGACGATGCCATAACGCCACCCTTTTTAACAGCATCGTTTAACAGTGCCAATGCTGCTGTAGTACCGGGCGCACCGCATTTTTCCACGCCCATTTCTTCAAGAATATGCGCTACACTGTCTCCGATTGCAGGGGTTGGTGCCAGCGACAGGTCAACTATACCACGCTGTGCGCCCAGTCTTGACGCTGCCTCTGTAGAAACAAGCTGTCCCATACGGGTTATTTTAAACGCTGTTTTCTTAATAGTATCAGCCACAACACCGAAGTCCTCACCACGCACCTTTTCAAGAGCTTTTTTCACAACACCGGGGCCGCTTACGCCCACATTTATAACACACTCACCCTCACCCATTCCGTGAAATGCGCCTGCCATAAAGGGATTGTCCTCCACCGCATTTGCAAACACTACAAGCTTTGCGCAGCCAAAACCGTCATTATCCTTTGACATCTCGGCAGTCCTTTTAATAATCTGTCCCATATGCTTTACAGCATCCATCGATATACCTGCCTTTGTCGAGCCTACATTAACACTTGAACAAATCTTGTTCGTAGTACAAAGCGCCTCGGGAATGGTTTCAATAAAATCATATTCCCCTTTTGTATAGCCCTTTTGCACCAATGCGGAGTATCCGCCTATAAAATTAACTCCTGTAGCATCAGCTGCACGGTCAAGCGCTTTTGCAAATTTAACATAATCACCGCACGCTTGTCCCACTATAGATATCGGCGTAACTGAAATACGCTTATTTATAATCGGAATACCATATTCTTTTTCAAGCTGCTCGCCTACAGGCACCAAGTTTTGTGCAAGGCGTGTAACCTTGTCGTACACTTTCTGTGCTGCAATATCAGAATCCTGACCGATACAATCAAGCAACGATATTCCCATAGTGATTGTACGTATATCAAGATGCTCATTATCTATCATGTTGATAGTTTCCATTATTTCAAAAGGATTTAACATTATACATTATCCCCCTTATATTCTGTGCATTGAGTCATAAACCTTTTTATGACGCACCTGTATTCTCTGCCCAAGCTTCTCGCCCAATGCTTGAAGCTGCGTTGCCATATCTGAAAACGACGCTGTCGCTTTTTCCATTTCAACAACCATGACCATAAAAAATTGATTTTCAGACGTTGTCTGGTTAATATCAATAATGTTGACGTTGTTATTCGCAAGAAGTGCGCTTACCCTTGCAATAATACCAACACTGTCTTTTCCCATTACGGTAATTACAGATTTCACAAAAATTCCTCCCGAATACAAAAGCTATGCAGTAATTATAGAATCAGTAAATGATTTGAATACCTCTAATTTTGATGAATTGACAACTCAGTTGTCATGAATTGGCTAAAGCCATGAATTCTCGCTTCGCTCCATGAATTGAATTGCCTTTAATGTGCGTCAGCACAATTCATGAGCCGCAAGGCTCAATTCATGAAAGCTTTGATTTCAATTCATGCCGTGAGGCAATTCATTGAGTTTGTTTTGCAAACTCATTATAGCTTATAATGTTTTATTTTTTAAATCATCAATGCATTTTCCGCACACATTCTTATCATTATATAAATAAATGTTTTCTTTATTTCCGCAGAAGATACAAGACGGATTATATTTTTTAAGTATAATATTATCCCCCTCAACATATATTTCAAGCGGGTCTTTCTCATTAATCTCAAACGTTGTCCTAAGCTCCTTCGGAAGCACTATTCTTCCAAGCTCGTCCACCTTACGTACTATACCTGTTGATTTCATATCAATTCCCCCTATTTACAATTTTTTCCTATTTATAGTATAGCAGATTTTCTTCGACAGGTCAACATATAATCCATTAAAAAACTGTAAATTGTGACATTATTTTTTCTTTAAAAAATTACTGCGGTGTTGCTTTTTGTCTTTATATATGGTATGATATGACTATCTTATTTTTTATTTAGGAGAGGTTTTAATTATGATTAATAAAGACAAAATCAAAGGCTTTATTGCAGGAATCTGCGCCTCGATAATTCTTTGCTCAAGTGCAGTTTTTGCTGAGAGTATTCAAAAAACAGTAACTGCTGTTTACAACAACATCAAAATTATGATTGACGGAGAAGAAGTTACCCCCAAAGATGTCAACGGTAATGTTGTGGAGCCGTTTATTGTTAATGGCACTACATATCTTCCCGTGCGTGCCGTAGCATCTTTACTTGGCAAAGACGTAAACTGGGACGGAAACACAAACACTGTTTATATTGGGAAAATGCCGTCAAACAAGACAGAATATCAGCTTAACACTGACATAATGAATGATTTTACAGATGTTTCTCTTGTTACTATTAACGGAAAGGCAGTAAAAGGTGCGTTCTATAATTTCTATATTGCACAGAATGCCTACGATACTCTGCTTAAGAGCGTATGTGATAACTACTCCCCCGATAAAACGCTTCAGACAATGACAATCGACTCTGTGCCTGTTGCAAAAGCGCTTGCCGATGATATTACAGTAACCTTCCGTTCACTTTTTGCAGTATATAATGCAGCAGAGAAAGCAGGCTTTACCCGTGAGACTTCTACGAAAGATCAGCTTGACAGTGCATGGGAAAATTTCACCATACAGTTTAATGACGAAAATGAAATGGCTGAATTTTTTGCTTCCCATGCAGTAAGAGAAAGTGATGTAAGAGAGTTTTTAGATATAAACACAGTGTACTCGCTCTATCTTAATAATCTTAACAAACAAAACGAGAACAAAAAATATACCAAAACAGAGCTTTACAACTACTGCAAATCAAATTACGCTAAAGTAAAGCATATTCTTGTTGAGGACGAACAAACTGCAAAGGATATTATCGCAAAAATCAAAAAAGGAACTTCATTTGACTCTCTTGTTGAAGAATACAATACTGACCCGGGTCAAGGTAAGGACGGCTACACCTTTACTAAGGGTGAAATGGTAGCAGAGTTTGAAAAAGCGGCATTTGCACTTAAGGAAAATTCTTATACACAAGCGCCCGTTAAGACCGCTTATGGATACCACATTATTTACAAATATCCCATTTCCTCACAGTGGGTTAGTGAAAATGAAAGCTCTGTAAAAGCAGCTCTTGCATTTAATAAAACAAATGATACTCTTAAATCACTGATTGATAATGCAAAGCTTTCCTATAGTTCTAACTACGAAAAATATATTACAACTATTGAATAAGGACGTAATCTTATGGCATCAAAAAAAGTATTATTACCCATTATACCTATAAGGGGATTTGTTATATTTCCAAAGACGGTTTTTCATTTTGACGTTGCACGCAAAAAAAGCATTGCCGCAGTAGAGAAAGCACTTCTTCAGGACGGGCTTATCTTTCTTGCTGCACAGAAAAATGATTTTGTTGAAGAGCCTTTGGATTCTGACATACATACCTTTGGTATAATAGCTAAAATCAAACAGCTTTTAAAGCTTCCCGACGGTTCCTTACGTATTCTGGTTGAGGGTGTTTCAAGGGGCAAAATGTCTGCATTCACCTCCGAAGAATATTATAAGGCGGAGGTCACGTATAAAAAATCCTCAGAAAAGGATTTATCAGTAGAGGAATACTCAGCGTTTTTTAATCAGGTACATTATCTTATTAATGATTATATAGAATTTAATCCCAAACTTGCCTCTGAGCCTTTTTTGAAAGCTCTCCCCGAGGAGCATCCGTCGGAATTTGCAGATGTTATTGCAGAAAAGCTTCTGCGTTCCAATACCGATAAGCAGACACTTCTTGAAATCACTAATGTTAAAAAAAGATTGCTTAAGCTTATTGATATAATGACAAAAGAGGTTAAAATTCTTGATGTGGAAAGCATCATTGCTTCAAAGGTTAAGCAGCAGATGGATGAGCATAATCACGAATACTATCTTCGTGAACAGCTCAAGGCAATTCACGAAGAGCTTGGCGATGATAAAAATGATGAGATTCAGGAGCTTCGTGACAAAATTGAGAGTATACCAATGCCCGAGGAGGTATATAATAAAGCTGTAAGAGAGCTTAAAACCTTTGAAAGGATTTCCCCCACTTCTCCTGAAAGTAATATTTCAAGAAATTATCTCGACCTTATTTGTGAGCTTCCCTGGGACACCTATACAGAAGAAAATAATGACATAAATAATGCAAGGGAAATTCTCGACCGTGACCATTATGCAATGGAAAAGGTTAAAGAGAGAATTATAGAGCAGCTTGCGGTAATTAACCGCACAAAAAATCCCTGCGGCAGTATTCTTTGCCTTCTTGGAGCACCGGGCGTGGGAAAAACCTCTGTCGCAAAATCCATTGCAGAAGCTACAGGAAGAAGCTATGCACGAATCAGCCTTGGAGGTATGAAGGATGAATCAGAGCTTCGTGGGCACCGTAAAACCTATGTTGGTGCAATGCCGGGAAGAATTGTAAACGCACTTAAACAGGCACATTCTTCAAATCCGCTGATTCTTCTTGATGAAATTGACAAAATAGGGGCTGATTACAAAGGGGACCCCGCTTCAGCACTTCTGGAAATTCTTGATAGCGAACAAAATGTTTCCTTCCGTGACAATTATCTTGAGGTAGGGCTTGATTTATCAAAGGTACTCTTTATAGCAACCGCAAACGATACCTCAACTATTCCTGCCCCGCTTTTAGACAGATTGGAAATTATTGAGCTTTCAAGCTATACTTTCGAGGAAAAGCTCAACATCGCAAAACGCCATCTTATTCCAAAGCAGCTGGAAAAGCATGCTCTTAAGAAAAACCTACTTAAAATTTCAGATGATGTAATTTGTGATATTATCCGATACTACACCCGTGAGGGCGGCGTACGAAAGCTCGAGCGTGAGATTGCGGCTCTTTGCAGAAAATGCACAATAGCACTTGAAAACGGCAAGACCTCGCTTTCTGTAACACGGAAAAATTTGCAAGATTATCTTGGCGCTAAACGTTTTCTTGACGACGATATCGCACTCTCCCCAACTGTCGGCTTAGTAAACGGACTTGCGTGGACTGCTACAGGCGGAGAAGTTCTGTGCTGCGAAACAGTTTGCATGGACGGAAGCGGAAAATTTCAGATTACAGGAAAGATAGGCGATGTTATGAAAGAATCTGTACAAGCAGCTATATCATTTGTCAGAACAATTAGCACCTCGCTTGGTATTGATTCAGATTTTCATAAAATCAGGGATATTCATATACATTTCCCCGAAGGGGCTGTTCCCAAAGACGGCCCAAGTGCCGGTATAACAGTAGCTACATCTGTTGCAAGCGCACTTTCTGGAATTCCTGTAAGAAGCGATATAGCTATGACGGGTGAGATTTCTTTGCGTGGCAGAGTTCTTCCTATCGGTGGTTTAAAGGAAAAGGCTCTTGCTGCATACCGCTACGGTATCAAAGAGATTATTATCCCATATGCTAATCTTAAAGACCTTGAGGAAATTCCCGAAAGCATTTCAAAAGAAATTATTTTCCACCCCGTTGAGCATTGCTCGCAGGTGCTTGAAATAGCGCTGTGCAGCTTATCAAAGCAAAAGAAAAAAACCGCTTGTATAAAAGCAGTCGGTGAAAGGAGCATTTCGCATGAATATTCATAATGTTGCACTTACCATTTCAGCGGTTTCACCCAAGCAGTATCCTGACACTTCATTCCCCGATATTGCATTTGCAGGGCGAAGCAACGTAGGAAAAAGCTCGTTCATCAATAAAATGCTCAACAGAAAATCTCTTGCCCGCACAAGCTCAAAACCCGGAAAAACTGCTACTATTAACTTTTACAATATTGATGATACATTAAATTTTGTTGACCTTCCCGGGTATGGATACGCAAAGGTCAGCAAGGAGGAAAAGAAAAAATGGGGCAACATGATAGAAACCTATCTTGACAGCCGTGAAACTCTTGCTTGCACCGTTTTGCTTGTTGATGCACGCCATAAGCCAACAAACGATGATTTGATTATGCTTAACTATATCCGTGAGCGGCACGGCTTTGCCTTTGTTGTAGCTACAAAATGTGATAAAATAGCAAAAACAAAGCTTAACGAGCACCTCGATGAGATATACTATACATTGGAGCTTTCCGACGATGATATTATGATGCCGTTCAGTGCAGAAACAGGTATGGGCAGCGAGGATATATGGGAAGCCATATATGAACTTTGTGAATTAAATTAATTTTTATAGAAAAGGAGATTTAAAAAATGAAATTTGAAGGAACAAAAACAGAAAAAAATCTGCTTGCAGCATTTGCAGGCGAATCACAGG
>JAZRLV010000114.1:0-26973 GCA_045646985.1 Clostridia bacterium | reverse complement strand
GTGGTTTTTTCTCCTCGGGGGGCAAGACAAAGCGTGCTATAGAAGCGTCCTTGTCAAGTCCTAAAACACTGTCACGTGCGCCTGTTCTGCCTACATCTGTAATATATGCAGTGCCGCAGGGAAGAATTCTTTCGTCAGCGGTCTGTATATGCGTATGCGTTCCTAAAACTGCCGACACATTCCCGTCAAGGAAGTATCCAAGGGCTTCCTTTTCACTGGTTGCTTCCGCATGAAAATCCACAATTATATTATTCGTTCTCTCCTTAGCTTTTTTTATAAGCTCCTGCGCTGTAAAAAAAGGAGATTTATGCTTCTCATCAATATATAATCTTCCTATAAGATTTATTATAGCAATCTTTGCGGACGCATTTATATTAACAATAACCATACCCTCGCCAACATTTTCTCCGTCAAGGTTTGCCGGACGGATTATGTTTTCACCTTCAGCAAAAAGCTTTATTACTTCCTTTTTTGAAAAGGTGTGATTTCCCATTGTAAAAAAGTCTATCCCTGCACGGGAAAGCTCTTCATAGCCGTTGCGGTTCATTCCTAATCCTCCGGAGGCATTTTCGCCATTTGCTATGGTATAGTCAATATTATATTCTTCTTTAATTTCGGGAAGAAGCTCAAACACGGCATCTCTGCCGCATCTTCCCATGATGTCGCCGATAAATAATATATTCATTATAATACCTTTCTAAAAGCGGGGATGTTAAAAAAGTTCAGAGCGCAAAAAGGCAACCAAAATACAGAATATAGGTAGCAAATAAATTGAAGAATAATCTTTATTGGTTGAAAAATCTCATTTTAATCGATTTTTCTATATTTTAAAGCCTTTTTGCTACGAACAAACTTCACCTCTCGCTGTATACACATACAGCTTCGGGGACCCCCTACGGGTTCAGTTTGTCCATTCTGAAGCATTTTTTCCTATCCCCTCGACGAAGGAGGTGTAAAAAAAGCGACTTTTTTTACACCTCCTTTTTTGTTCCTTTTTAGCAAAATTTATTTTGCGTAATCTGTAGTCCTTGTCTCACGAATCAGATTGATTTTTATCTGACCGGGATATTCAAGCTCGCTCTCGATTTTCTTAACGATTTCACGAGCTACAAATTCCATATCTCCGTCACCGATTTCCTCCGGCTTAACCATAATACGAACTTCACGACCTGCCTGAATTGCATAAGATTTTTCAACACCTGCAAACGATGTTGCAATCTCTTCAAGCTGCTGAAGTCGTTTTATGTATGCTTCAATATTTTCTCTTCTTGCACCGGGTCTCGCCGCACTTACTGCGTCAGCCGCCTGAACAAGACAAGCAATTATTGTCTTCGCCTCAACATCTCCGTGATGTGCCTCTATAGCATGAATAACGTCTTTATTTTCGTTATACTTCTTTGCTATGTCAACACCGATTGAAATATGGCTTCCCTCAATTTCGTGGTCAACCGCTTTACCTATATCGTGAAGCAAGCCTGCACGTTTTGCAAGAGCCACATCTACACCAAGCTCCCCTGCCATAATTCCGGCAACATGGGAAACCTCGATAGAATGCTTAAGAACATTCTGTCCATAGCTTGTTCTGAATTTAAGCTTACCAAGAAGCTTAATAATTTCAGGATGTAAGCCATGCACCCCTGTATCAAAGGTCGCCTGCTCACCCTCCTGCTTGATGGTTGCATCAACTTCTTTTCTTGCACGCTCCACCATTTCCTCAATTCTTGAGGGGTGAATACGTCCGTCAACAATCAGTTTTTCAAGAGCAACACGGGCAACCTCTCTCCTGATGGGGTCAAAACCTGAAAGGATTACCGCCTCCGGAGTATCGTCAATAATAAGGTCGATACCCGTAAGTGTTTCAAGTGTTCTGATGTTTCTTCCTTCTCTTCCGATAATTCGGCCCTTCATTTCATCGTTGGGCAGTGAAACAACCGAAACGGTAGTTTCTGCAACGTGGTCAGCGGCACAGCGCTGAATACCTGCGCTGATAATATTCTTTGCACGCTTGTCTGCCTCTTCCTTGGCCTGGGTTTCAATTTCTTTGATCATTATTGCAGCTTCATGACGAACCTCGTCCTCAACATTACGAAGTAAATATTCCTTTGCTTCCTCCGCTGTCAATCCTGAAAGACGCTCCAGAATTTCTATCTGCGCCTTGTGGATGCCTGCAACTTTTTCCTTTTCTTCATCGGCTTCCTTGATTTTTCTATTTAAAGTTTCGTCCTTTTTTTCAAGGGACTCAGTCTTTTTATCAAGAGCCTCTTCCTTTTGCTGTAGTCTGCGTTCCTGTCTTGAGATTTCTGCTCTTCTTTCCTTGAGCTCTTTTTCCGCTTCATTACGGTTTTTTATAATCTCTTCTTTTGCACTGAGCAAAGATTCACGTTTCTTATTTTCAGCTGTTTTAACAGCATCTTCAACAATTCTCTTTGCCTCGGCCTCTGCACTGCCTATTTCTGCTTCAGCTATCTTTTTTCTGTATGATATACCAAATCGAAAGCTAATCACACCGGAGGCAATCGCAAAAACTACCGCTACTACAGCGACAATGGCAATTTCCATTGGACCCATTGTAACACCTCCTATATATATATTAAGTTTTGTGCACATACTAAATGTACATAAAACACGATTATATTATATAATTTTTTATGAAAACTGTCAAGATTAATTCTCCTATTTTATGCATTAATTATAAAGTTTCCAATATTTTTTAAGTTTTCAAAAAAAAATATTGCATTCGGCAAAAACTTGTGCTATAATAGCATCTGCTGAATTAGTGTTTAACTTTTTAATATACTCATTTTTTCGGAAAGAGGTGAATGTCGTGAGAGAAGGTATCCATCCTGATTATAAGCAGACAGCCATCAAATGTGCATGCGGTAATGTAATCGAAACTGGTTCTACAAAGGAAAACATTTTTGTTGAAATTTGTTCAAAGTGCCATCCTTTCTTTACAGGTAAGCAGAAGCTTGTTGATACAGGCGGTCGTGTTGAAAAATTCAGAAAGAAGTTCAATCTGGACAAATAATCACAAAAATAGTCGCAACGCACAGTTGCGGCTATTTTCGTATTATAGGAAAATAAAGGAGGATTATGTGTGAACAATAACTACTCTATCGAATATCTTCAGCTTTTGTCAAAAGATTATCCCACTATACGCAGTGTATCCGCTGAGATAATTAATTTGCAGGCAATTTTAAATCTTCCCAAGGGGACCGAGCATTTTGTCAGCGACCTTCACGGCGAATATGAAGCTTTTCTTCACGTTTTAAAAAATGCATCGGGCGTTATTAAGACAAAGATTGATGACCTCTATTCCACAACTGTTACGGAAAAGGAGCGAAAAATGCTCGCAACGCTCGTTTATTATCCCAGACAAAAGCTCTACTACCTTAAACAAAATTCTCTTGTACATAAGGAATGGTACACCCTCACCTTGTACAGATTGGTAGAGCTGTGCCGTGTTGTTGCTTCAAAATATACCCGTTCCAAGGTGCGTAAGGCCATGGATAGGGACTTTTCGTATATAATTGAGGAGCTTTTGCATACGCCCGACTATGAAATAAATAAACACGAATACTACACAGAAATTATTAATTCAATCATAGATATTGACCAGGCGGATGACTTTATAATTTCGCTTTCCAATCTTATCCGCAGACTTTCTATAGACCATCTGCATATTTTAGGCGATGTCTTTGACCGAGGTCCCCGTGCAGATATAATTATGGATGAACTCTCACGTTATCATTCCATTGATTTTCAGTGGGGTAACCACGATATTGAGTGGATTGGTGCCGCTGCGGGAAACAGCGCCTGCATTGCTAACGTTATCAGAAATTCTTTGCGCTACAATAATTTTGACGTGCTTGAAACAGGCTATGGAATAAATACCCGTGTTCTTGCCAATTTTGCATATGAGGTTTACGCTAAGGATAACTGTGAATGCTTTATGCCCCTTGATTCACACAAGCACACTATACATACTCACGATGCAGAATTTGCGGCTAAAATGCATAAGGCTATCTCAATAATCCAGTTTAAGCTTGAAGGGCAGATAATCCGCCGCCATAAGGAATATAATATGGAAAACCGCAAACTGCTTGAGCGTATAAATCTTGAAAACGGTACTGTAAATATAGACGGAAAGGATTATCTGCTTACAGATACTTCATTCCCCACCGTTGATTTTAGCGACCCGTATGCGCTGACAGAGGGAGAAGAAGCGGTAATTGCCTCACTTCGCCGTTCCTTCCTGCACAGCGAAAAATTGCAGCAGCATATACGCTTTATGATAAATAACGGCGGTATGTACAAAATTCATAACGGAAATCTTCTTTTTCATGGGTGTATTCCTATGGATAAGGACGGGGAGCTTCTTACGGTAACCTTTTTTGGCAGAGAAATGCGTGGTAAAAGCTATCTTGATGCGGCAGACAAATATGTCAGAGAATCATATTACGCACAAAAATCCCCGTCAAACGACACCGACTTTTTCTGGTATCTGTGGTGCGGAAGTGCTTCTCCGCTTTTCGGCAAGGATAAGTGCACTACGTTTGAATCATATTTTACAAATGACTCCTCTCTCCTGCATGAGCCGAAAAATCACTATTATTCATACAATGACAAGCCTGAAATATGCGTCAAAATTCTTGAGGAATTTACACTTGCAAGCGCAAGTGCGCACATCATAAACGGTCACGTTCCCGTAAAAACGGGCGAGGGCGAAAGTCCGATAAAAGCAGGCGGCAGACTATACGTTATTGATGGTGGGTTTTCGAAGCCCTATCAGGGCACAACAGGAATTGCAGGCTATACGTTAATTAATAACTCATACGGTTTTTCAATAACACAGCATCAGTCATTTACAAATGTAAATGATGTAATTGAAAACGATTTTGACCTTCATTCTAATAAAATAATTATTGAACAAAACCCTGTAAGATGCAGAGTTAAAAACACAGATATAGGAAAAAATATATCAAGACGCATTGATGTTCTAAACGCTCTTTTATCCGCCTATCGCAAGGGATATATACGTGAACGGATAAAATAAGTTGCTTTTTTTGGGGATATATGTTAAAATTGTTCTTATATAATATGAAGGAGTATTTTTATGCGTGTACTCATACTTACTTGCAATACGGGAGAAGGACATAATTCCGCTGCAAGAGCTATAAAAGAAGTTTTTGATGAACATAATATATATTGTGAAATAGCCGATTCTCTGGCTTTTTTATCTAAAAAAGCCTCTACATTTATTTCAAAATGGCACGTGCGCCTTTACAAAAAAGCGCCCGTTATTTTCGGACTCGGCTACAAGGCTGCGGAATATACGGACAGCCGTCATATGCGCTCTATGCTTTATGATATTATCTGCAAGGGCGCACGAAAGCTTATAAGCAAGGTTGAAAAGGATAATTTTGATACTGTTATCTGTACCCACCCCTTTTCAGCAACCACACTTACCCGTGCTGTTAAAAAATACGGACTTAAGCTTGATAAAACATATTTTATTGCAACGGATTACACATGCAGCCCCGGCGTAAGCAGCGGAAGTCTTGACTATTACATTATTCCGCACAGCTCTCTTGCAGGCGATTTTATATCTCGTGGAATCCCCGCAGAAAAGCTTTTCCCCGCAGGAATTCCTGTAAGCCGCCGTGTACATACTCCGCTTAGCAAGGAGGAAAGCAAAAAAGAGCTTTCAATCCCGCAAAACAAGCGTGTTATACTGCTGATGTGCGGAAGTATGGGATGCGGTCCGATGAAGCTTATTGCACGTAAGCTTTCACATATTTTAAAAGACGATGAGTATCTTGTAGTAATATGCGGCAGCAATCATCGGCTTTACCAAAAGCTTCGTGAGCTTGAGGACCCGGGCAGTGTACGCATTTTAGGTTTTACAAGAAATGTGCCTCTTTATATGAACAGTGCCGACCTCCTCCTTTCAAAGCCGGGCGGACTTTCCACAACAGAGGCAGCTGAAAATCATCTTCCGATGATACTTATAGATGCTGTTGCCGGCTGCGAAACACATAACATGGACTTCTGGGTTAATAATGAAATGGCACAGACACGTGATACAGCGGATGAGCTTTGCTCTCTTGTGCGCAATCTTATGGATAACCCCCATGAGCTTTCACGTATGTCGCAAAATTTATCTGACGGCTTTTCCGGAAGTGCCGCAGAAAGGATTTTCAGCTTTATACAGGAAAATCAATGTTAAATTACCGTTAATATTTCCTCCGTTTTATTGACATAAATACGGAGGAATGATATTATATATAGGATTATTTCCTAAGGAGGGAAATCATATGGCAGGATTACTCGACAAGCTCTTTGGCACATACTCGCAGAGGGAGCTTAAAAAAATACAGCCGCTTGTTGATAGGGTGCTTTCCTATGAAGAGGAATATAAGGCACTTTCTGACAGCGACCTCAAAGCAAAAACAAACGAATTTAAAAATCGTCTTGCCGGCGGTGAAACTACGGACGACTTACTTCCCGAGGCATTTGCCGTTGTTCGTGAAGCTGCGTGGAGAGTTCTTGAAATGCGTCACTTCCCCGTTCAGATTATCGGCGGCATAGTTCTTCATCAGGGAAGAATTGCCGAAATGAAAACGGGGGAAGGTAAAACACTTGTTGCAACTCTTCCTGCATACCTTAATGCACTTACGGGCGAAGGTGTGCATATCGTAACAGTAAACGATTATCTCGCCCGCCGTGACAGTGAATGGATGGGCAAGCTTTATAAATTCCTTGGTCTTACGGTAGGTCTTGCTGTAAGCCAAATGGAACCAAAAGAAAAACAGGCAGCCTACAATGCAGATATTACCTACGGTACAAATAACGAATTTGGTTTTGACTATCTTCGTGATAATATGGTTATTTATAAAGAGAACATGGTACAGCGTGGACACGCATTTGCCATTGTCGATGAGGTTGACTCGATTTTGATTGACGAGGCCCGTACCCCCCTTATTATCAGCGGAGCGGGAGAAAACTCAACCCAGCTTTATAATATCGTTGACAAATTTGTCCGCACACTTACCTCTCAAAAATTTAAGGAGCTTGACGATAAAGAAGAAAACGATAACATAGATGCTGATTATATAATTGATGAAAAGGCAAAGACAGTTACCCTGACACAAAGAGGTATTGAAAAGGCGGAGCGTGCCTTTAACATTGAAAATCTTTCCGACCCCGATAACATGACTCTGTCGCACCACATCAATCAGGCTATGCGTGCATACGGTATAATGCACCGTGATGTAAACTACGTTGTAAAAGACGGCGAGGTACTGATTGTTGACGAATTTACAGGCCGTATCATGGTAGGCAGACGTTACAGCGACGGTCTGCATCAAGCTATTGAAGCTAAGGAAGGCGTAAAGGTCGAGCGTGAGAACAAAACACTTGCAACCATCACTTTCCAGAACTATTTCAGACTCTATAAAAAGCTTAGCGGTATGACAGGTACAGCTAAAACAGAAGAAGAGGAATTTCGTGGAATATATGCGCTTGACGTTATTGAAATTCCTACAAACAAGCCTCTTGCAAGAATTGACGAAAATGACCAGATATATAAAAACCACAGAGGCAAAATAAAAGCCATTGCCGATGAGATTGAAAAGGTGCATAAAACAGGACAGCCTATACTGGTCGGCACTATTACAATAGATAAATCAGAAGAGCTTAGTGCAGTGCTTAAGGCACGTGGCATAAAGCATCAGGTGCTCAACGCAAAACACCACGATAAGGAAGCACTCATTGTTGCGCAGGCAGGTAAAAAGGGCGCAGTTACGATTGCAACAAACATGGCAGGTCGTGGTACAGATATTGTACTTGGCGGTAATGCTGAATATATGGCTAAAACAGACATGGCAAGGCTTGGATATGACGATACCCTTATTTCCGAGGCAACGGGCTTTGCAGATACAGATGACGAAGCAATTTTAGAGGCAAGGGAAAAATACACCGAGCTTTACGAAAAGCATAAGGCGGCTATTTCTTCCGAAGCACAGGAGGTTCGTGATGCAGGCGGTCTTTACATTATCGGAACAGAGCGCCACGAGTCACGCCGTATTGATAATCAGCTTCGTGGACGAAGCGGCAGACAGGGTGACCCCGGAAAATCAAGATTTTTCATTTCACTTGATGATGACCTTATGCGTCTTTTCGGCGGTGAAAGAATTGAAAAAATGATAACCACACTTCGCATTCCCGAGGATGAGCCTATTGAACAGGGACTTCTTACAAGCGTTATTGAAAACTCTCAGAAAAAGGTAGAGGGCAAAAACTACTCTGTAAGAAAATATGTACTTCAATACGACGATGTTATGAATAAGCAGCGTAATGTTATCTATGAACAGCGCCGCAAGGTTCTTGACGGTGAGGACCTTCGTGATTCAATATGGCAGATGATTAAAGAGATTGTCGACTCTGCTATGCAAACCTACGCAAGTGCCCAATATCCTGACGAATGGAACATGCTTGGACTTATAGATTATCTTGAGGGTATGTTCTTCACAAAAGGAACTCTTGATTTTGCACAGAGAGATTATAACACTCTCGACCACGAAACAGTACGCAGCGAGGTTATGGAAAAGATTTCCGAGGCTTATAAAGCACAGGAAGAGCTTTTCGGAGATGCTATGCGTGAGGTTGAACGTGTTGTTATGCTCAGAAGCGTTGACAGCCGTTGGATGGATCACATAGATGATATGGATCAGCTTAAAAACGGTATTAATCTGCGTGCATACGGACAGCATGACCCCGTTAAGGAGTATACTTTCCAGGGATTTGATATGTTTGAGGAAATGGTTGCTCTGATTCGTGAGGACACTGTAAGAGCACTCTTCCACGTTAAGCCCCAGGCATCTATCGAAAGAAAAATGGTTGCAACACCAACCATGACCTCTCATTCAGACGGCTCGGAGGCAAAGCGCCCCGAAAAGAGAGCGACAGAAAAAATAGGCAGAAATGATCCCTGTCCGTGCGGAAGCGGAAAGAAATATAAAAACTGCTGCATGAACAAAGAGGATTAACAAATATAGTTAAAAAGGATTGATTATTTGTGATAGTTGAGTATGAACAGATACGGCTTGACCTTGTTGCTATGGAAAAGCCTATTAACGAATTAGGTATTGCACTTGATATTGACGGTGCACAGGAATCAATGGCAAAGCTTGAAAAAGAAACTCTTGAGCCTGATTTTTACAATGATATTAAAAACAGCCAGAAAGTTCTTCAGAAAATCAAAGAGTTTTCCAATAAAATTGACCGTTTCAAATCTCTTCAAAGCGATTGGGAGGATATGAGCACACTGGTGGAGCTTGCCATTGCAGAGGACGATGAAAGTCTGCTTGAGGAAATTCAGACAGGCTTTAATTCCCTTTCTGAAAATATTGAAAATATGAAGCTTGAAACGCTTCTTTCGGGTCCTTATGACAAGAGCAATGCTATTATCACACTTCACGCAGGTGCAGGCGGTACAGAGGCACAGGATTGGTGTCAGATGCTCTACAGAATGTATCAGATGTGGGCAGAGGCACGAGGCTACAAGGTTTCAACGCTTGACATTCTTGACGGCGATGAAGCAGGTCTTAAAGGCGCAAGTATTCTTATCGAAGGCCTTAATGCTTACGGCTTTGCAAAATGCGAAAAAGGTATCCACCGTCTTGTAAGAATATCCCCCTTTGACTCGGCGGGTCGCAGACATACTTCATTTGCATCAGTTGAGGTTATGCCTGATATTGAGGATGAAATTGAAATCAATATCAATCCCGATGATTTAAGAATAGATACTTATCGTGCAAGCGGTGCAGGCGGTCAGCACGTTAATAAAACAAGCTCGGCTATACGTATTACACATATTCCCACAGGCGTTGTTGTTGCATGTCAGAATGAGCGCAGTCAGTTCCAGAACAAAGATACTGCTATGAAGATGCTTAAAGCAAAGCTTATGGAGCTTGCAGAAGCTGAACAAAAAGAAAAAATCGAGGATATCAAAGGCGTTCAGAAAGAGATTGCCTGGGGCAGCCAGATTCGTTCCTACGTATTCCACCCATACAACATGGTTAAGGATCACCGTACAAATTTTGAAGTTGGTAATATAGGCGCCGTTATGGACGGACATCTCGATGATTTCATCAATGATTATCTGCGTAAGGCAAGTCTTGGTCAATTAAACCTTAAATAACGCAAAAAGACACTCTTCGGAGTGTCTTTCTGCGTGTGTCGCAACAATTCTATTATGCTATGTATTCTTCGCAATAAAAAAATGCATGGCCGAAACCATGCATGAAAAATACATAGCTCTGTTAGTCGCCAAACTAAATTCATTAAAACTCATTAAGCATATGAAAATAGAGCGTATGTATTTTTGCCGAAAATAAAAATACATATGCGTAACGAATTTTAATATTTAATTTAGTTTGGCAATACTATTATACCACCTTAATATTAATTTATCAAGTTTTTTAAGGAGTTTTTTATGCTAAGCTCTAACACACTAAAAATCATTGCCGCATTCACAATGCTCATTGACCACATAGGATATATATTTTTCCCGGATATTTCGATTTTCCGTATTATCGGGCGACTGTCTTTTCCCATATTTGCATTTATGATTTCCGAGGGTTGCATATATACAAGAAATAAACTGCTTTATTTTTTTCGTATACTGTTATTGGCAATAGCCTGTCAGGTGCCCTACTTTTTTATAGAAAAAGAAATTTATCTGGGAATTCTTTTCACATTCTCCCTTTCAATTATTGGAATTTATGCGTTTTTACTTTTTAAGAATTCTGAAAAACCGATAAAAAGAAGATTAACATTTACTCTTTGTGTTTTTACTATTTCAATGATATATGTTCTTAACACTCTTGTTGACATTGATTACGGCTTCTGGGGCTGTATGGCACCTGTTTTTGCCGTTCTCTTTAAAAAACGCTCCTTTAATACCGCTTCATTTTTTGTGGGTTTAATCATTCTCTCTGTTTCTCTTGGCGGCATTCAGCCATACTGCTTACTTGCGCTTGCGTTTATTTTTCTTTATTCAGGAAAGCGAGGCAAAGTAAATTTGAAATATTTTTTCTATATTTTCTATCCACTTCATCTTGCAATTCTTTACGGAATTAATATTATTTTCTTCTGATAATAAATCAAAAAGGCACCCCAAATGGCAATGTCATTTGGGGTGCCTTTTTGATTTATTTTATTGTATAATTTCCTTTTATCATAAATATGCAATCTGTGGAAGTTTTTACGCCTCTGCCGTCATCAAGCGGAGTTATCAAAAGATGATTACCCTGTACATTTGTGCCATTAGCAAGGTCAAACCCCATTGTTACGTCACTAAGTCCGCCCTTTTGCGTTCCGATAACGCTGCATGTTCCCATTCTTAAAATAAGCTCTGTTCCACTGCTGCAAATTACGGATTTTCCTGCCGAAACATTTACTACCTGAAACTTAGTTGCAGGATAAACAACGCTTTCAATATAGCTGCGTGTTACAAGCGGATCGCCCTCAGTTCCGGGGTCTGCCGCATACGCCCCAACCATAAATAAGGCGCAAAGTGTTCCAAGTGCAATTAACATTCTTTTTCTCATAAGTAACTTCCTTTCTTAGACGAGCCCAAAGCTCACCGATATCGCATCGTTAACCTTTATCATTTGCAGTTCATCCAGTCTGCCGATTTTCTCCCGCAGGCGCTGTTTATCTATTGTACGTACCTGTTCAAGCAATATCACACTGTCACGGGACAGGCCGTACTGCTGTGCGTCAAGCTCGATATGGGTAGGCATTTTTGCCTTGTTGATTTTACTGGTTATTGCCGCTGCAATAACTGTAGGACTATACTTGTTCCCCACATCGTTCTGAACAACCAGAACAGGTCTTACCCCGCCCTGTTCAGAGCCAATTACAGGACTCAAATCAGCATAAAAGATATCACCACGTTTAACAATCACTTTCTTCACTCTCCGTCAGGGTGAAAACACAATTTCAATCGCATTTGGATTCTTTGCGGCTCTCACCCAAAAATTCCTCGTAGATTTCATATGCACTTTCATCGGATAACAGAGAATTTTCGGCAATACTTAAATTTATATCACCCATTTCAAGATATCCCTTTTTCAACTGTTCTTTCAGCTCTATTTTTCGTGTTTCACCTATATAGCGCTTTACTGCCAAAGCAATAAGCTCACTCCGTGACCGATTAAATGATGAGGCGAGTGCGTCAACCTCCGTCACCAACAAATCGGGCAATGTGACAGATATTTTGCGCTGAGCTGTACTTTTCATCTGACATGCCCTCCCTTGCGATAAATACTATATCCAGTATACTACATTTTTTGCGGCAGGTCAAATGTAAGTTCTTCCTTTTCCGTAAGGCGGCAGGCAAGCGGTATTTTTTACACCTATGTAGCCTCTCTTGCTTTACGGTCGTGCAATCTACATTGTAATTATGCACCTAAACCGCACTGCTCATACATTATCTATCCGAATATTTCCTTTATTGCCTCAGGAAGAAGTTTTATCAGGTCATCGCTTATCGCACTGTATGAGCCGATTTTCTTTTCTGCAAGCATTCCTGCACGGCAGTGGATATAGCAGCCTGCCACCGCAGCGTCGGTAAGTGGCATTCCCTGTGCCGAAAGAGAAACAATTATCCCTGCCAACACATCTCCCGAGCCTGCCTTTGCAAGCGCACTCGTTGCGTCAAGGGAAATATATTTGTTACTGCCGCCGTATGCTATTACTGTGCGTGCACCCTTTAAAAGCAGTGTTATTCCGTTATCCTTGGCGAATTTATCCGCTGCTTGTATGCGCTTTTTCTCAATATCCTTTACATCAAAACCGCTTATACGTGAAAATTCAAGAACGTGCGGTGTTAAAAGCACATTTTTATTTTTTATTATGTCAATTTTACCACGCAAAGCATTTATTCCGTCAGCATCAATTATTACTTCGTTTCTTACAATGCTCAAAATCTTTGAGATTAAAACATCGTGCGGATATCTTCCCAATCCGCAGCCAATCAAAACACTGTCAGCGTTCTCAAGGGCTGTGATTGCCTCCGTCGAAAGATTGGGCAGCATAAATCCGTTTTGTTCAGGTACTGGAATAACTATTGCTTCCTTTACCAATATATTCAGCACCGTGCATATTGACACCGGTGCAATAATTTTTACTAATCCGCACCCGCTTCGCAGTGCCGCCTGTGCCGCCATTGCGCACGCCCCTGGCATTGATTTGCTTCCTGCAACAATTACAGCACTGCCAAAGGTTCCTTTGTGTGAATAGCGTGGTCTTTTTGGGAGAAGCGTTTTTACAAATCTGCGTGTAACA
This sequence comes from Clostridia bacterium, assembly GCA_045646985.1. Taxonomy (GTDB): domain Bacteria; phylum Bacillota; class Clostridia; order UMGS1883; family UMGS1883; genus UMGS1883. The sequence continues at coordinate 13,617 of JAZRLV010000114.1, read as the reverse complement.
GGCACACAGGTGCTTTGCTCAATTTTTGTATAATCTACGTTTATTCCTACCTCGGCAATTATAATCTCTCCGCAGAGGTCAACGCTTTCATTAGAAAGCATTCCCCTTTTAGGTGCTGTAAATGTAACAGTTTTGTCAGCTTTTACACATGCTCCGCACGCTGTTCCTCTGTCGGCATCCATACCGCTGGGAATGTCGGCAGATACGACGTAGCTTTCAGAAGAATTTATCATATCTATAGCTTTTTTTATATTTGCATCTTCTATAGTTCCGCTTATTCCTATGCCAAAAATTGCATCTAACACCGCATCAAAATCCTCAATCGGAAATTCCACCGACGAAGAAACAGGGATATCTGCCTTCAGTGCTTTTTCGCAAAGCAAAATACACTCCTCACTTGACGGGGGCAGTACCTGCACGATTTCGACATGTATACCGTTTTTATGTAAAAGAAGGGCAGTGGCGTAACCGTCACTGCCGTTATTTCCCTTACCGCAGTATACCCTTACAGAATTGAAGTCTTTCAGTTCGTTAAACAGGGCATGTGCCGCATTTTCAATAAGATGCATCGAAGATACGTTTTGCATAGTGCGACGCTCTGCCTCTTTTATCATATCAGAAGACAAAAACAACATATTATCGACTCTCCTTGACTTACTGGGTAATTCGCACCTTTGAAGGCGCAAATTTATAAAGGTTCGAAAGTATTGAATGCGGTGGTTCAAACTTAACAAGGTTTTTCCCCTTCTTATCAACTATTGCAAAATATACGTTTGCATCCTTACGGGCTGTTGTTGCATCAATCACCTTTTCAAACTGCTCATTAAGTCTGTTTTTATAGTTTTCATCGTTTACAGATGCAATCAGCTCAACCTCTTTTATTGAAAAAGAAATCAATCTTTTTCTGCTTGTTGCATTCATAATTACGTCAATGTCAATATTATCCTCTGTGCAGATATATTCAAATTCTTTATTCATTCTTGACGACAGCTTAAAGGCACCGAAGAAAAGTCCGCACACAAGAAGCAGCGCTATGCTTCCCAAACGCACCATTGTCAAAAATGTAAATCCTATTACAGAGAGAATTGCAGCTGCAATATAAAGAAGCGCACAAAGGAATATCTCTTTTCCCGTTTTATTTCTTTTTATCATATATTCATTAAATTCCATTTTTCTTCCTCCCGCTAGTTTATATTCCCAAATCTATTCCTGCATTAGTATCAGGAGTTGTAGTTACCGGTGGTGTAGGTGTTGGGGGCGGTGTCTGTGTCTGCGAAGTATTATCAGGCACATCTGTCTCTGAAGAAGCATCACCCTGTGTTTCTTCTACAACGCCTTCTATCTGCTCATCCTTTTCAACAACGTCACTTAATCCGCTTTGCAGCTCGTTCTCATTGAATGTATACGGGTGCTGTGTACAAAGCTTTTTGGGAACATCGCTCTTTTTAAATTTACCGCTGGTAAGATTCATGCACGAGGGAGATGCACGCATTCCGCTTTGCGCACAAAGCATAACTGAATAAACGCCTTTCTCCTCATCCGCCAAAAACGGCTTATTGGGAAGTTCTTCATGGATAGGTGCCATAACCTTTCTCCATGCAACTGCCGCCGGATTTGGTGAAAATCCACGAAGTGCCTTTGGCTCGTCATAGCCAAACCATACCGCACCTACGTAATAAGGAGTAAAGCCGACAAACCATCTGTCATTATTGCTTGATGTTGTACCGGTTTTACCCGCAACACGCATTCCGCTTATTCTTGCTGCTGTACCTGTACCGCCGTTTACAACATCGCTCATCATGGAAATCATGGTTTCAGCCGTAGTTTCGCTTATTGCAATCTGTTCTTCAACCTTATGTTCAAGTAAAACCTGTCCGTCAGAATCAAGTACCTTTGTATAAGTAGACGGTTTTATATATTTTCCTCCATTGGGGAATACACAATAGGCCGCACACATATCAAGAACAGAAACGCCGTCTGTAAGTCCGCCAAGCGCAATGGGCGCAAGTGCCACGTCAGAAAATACCTTTCCGTCTTTTTTTCTGTTCTTTACAACTGTTGATACATGGAAATTATTTTTAACAAAATCAAACGACGCCTCCGGCGTAAGATAGTTACAGATTTTAACTGCGGGCACGTTTCTTGACCCTCTGAGGGCAGCTGCCACAGTAATTCTTCCTCTGAAGCTTCTATCATCATTTCTGGGTGCCCAATCACCAAATTTTACAGGCGAATCGTTAACGATTGTAGAAGGCTCTACAAGTCCGTATTCAACCGCCGGTGCATATACAGAAATCGGCTTGATAGTGGAGCCGGGCTGACGGAGAGTGTGGGTTGCACGATTAAGGGTACGGTTACCCTCTTTCTCCCCTCTGCCGCCTGCAAGAGCCTTTACAAGTCCTGTATACGGGTCCATTATAACCATAGAGGATTGCGGTTGCAATTCCCCTGCCGCCTTCTGAAATGCTGACGGGTCATTATACACCTTATCCATTTTCTCTTGCATTGATAAATCCATAGAAAGATATATTTTAAGTCCGCCGTTATAAAGAATCTTACTTGCGTAGTCTTTTGTATAGTTATACTCTTTCATCAAATCAGCAATAATCTGGTCGATTGCCGCATCAGTAAAATAGCTCTGGTAATTTTCTGTATTTTCTCCGGCTTTTTTAGCAAATTTAAGCTCTTCATTCTTTGCTGTTTCATATTCCTTATCTGTAATATATCCCAATTCCTTCATTTTTCCGAGAATTACAAGCTGTCTCTTTTTGTTGTTCTCGGGGTTTACAATCGGGTCATACTTTGTCGGGAACTGAGTTATGCCGGCAAGCGTTGCACATTCTGCAAGTGAAAGCTCCGACACATCTTTACCGAAATAAGTCATTGCGGCACTTGCCACACCGTTACATTTCTGACTAAGATAAATGGTATTAAGATAGTATTCAAGGATTTCGTCCTTTGAAAGCTCTTTTTCCAGATTGTATGCCCTGTATATTTCCTGGATTTTACGCTTAATGGAATAATCGTCATCTTTCGTAAGGTTTTTTATAAGCTGCTGTGTTATCGTACTACCACCGTAGCTTGAATTTCCCTTTTTGGTAATATACTGGATTGCCGCACCTGCAAAACGCTTAATATCTACACCCGGATGAGAATAGAAACGCTCATCCTCTATTGATACAAAGGCATTTTTAAGATGCTTTGGGATTTGCGAGCTTGAAACCCATACACGGTTTTCTGTATCGTAAAGCTGCTCAAGCTCAATCATTTCACCGCTTTGCGAGTCCTTTACATATACAAACGAAGTCAGATTAAGCCGCATATTCTCAACATCAACAAGCTCTGCATCTTCAACATAGCCAATAAGAGAGCCTACCACAAGCCCCATAGTCGCAATTATAGCTATTCCCAGCACAATTCCTGTTACTGCAAAAATTTTCATTAAAGTATTTTTTTTGCGTCTGCGCCTGCTTTTTTTCTTTACCATAATAGCGCACCTCCTAACAAAACGGTTTACACCTATTTAAGTATACCACCAAAGAATTAAAAAAGTGTTACATTTAGGCAAATATTTGTATACAACGATTCTTTTCAGTGCAAAATATGTGTACGAAAGGAATGATTTCCTATGAAACTGCGTTTTGGAATAAAGCTTATTTCCCTTTTATTTGCTGTTACATTTATTTCATCAATGGTAGGTTATATTGTTGGAGCACGTAATTCAGGCGAAAAAAGCTCACTGCAGAAACCGCCTGTAACACAATCTCAGCCATTAACACAATATGAAGATATTTCTCCCTCAAAAACACCTCTTTTGTCAAACACACAAAAAAGCGATATTACAGAAAGCTACGTTCTGCGTGAAAACAACGGTCTCTTATCTCTTTATTCAAGATATTCAGACGGCAGAGAAAAGCTCTACCAAAGCTATGATATCTCTGTAAGTCTGCTTCCCAAATCAGACCGTGAGCTTTTAAAAGGCGGAATTGAAGCCTCTACCCTTAGCGATGCCTTGCAGCTTGTAGAGGATTATTCAAGCTAAAAAACACCCATTTTGGGGACATGCCCCAAAATGGGTGTTTTTATTTATACCAACCAAAAGCGGTTTTCCCATTCTTGGGAAAACCGCTTAATTAGTTAGTTTACTAAACTAAACTTACGCTTCGATAGCAGATACAACGCCAGAACCAACTGTTCATTTTAAGGGGTATTCAGCATTAATCAGAAATGCTCAAAACTGCTATATGATACATGTTTCCACTATACAGAGATAAACAGGCATAATCAGTGCTATGGTAGTATTTTTGGTAGTATGGTAGTCAAAATTGGTAGTAAAATCAAAAGTGTGTATGAGATATTTTAATATTATAAACTCTGAACAATTCATTGTTTGGAGTTTTCTTTTTGTCCTCAAAAGTGGTTTTCATATTACTATAACAATTTATTTTCCATACAAACAAAGAGAGATGTATTTATATATGGTACTGTTCTATAAGAACAAGCAAGTTTTGGGGCAACTAGTATAAAGTCGGGGGAGTTGAAAAAATGATACCATATTTTGAAAGAAAAAGCAAGTGAATATTATGTGAAAAATCAGCGTTGTCGGGAATGAAAATTTACTTGCTGTTATCCTTTTCAAACTGCTGAATTACAGATGTCACAACCGATATTTGTTCTGTAGTAAGGTTTGAGACATCTACAGTTTGATACTTGTTAATTCCCAAAAGAAATTCCATGGAAACACCAAATTGATAGCTTAACTTCGATAACACATGAAGACTGGGAAGTCGATTTTGCGATTCGAAAGCAGAAATTAGGCTTTTATTAACACCAATTCTTTTTGCAAGCTCTGTTTGACTCATCCCTTTTTCCTCTCTTAACTTTTTCAGATTTTCAGAAAACTCTGCCTTCACATACATCAACTCCTTATATAGTATGTATTGTACAATAGTTTTGTATACTTTTGGAAATCGTTTGTTGACTTGCAGAGAACAAAGTGTTATAATGTAAAAAAATGCGAGAGGAGTATGTTGATGTTTGAAAATTTAGAAAAGGCTCTTGAATCTTTATTAAAGAAAAAATTAAGTTCTGTAGGTTCTTATGTCCCTAACGGCGAGTTGTATTACATTGAGAAAGATGCAGAGAATGAATGTATGACGATTCAGTTCAGTTTACTTCTTGAATCTGAATTTAATGAACTTCTTGCTAATGTAGAGAAGTGTGTAAAGTCTTATAATTTAAACTGTAAAAAAAAGAATTATATGAATGGATTTGTTAACGCAGTCACACTTAATATTTATAAGTAATCTTGGGGGGGATTAATATGTTAATTAAATGTAATAAATGCAGGACTACTATAGATACAAAAGAAGAAAGATGTTCTCACTGTGGTTCTTTTATTAAAAAATTTGAAATCATAAAAATAGCTGATTCTGTTACCGAAATTGAGGAAAATGCTTTTTGGGGATTTAAAAATTTAAAGAGTGTTACTATTCCAAACTCGGTTCACAGTATAAGGGAGAATGCATTCTATGGTTGTGAATCCTTAGAAAACATTACCATTCCTGATTCTGTTACTGAAATCGAGAAGGATGTTTTTTGTGGATGTCGTTCGTTAGAAAAGGTCATTATTCCAAATTCTGTTACAACGATTAAAAGTGCTGCTTTTCAATCGTGTCATTCTTTAAGGAATATTGTTATTCCTGATTCTGTTACTGAAATTGAAAGATGTGCCTTTTTAAGTTGTAGTAGACTTGAAAACATTGTTTTGTCTAGCTCCATAGTAGAACTAAGAGAGTCTATTTTTAGAGAATGTTCATCTTTAAAAAGCATTACCATCCCCAACTCTGTTACTAAGATTGAGAAATGGGCTTTTCAAAACTGTGAATCTCTTGAAAATATTGTTATACCCGACTCTGTTGTCGAAATTGGCGAGAAAGTTTTTTGGGGGTGTTTATCTTTAAAAAGCATTACACTACCTAACTCTATTACTAAAATTGGTAAAAAAGCTTTCTTTGAATTCAAATCCTTAAAAAGCATTGTTATACCTGACTCTGTTAAGATCATTGAATCAGGTGCATTTGAGTATTGCACCTCTCTAGAGTCAATTATTCTACCAAATTCTGTTGAAGAAATTGAATGGGGGGCTTTTGGAGGTTGTGCTTCTTTAAAAAACATAGTAATTCCTAGTTCAATTAAAATTATCGAAAAATTTACCTTTAGTGAGTGCATAGCTTTAGAAACAGTTATCATACCAAATTCCGTCTCTGAAATTTCTGACGATGCTTTTCGTGGATGTAAATCTCTAAAAGCTGTTATTATACCTGATACTGTTACTAGCATTGGAGAAAGTGCATTTTCTGGGTGTTCGTCTTTGAAAAACATCATTTTGCCTAATTCTATTACTCACATCAATAGAGATACTTTTTATGATTGCAAATCTTTAGAAAGTATCACCATTCCTAATTCGGTTATCAGTATTGATGGTTATGAAGATTATGATGGGTATTACTCTCCTTTTTATGGTTGTGTTTCTTTAAAGACCGTAATTGCACCTGCAAAATTCAAGAAGGAATTTCCATCAAACGTAACATTTATAAGTTCTCTAGGCAATGATAGCACACAAAGTTCTAGTAGGCACAGAGAAGCTTATGACGGTTGGGATGATTTAAACCCACACGGCTTAGAAGGAAATGATTATGAATCTTGGATGGATTCTTTTAATTAATAATACGATTAAGGAGTGAAAGAAATGATATTTTTAATTGGTGTTATTGGAATAGTATGTGTGATTTATGCTATTTATTCTGCAAATGCCCAAGAAAACAAAACAAACTTAAAAAGCAGTGTCTCTAAGCAAACCACGAGCGATTCTAAATCGAAGAGTACAACTCAAAATAAAGCTGTATTTATTTGTCCAGAGTGCAATGCAAATGTTTACGAAGGAATTACGCTATGCACTTCTTGCGGAGCATCTTTAGAAAGATATGTTACCTGCTACAAGAACGCCCAGAGAAATGACACGGAAGCACAAATCCTACTAGGGATGTATTATAGACAAGGAGTCTATGTTAAAAAAAATCCTAAAAAAGGTTTTTATTGGACAAAAAAAGCGGCTGATTATGGCAATGCACATGCGAAACTTGGAGTAGCATGTTGTTATTTAGACGGGGTAGGTGTAGAACAGAACTTTACAAGGGCACTCTATTGGCTCATAGAATCAAGAAGAGGTGGAGATGCAGACGCAGCAAAGAAGCTGCGTCAATTAGGTATAATTGATGCACAATTCATAGGAGGTGAAGATGGTTTAATTAGCATAACAAAGGCTTAAATTCTTAATTAGAAAAAAATTATTTGTATTGCGGAAAAAGTATCTGAATTTAACTCTTGAAGCAACACTCAGCCGCATTTCTATCTAAAGCTATATGTATAGTTCACTGATAGAAATACGGCTTTTTCTTTTATTCAAAAATCACCATCAAACACATCAACACAAAAAAGCCAAGACAATAAACCATTTATATCACCTCCTTCTCTATATTAAATAATCAATCAAATATAACAGCACAAAGATAGAGCATAATAATTACCCAAACAACCATTAGATTACACTCCTTTTACAATGGAATTTTATAAATCAAAAACGAATGTTTATGAGAGAAAATTTTCCAAAGCATAAATCGTGTAAAATGCAGTCAAATTTCCTCTCATAACTTCTATCAAAAACAAACAATCAAAAAGCTACCTGTTTTGAGAAATATACCTGTACAGTGTTGCACTTGACACACCTGTCATGTCAGTAATTTCTTTAACAGAGTAGCTTTTTGTTTCGTATAGTTTGACAGCTTTCTCTATGAGCTTGCTATCTGTTCTTGGTCTACCTCCAACCTTACCTCTTGCCCTACTTGCTTTTAAACCTTCCCGTGTTCTTTGCACAGTTAAGTCTCTTTCAAATTGACAAATTGCCGACAAAACAGTTACAAGCAGTTTGCCTGTCGGGGTAGCGGTATCAATATTCTCTTTCAAAGATACAAGTTTAACCTCTCTCTTTTCAAGTTCATCAAGAATGTTAAGCAAGTCTTTTGTACTTCTACTCAATCTTGATAGCGATTCTACGACTAAAACATCACCCTTTCGTAGCAATAACATTACTTTGTCAAATTCAGGTCGATTGGCTTTTGTTCCTGTGAATTTCTCGGTGAACATCTTGTCATACCCAAAGCCTGTTAACAAGTCAATTTGTCTATTTAATGACTGCTGTTCCGTGCTAACTCTCGCATACGCTATAATCATTAATTTTCACCATTCCTTTCTTCATTAGTTATGAGGCGGTTCAGCAAATTAAGTATTGCTTTTGTTTCCATGTATTCGTGTTTATAACCCTTTCTTGGTCGGGAATATTCAAAGTCCTCAGATACTATCATTAGCCGTGCCTCAAACATCTCATGAATCCTAAGAAGCAGTTTTAAGTCATTCCGCATCTTCATATACCTCCTTTCCTAAAATCATTTCTACAGCCTTTTCAGCTCTTGAAGCAGCGGTTATTATCATACGATTATCACTCTGTAAAACTTCAATCCATGAATTGATATAAGATACGGAGTTTTCAAAAGTATCAGCCTGTTCTATACCCAATTCAGACATAAGCATTGACGAGCCTATTTCGGCAACAAGTTCTTCTATGCTATATTCTTCGGAAGCAAAGGCGGTACTTCTAATTCGGTCTAATCTTGCCTTGTTTCCCGTAGAATGAATAAGCTCATGGAGGACAACTGAATAATAGCTTGATGTGTCTTTAAACTGCTTTATATCAGGCAATAGTATACTATCATCACTCGGTCTGTAGCACGCTTTATTTGAGCCTGTAACAGTCTTTAAAGCGATGCTCTGGCTATTGATATAGCCGTGTATCATTTCATCAACAGAAACGTTTCTAAGGTTGTTTTCGTTCCATTTAACCCTTGATTCAATTCCTTCACAATCGTCGATATGAAACACGTTATAGTACCTCAGAACAGGCAGCTTCTCTACTGTGATTTCACCATCTTTCTCTACCTCCTTTACGTACCATTTCCAAAAAACAATGAAGTTTGATTTTGCCCCTTTCTTAACCTTTCCATTGTGTTCAGAGCATTGCTTGAAACTAATGTACTCACCCCCGTCAAGCAGAAGTCTGTTAATTCCTCTGTATGGCTTCTGAGTAATCCAGTTGGCAGCGGATTGTCCTTTCCATGGTTTTCTCCACGGCACTACACCTTCTTGAAGTTGTTCGATTATCCTTTGTGTTACTTTTTCGTATACTGCATTCATTTACAGTACCTCCTTAATAAAAATTTTTATATTGAAATGCTTTTGCATAACAATCAATTTTAGGCAATAAAAAAGAGCTTACGGAGTATTATCACTCTGTAAGCTCAATTAATTTTAAGCTGAATTTACATATTTGAGTAAGATTAGTTTTGCATACTATGTGTAACTAGTTAGTCTTCGATATCAATAAGCAAAATATTGGTTAAAAAAATACTTTTATTATGTTTCTTTATTTCTCATTTGTTTATTATAGAGCCTTATAACATTCTTTAAAGCATCTTCATCACATTTAATATCATCAAGGCTAAGCACTCCATTCATATAACCCTCGTACATGTCATACAGTTCTTGCTTGTAGTAAGGTTTCATTACTCTTATAAAATGTTCTATCCACTTTTTCTTTGTTTCAGGATCGTTCTTTATGGAATCAACTAAGAGATTAAATTCATTTACTAATTGATAATATACAATTTCTTGATAATTTACAACGTGGGTGTAAATTTCACTTTCATCATTACGCATACCAATAGGAGTATAAGCTACCCCATTCGCAAATGGAAATATCGTTGCATAAACATCATCGTCGAAATCCTCATCGTCAATATTCGGAGCAGAAGTATATTTAGCAAGTGCAATCAAAAAATCACAGGAATCAGCATGTGTCAACAATGTATTGATTGCAGCTATTTCATATTTCGTATCATTATAGCTGTTATAATAGTTAAGGACTTCGATTGACTTCTCGGTTAGACCTGTTGCCTTAATGATTTTTTCAAGTTCATGTCTTGTACCTTCTTCACGACCAAGCAGGTAATCACAACTAACATTAAAATAATTTGCAAGCTGATACAGAGGATATGCAGTAGGAAGACATTTTCCCGAACAATACTTTGCTATAGCCTGTCTTGTAAGACCTGTTTTCTTTGCAAGTTCAGTCTGAGTCATATCTTTCATAAGTGTAGCTAATCTACTTTGAAACTCAAGTCTTATTTGATTTTCTGATACTTTTGTTAACATTTCCATTTTTAATTTCTCCTTTTGTTACATCATTTCACAAACAAGCCACTAACTATAGACATTAGAAAAATCGTGTGCTATTCTATGTTCACATTCAGAGGCATCATCTAAAACCACGATGATAAATCCGATAACATTTTACAGGAATTAGCTACTCCTGTCAAGGAACGTTGTATTGCAATACGGACACTTAATAATAGTATACAAAACTCTGCACAAAGAGTTTTAAAACCTGTAGAAAGAGAAAGGAGAATTTTTGTGCTGGACTCTATTAGATTATACACAAAATTAAATCAGAAAAATATTAATGTAACAACATGGGAAAAAGATGCTAAAAAGGGTGAAAGTTATTACTATACTTTTGTTAACAGCGTTTGGTTAGCATACTATCCTCTTACTAACTCACTTATTATAAGTGGAAGAATTTTAAATGTGATTTATAATGAGAGAAGTAAAAATATTGATGATATGTTTTCTACAGCAACAGAACTAACAGAGTTTTTCTGTTCTGTAAATAGAGTTTTAAATCAATATATTGTAAATGCAAAATTGGATGTCACAAAAATGAAAGTAACAAAAATAGATTACTGCTTTAACCTATATACAGATTTTGTGGATGAATATATTTCTCTGTTTAATCTTTATTATAAGCATAACAAAGACAGTAAATTTTCAAGATACAGGAATTATGGGATAGAAAACAAGTTGTCAGATGATTCAAGTTTTTACTTAAAACCGAATGCCGACTATGAAAGAAACACTCGTAAGAATTTTGTCATTAACTTCTATAACAAAAGAGACCAACTTATAAATAAAAGGAAAAAGGACATTGAGAAAAAAGGATATAGCCGTATTTCTGATGCTGAAATTGTTGAATCAATGAATATACTTAGATTAGAGGTACAGGTCTGCTATATATCCTTACGAAATCTATGTAAGAAGCATCATATTTCATGGAAGCACAGATGTTTGCTTGATTTACTTGATATTTCAATAGCCAGAGATGTTTTAAAATATGAGATTGAGAGGTTCTTTACTCTACATGATTTTTATTCATATGATAGAATAGTTAAGTTATTGAAGGAACAGGGATATAAAGCAAATGATAAAATATTTGAATACGTGTATGATGTATCTCACCATAAGAAAACAAGTAGTTATAGACGATACGAAAAGATTTTAAAGGAGTTAGATGTTTTTCCATATATGTTTATCCCTACTAAGTGGAGAATAGATAAATTAGATAACCCATTAAAATTGATTGATAAAAAGATAAGCGATAACCATTTGGAAGGTTTAAAATTAAAGAATGAAGGAGAAAAAATTATATGAATAATGTAGTTACTGATAAGAAGCAGCTTAAATTGGAATCATTCTGCAATATGTTTGATGTTCCTCGTTCTACTGCTTTTCAATGGTTTCATACATCTAACTTTCCTATGTTTAAATTAGGCGGTCGCTGGTATGTAGACATGATGGAATATTACAGATGGAGAGATGCAGAACATGACAGGTGCTATGTATATTCAGCTTGACAAACAAAATAATATGTGTTATTATCCAGGCTAAATATCTCATACACACCTATATGAAATAGGAGTGATAAGAATGAATAAAGATATTAAGAAAAGAAAAGATGGGTATTTCCAAATTCAAGTAGACTGTGGATATGATGAGTTTGGAAAGAGAAAAAGAAAAACAATTTACGGAAAAACCCAACGTGAATTAGAAAGGAAGGTTACAGATTTCAAGGTCAAATTGCAAAGTGGTATGATATCAAATAAAAAGCCTATCACATTTGAGCAAATGGCAAATTTATGGATTGAGAAACACACCCTTAATCGTTCTCAGTCAACAATTAAGAGGTATAAATCTGTTATAAGAAATCAGCTTCCTCCCCTTTTGCCTATGAAGTTGAATAAAATTTCAACAGGTACTATCCAAGAACTATTAAACACACTTCAAAAACAAGGGTGCAAATCAAACATCAAATTAACGAAGTCCGTATTGCTCGAAATATTCAAAAAGGCTGTTTCATACGGATATGTAACAATTAATCCAGTAACGAATGTTGAGACACCCAAATATGACAAAGTTAAAAGAAGAGCTTTAACAGACCTTGAATTACAAGCTATCAATAATACTACAGAATTTACCCCAAAGGAAAAGGCATATTTGTATATAGGACTTTATGCAGGATTGCGTCAGGGGGAAATATTAGCTTTATCTTTAAAGGATATTAATTTAGATGAAAAGTATATTTCAGTAAGCAAAACCCTAACCTATCCCTCTAATAGTGCGGTATTACAAAATCACACAAAAACCCAAAGTGGTATGCGAGAAGTTAAGATTGGAGAACCTTTAATAACTGTTTTAAAAGAATATATTGACACCATACCTAATTGTCAATTTTTATTTCAAAGAAAAGATGGTTCTCTCTTTTCTAAAACAGCGAAAGCAAACCTTTGGTATCAAATCAAGAAAAAGATTAACAAGCATATGCCTGAAGGTTGCGAAACGAATATTACAAGTCACTTTCTAAGGCACAACTATGCCACCGACTTATGTAATATAAACTTACCTATTAAGCACATTCAGTATCTTTTAGGTCATGCTAATATACAAACAACATTAAACATTTATGCTGAGACGAGAAAAGAAGAAATTGATATGTCATCTGTGGAAGAGTATTGGAAGTCTAAAGCAATAGGTTGATTGATTTTGGTAGTAATTTGGTAGTATTGCTATTTTGGAGACAGGAAAAGCGGCTCCTCCTAATTGGAAGAACCGCTTTATAAAGCCAGTTATTTAACTAAACTTACGCTTCGATAGCAGATACAACGCCTGAACCAACTGTTCTACCACCCTCACGGATAGCGAAACGAAGACCTTCTTCGATAGCGATAGGTGTGATAAGCTCAACGCTGATTGTTACGTTATCGCCAGGCATACACATTTCTGTGCCAGCAGGAAGCTCGATAACACCTGTAACGTCAGTTGTTCTGAAATAGAACTGAGGACGATAGTTGTTGAAGAAAGGAGTATGACGACCGCCTTCATCCTTATTAAGAACGTAAACTTCGCCCTTGAACTTTGTATGAGGATTGATTGAACCGGGCTTTGCGAGAACCTGTCCTCTTTCGATTTCGTTTCTCTGAACACCACGGAGAAGAGCACCGATGTTGTCACCAGCTTCAGCCTGAGGAAGAAGCTTTCTGAACATTTCGATACCTGTTACAACAACCTTACGAGCCTCGTCTGTAAGACCAACGATTTCAACTTCTTCGTTAA
>JAZRLV010000113.1:0-3905 GCA_045646985.1 Clostridia bacterium | reverse complement strand
GCTGGTGTAGCTCAATTGGCAGAGCAGCTGATTTGTAATCAGCAGGTTGCGGGTTCGAGTCCCATCACCAGCTCCAGGGAGAGTTCCCGAGCGGCCAAAGGGGGCAGACTGTAAATCTGTTGTCTATGACTTCGATGGTTCGAATCCATCCTCTCCCACCACCGAAGAAGCACTACTGAAAAGTAGTGCTTTTTTGGTGTGTCCGGAAGGATGAGATGAGAACAGCACGGCTACCTTTAGGTAGCAAAAAACAGTCCGGTGGACTGTTTTTTAGTGCGCGGCTTGCCGAATCCATCCTCTCCCACCAGAAAAAAGACTATTCTTCGGAATAGTCTTTTTTCAATGAAATAAATCCTTTCAGGATTTGTAAAATGCACTTCGTGCGTGAAATATTGCTTCGCAATATGAAAAGGCGTATTTTATTTCACATTTTTTAAAAATAAGTCTTGCATTTTCAATCAAGATATGTTATCATAGGTAATGCATTTGAATAAATGTGCTTGTAGCTCAGTTGGATAGAGTATTTGGCTACGAACCAAAGGGTCAGGGGTTCGAATCCCTTCAAGCACGCCAAAAAAGTATAAGCATTCACATTAGTGGGTGCTTATACTTTTTTGTGAAATATCTAAAGGGATTCGAACCCTGAGAGGGCAACGGGCGTTAAGAAAACGATTGATAATCGTTTTTAGCCTGTTGATGCGCAGTCCGGTACCGAAAAACATATGCATTTCGGTGGACAAGCAGGGACACTGCAAAGCAGTGGCATCCCTTCAAGCACGCCACCGAAAACCACTTAACCAATAGGGTTAGGCGGTTTTTCTTTATGTTTTTAATTTTCAGCAAAAGAGGTCTTTCTAACACTTTTCTAACAAATGTCCGCAGATGGGTATATAACTTTTTTCTGAACTTTTAATTACCTGAACTAGACGTTGCAATAATAAAACCTTGACATATACGATATTATCGTATATAATGTTATTGGAGATACGGTATTATCGTATAATATTTTTACAAAAGAAGTGAAACAATGACTAGAGAATTTATTTTCACCAAGCCTTTTTTAACTTGTTGGAAAGCAATGGGATTAAATAACGACCACTTAAAATATTTAGAACACATATTACTCGAAAATCCGCAAATTGGAGAAGTGATTCAAGGAACAGGCGGAGCAAGGAAAATGAGAATACAGCTTGATGGTCGTGGCAAAAGCGGTGGTGGTCGGGTGATATACCTTTATGTTTTTGAAAAGGAAAAATTATACTTGCTTTTTGCATATCCTAAGAATGTACAGGAAGATTTAACAGAAGAACAGAAAACTGCTATAAGGGCATTGATTGATGCTATCAAGAAGGAGTGATATTATGTCTGAAATTCGTTTTGATTCTTCTTTAACAACTGAAGAAATAGAAAAAAACTTTGAAGGTATTGACTTTTTTTCTGGAATTATGGAAGGATTAAATGAAGCACTTGCCTATGAAAAAGGCAAGGCAAGCGCAGAAACTTATGCCAGAAAAAGTTCTCTTCCCGTGGTAAATGTTCAGGAAGTCAGAACTTCTCTTTCTATGACACAAAAATCCTTTGCTAATATTCTCGGTGTCTCCTGTCGTACTGTTGAAGCGTGGGAATGTGGAAAATCAACGCCAACACCTACTGCAAAAAAGCTCATATATCTGATTCAGCAAGACCATTCATTAGTTGATAAATTGAATTAAAAAAAAGCGACTTGTTTGACAAGTCGCTTTTTTGGTGGGAACAATAGGGCATGTCTGCTTCGCATCCATCCTGCTTGTCGACCGCTCCGCTTTGCTCGCGGTGCCCGCCTTCGCATCAAAAAGCGAAAAAACTTGCCACCGGCAACTTTTTTTGCCGCTTTTTGCCTCCTCGAGGTTCGAGCCCTCCTTAATTTTATTACACCAAAACAAAAAATCCTATCTCTCGATAGGATTTTTTGTTTTGGTGGGAACAATAGGGCTCGAACCTATGACCCTCTGCTTGTAAGGCAGATGCTCTCCCAGCTGAGCTATGCTCCCATATATGGTGACCCGTACGAGATTTGAACTCGTGTTACCGCCGTGAAAGGGCGGTGTCTTAACCGCTTGACCAACGGGCCATTGGTAGCGGCGAGTGGGCTCGAACCACCGACCTAACGGGTATGAACCGTTTGCTCTAGCCAACTGAGCTACGCCGCCATGTTCAAGACCATTGCTTGACACGCAACTTATTATAATACAGTATCAAACAAAAGTCAAGTATTTTTTTTATATTTTTTCAAATGTTTCCAAAAGATATTCAAGCGCTTCTATATATCCGTCAAAGCCCTTTCCGCAAATGGTTTTTTCAGCAATCAATGACACATAGGAAAAGGTACGGAATTCTTCTCTTTCATCGATATTTGAAATGTGTACCTCCACCGTTGGAATAGCAACAGCTTTGAGCGCATCAAGGATAGCTACACTAGTATGTGTATATGCGGCAGGATTTATTATAATTCCATCTGCATTTTTATATGCTTGCTGAATTTTATCTACAATTTCTCCCTCATGATTTGACTGAAAGAACTCGACATTGCATCCAATCGCCTCGGCACGTGTCTTTATAAATTCAACCAAATCATTATAGGTAGACTTTCCATAGATGTCAGGCTCTCTTATTCCGAGCATATTAAGATTAGGTCCGTTTATAACAAGTATTTTCATAATTTTCCCTCTTATTCAAATAGTTTTTTGATAACTTTTTGCGCTGTTTCTTGATATGTCTTTGAAGAACTTACTTCTATGTGAGAAAATTTCCTGTAGAGAGGAAGTCTTATCTCCTGCATTTTTGAGAGCCTATCCATTCCCCCTTGCGAAAGCGGTCTTCCCTCTGTAGCAAGCCTTTCAAGCGGTCTGTTAATAAATACAACAGTTGCATTCTGGTGAATTATATCGAAGTTTTTTTCTATAGTGACCGCACCGCCGCCTGTCGCTATCACCGAGCCGCTTTTTTTACAAAGCTCACTAAGCGCCTCACTTTCAATACGGCGAAATTCCTCCTCGCCTTCGGTTTCTATAATACTCTCAGGTGTTCTTCCCTTTTTTGAAATCTCTTCATCGCAGTCATAAAAATCTCTGCCCAGAATTGTGGCAACCTCTCTGCCCACTGAGGATTTTCCGCATCCCGGCATTCCTACAAAAACAATATTTTTGGTGTCTTTTTCAATATTATCACGGATTTGCGCTATTTTAGAATCATCTATATTAGTGTCTGTAAAAATTTCGCACGCTTTTTTTGCCTGTGCTACAAGCATTCCAAGTCCGTTGACGGCTTTGATTCCTTTTTTCTGGGCATTAAGAATGATTTTTGTTTTTGACGGATTATATATAAGGTCAAGCACAGCTTCACAGGACTCAAATTGAGTTATGTCTACGGGGCTTACGCCCGTATCAGGGTACATTCCTACGGGGGTTGCATTTACTACAATGTGCGCATCAAGAAACTTTACAATATTTTCAGGGGTGTTGTCCGCACGTGTAATAACACGCACACTGTTTGCCCCCAAATCCTCGCATACGCATACTGCGGTTTTTGATGCACCGCCATTTCCTACTATAACAACATTCTTATTCTTGATATCTATATTTGCTTCGTCTATCATATAACAAAAACCGTAGTAATCGGTGTTGTATCCATAAAGTCTTCCACCTTTGTTTAAAACAGTATTTACAGCCCCTATTTTCTGTGCCTCGGGCGATATTTCGTCAAGGTAGGGCATTATTATAGTTTTATAAGGAATCGTTACGTTAAGCCCGTCAAAATCTCTTTGGGCGAAGAATGGCTCAAGCTCATGTTCCTCAAGCTCCTTATAATCATATGAATAAGATGCTAAAGCGTTATGAATCGGTTTTGAGAAAGAATGTCCTAATTTT
>JAZRLV010000112.1:0-5607 GCA_045646985.1 Clostridia bacterium | reverse complement strand
TTACAAATCGCTCTCTTTTGAGAGTTTATTTGCCATGCCACAAAATCCACATTTATTTACATATTTTCAATATGCATTGTTTTGCTAACTAATTTCAAAAAAATTTCAAAAACTACTTGATTTTTATATAGTTAGCTTTCTTGTAGTTGTGTTCAGAATAAAGGGGTGCTATTTTGTTTCATACCAGCTTTTTCCGATTTTTACATCTGCTTTAAGCGGAACAGAAAGCTTTACGACATTTTCCATTTCGTGTTTTAAAATTTGTGCAACAGTTTCTGCCTTTTCCTGCGGAACTTCGCAGATAAGCTCATCGTGCACCTGAAGAATCAGCCGTGCCTCGGGACACTGCTCTTTAAGTGCCGAGTATACCTTTACCATAGCAATTTTAATAATATCGGCCGCAGTTCCCTGAATGGGGGTGTTCATAGCCGCTCTTTCGCCGAATGAACGCAGATTGAAATTTTTTGCGGCAAGCTCAGGTATATGCCTTCTTCTGAAAAACAGTGTAGTGACATACAAATTCTGTTTCGCATTTTCAATAGTTTCGTCCATGTAATTTTTTACACCGCTGTAATTTGCAAAGTAGCTGTCGATATACTCCTTTGCTTCTTTGCGTGAGATTTTAAGCTCCCCTGCGAGTGAAAATTCGCTCTGCCCGTAAATTATACCGAAATTAACAGTCTTTGCACGGGAACGCATAGTGTCTGTAACAAGAAACGGCGGCACGTTAAATACCTGTGATGCTGTAATTGTATGAATGTCCTCATCATTTATAAACGCACTTTGCATAGTTTCATCGCCGGACATATGGGCGAGCACTCTCAGTTCAATCTGCGAATAGTCCGCCCCTACAAGAGAGTACCCTTCCTTTGCAACAAACATTTTGCGGATTTCTCTGCCAACCTCACTGCGGACGGGAATATTTTGCAGATTAGGCTCTGCCGAGCTGATGCGCCCTGTTGCGGTCACAGTTTGTTTCAAGGTGGAACGGATTCTGCTCTCATCATCTAAAAGCGGCAAAAATGCATCTGCATATGTGGATTTAAGCTTTGCAAGATGTCTGTATTCTATTATACAATCAATAATTTCGTGCTTGCCCTTAAGCTTTTCAAGCACTGACGAGTCTGTTGAATAGCCTGTTTTCGTTTTCTTTATAACAGGAAGCCCCATATCCTCGAAAAGGAGCTTTCCGAGCTGCTTGGGAGAATTAATGTTGATTTCTCCGCCAGCCATAAAATGTATAGCATTTTCAAGTGCCCCTATTCTTTCTCCAAGCATTTTTGAAAATGCAGAAAGCTCATTGCGGTCAATTTTAAAGCCCGCATTTTCCATATCATAGAGTACCCTTTCAAGGGGTAGCTCAATATCGTAAAGGAGAGAAGTCTGATTTCTTTCCTCTATAATTTCAATTTGCTTTTTGCAAAGCAGCGGGAAATTTACCGCCGAACGTGGGAGAGAATGCTCCGTAAACAATTCATCAATGTTGTATTCAGACTTAGTAGGGTCGATGATGTATGCGGCAATCTCACTGTCGTAAAAATCACCCTGAATATGGATTCCTATATCTGAAAGAAGATGACAGGTTTTCTTATATTCATGTGTATGCTTTTTGATGTTTGCGTTTTCAAATATAGCCTTGAGCATAGTAAGGCTTGCTTTATATGCCTTGCCGCCTGAAAGAAATTCTGCACTTTCACCGTCTGTGAAAAAGTAGAAATCACTTTCTTTTTCACAAGCAGATATTATATCGTCTGTTGCCGCATCCGCCTCGGGTGCATCGGGAATAGCGCTTTCCTCTTCTTTGCACAAGCGCTGGGCAATTTTGCGCAGCTCCAGCTCGCCGAGCTTTAAGGAAAGCTTGGTATTATCAGGTGCAACGTAAAGTGCATCTTCAAAGTTAAAGTCAATAGGAACAAAGCGGTCGATTGTGCAGAGCTTATGACACAGATATGCATCGTCTTTTCCTGCAAGAAGCTTTTCACGTGAACTTTTTTTGATGTGGTCATTTTCAATATCGTTATAAAGGTTATCGAGCGAGTGAAAGTATGAAAGTAAATCAAAGGCTGTTTTTTCGCCTATTCCTTTGACCCCGGGGATATTGTCTGACGAATCTCCCATAAGTGCCTTTACAGCAATAAATTCTTCGGGAGTTACGCCGTATTTTTCAAAAACACCTTTATCGTCAAGTGCCTCTGTAGTTGTTTGCCCCATACGTGTTGTAGTTAAAAGCACCTGTGTATTTGCGCTTGCCAGTTGCAAATCATCCTTGTCACCTGTTACAATTCCGCACCGTATACCTTTTTCGTCGCAAAGGCGGCTGACTGTTCCGATAATATCATCTGCCTCGTACCCCTCCAGTGAAAGCTGAAGAATATTCATTGCGCTAAGTACCTCTTTAAGGTGGGGCATCTGCTCGGCAAGGTCGTCAGGCATACCTTTTCTTTGCGCTTTGTATGCATCATACATCTTGTGACGGAAGGTTGGTGCCTTCAAATCGAACGCAACACAAAGATAGTCGGGTGCGTATTCGTCAATGTATTTAAGCATAATATTAAGAAAACCATAAATTGCATTAGTGGGGATTCCGCTTTTTGTAGAAAGCGGACGCACTCCGTAATATGCACGATTTACTATACTGTTTCCGTCGATTATAATCAGATTTTTCATTTTTACAAATCCTTTCGGCAACAAATCATCATTATATATTATACAATAAATAAGATAAAAATCAAGCGGAAACCCCGTTAAAAAACCTTTTTATAACAGAGAAAATGAAGAAATTTGAAAAAAATAAAAAAAATACTTGCATTTTAGCTTTTAATCTGTTAGAATAACCTATGCGTGTTATGAAATGAAAGTATTCCTAAGGAGGGAAATAGATATGGCTAAGTGTGACGTATGCGGTAAGGGTGTTACTTTTGGTATTAAGGTAAGCCACTCTCACAGAAGATCAAATCGTGCTTGGAAGCCCAACATCAAAACTGTAAAGGCTGTTGTTAATGGTTCTCCCAAGACAATCCACGTTTGCTCCCGTTGCTTGAGAAGCGGAAAAGTTGTAAGAGCTATCTGATTTCTCTCGTAATATAATCGGAACAAACTAAGGCAGTACGCTGTTAAAGCGTACTGCCTTTTTGACGTTTAGAGTGCAGAAATGCAAAAAGTAGTGCAGAACGGACAAACTGAGCCAAGCGCAGCTTGGGTTACCCGAAGGCGTACGTGGGTACGTCGAGAGGCGAAGTTTGTCCGTAGTTTATTGGCTGAAAAAATAGAAATCCGCCAAACAGCGGATTTCTACCAAAAACATAGTTGTTTTAGAAAACATTTTAATAATTATTAATTAATGCCAATAAACGGTCGGTGCTGGTTTTTGCATTTCGTTATCATACTTTAAAATTAACTGATGTATCACCCTGAAGGTCTGCACCGAATTCATAATCCTTACCGGGAAGAATTGCGTTAAGAATAATACCTACAAGTGCTGCAACTGCAAGACCTGAAAGGCTGATTGTAACACTGCCCAGTACAATGTTTATTGCACCTGCCGCAGAATACTTAATGCCTATTGAAAGCACAAGGATAAGTGCTGCAATGATAACGTTTCTGGAGTTTGTGAAATCAACCTTGTTTTCAACAACATTTCTTACACCAACAGCAGAAATCATACCGTAAAGAACAAGTGATACACCGCCCACAACGGGAGCAGGCATAGAGTTTATAAGTGCTGCAAACTTAGGTGAGAAAGAGAAGAGAATTGCAAAGTAAGCTGCAAGTCTTACTACCTTGGGGTCATAAACCTTTGTAAGTGCAAGAACACCTGTGTTTTCGCCGTAAGTAGTATTAGCGGGTGCGCCGAAAAGTGCAGCAAGAGAAGTTGCAAGACCGTCGCCCAGAAGTGTTCTGTGAAGACCGGGATCCTCAATATAATTTTTCTGAACTGTTGAGCTTATTGCACATACGTCACCGATATGCTCAATAATTGTAGCAATAGCAATAGGAACGATTGCTATGATTGATGTAATCAATACTGATGCATCTGCGCCGCTAAAGAGAGAGAATGCTGTGTTTTTCCAAACAACAGGAAGACCAATCCAAGCGGCTTCCTTAACAGCTGTAAAGTCAACCTCACCTGCGATAGCAGCTACAACATAAGAAACAACAACACCCATAAGAATAGGAATAATCTTAATCATTCCCTTACCCCATATGTTGCATATAATAATTGTAAGAATAGCGACAATGGCAATCCACCAGTTATTCATACAGTTATCGATAGCCGACTGTGAAAGAATAAGACCGATTGCAATAATGATAGGACCTGTAACGATAGGCGGGAAGAAGCGCATAACCTTCTTTGCACCGAAAACCTTAAAGAGTATTGAAAGAACTACATACAAAAGACCTGCGCAAGCAACGCCGACACCTGCATATGCAGAGAAGTTTTCAATACCTGCGCCCTTACAAACCTCTGCAACAGCAAAGTAGCCGCCAAGGAATGCAAATGATGAACCTAAGAATGCGGGAACCTTACCCTTTGTAAGGAAGTGGAATAAAAGTGTACCTAAACCAGCAAATAAAAGTGTTGCTGAAACGCTGAGCCCTGTAAGAAGCGGAACAAGTACTGTTGCACCGAACATTGCAAACATATGCTGAAGTCCGAGCACAATCATTCTGCCGCCGCCAAGCTCACGTGCGTCATAAATAGGACCGTCGATTTTTGCCTGATTTTTTGCCATAACAATCACTCCTGATATTAAATTTTTTGGTACAAGAACACAACAGCTTGTACTCTCTTAGAATCAATGTTACCATATATTTGAATTTTTGTAAAGAAAAATATAGAATAAATGGAAGCTTTAACGAAAAATGCAAAAAAAACTTGACAATACTTTTTTTGCGGTATATAATAATTAGGCATTTTGATAAAATGCTATCCTTGCTCCGGATATGTTCGGGGCCAAAGTCCAAAAGGAGGTGTAGAAAATGGCTGAAATTATCAACAAGTATGAAACCATTTTTGTTCTTGACGCTGCACTTGAGGAGGAGAAGATTACTGCTCTTTCTGAAAAGTTCCAGAAGCTTATTGCCGAAAACGGAACAGTTGAAAGCGTTGACGTATGGGGAAAGAGAAAGCTTGCTTATCCCATCGACTTCAAGACAGAGGGTTACTACGTTCTTGTAAGCTTCGCATCAAATCCTGAATTTCCCAAGGAACTTGAGAGAATTTACGGAATCACTGATGGCGTTATGCGTACAATCACAATCCGCAAGGAAGCGTAAGGGGAGGTATAAATATGCTTAACAAAGTTATATTGATGGGCAGATTTACCCGTGACCCTGAACTGCGCAGTACACCGCAGGGAGTAAGCACATGCTCATTCTCTGTTGCAGTGGACCGTAACTTTGCCCGTGCGGGTGAGGAACGCAAGGCAGACTTCATCAACTGCGTTGCGTGGAGACAGACTGCGGAGTTTATATCTAAATACTTCAAAAAAGGCAGCATGGTTGCTGTTGAGGGAAGTATTCAGACCCGCTCTTGGGACGATCAGGACGGAAAAAAACGTTATGCTACAGACGTTGTAGTGAGTCAGGTTTATTTTGCTGAAAGTA
>JAZRLV010000111.1:0-3589 GCA_045646985.1 Clostridia bacterium | reverse complement strand
GTCTTTATCTGATGGCAAAAATCCCTCAAGCCTTTTTCCATTAAGCTCTGCAAAATCAAGACTGTCAGCATTTTCAATATATGCACGCACAGCTCCGATGTTTTTAAGACTAACTGTAAAGGGGTATTTTACCTTAACAATTTCGTTATCGCTAAGGGCATAAAATTCCTTATGTAGATTATCTATACTGTTTTCACGGTAAGATTTTTTGCCAAAGCAAGCATTTACGTTTTTCAGCGGAAGAATATTTTCATCTGCTGCTGTAAGTGCAAATTCAATGCTGCATCTTGTGGTAAGCGGGGTTATAACTATTTCGTCTGTCATGGGGGGCATAATATCCGCTGAAATATTTGCACCGTGAAGAATAAGAACAGTTTTTCCTGCTTTAAGGGTAAAGGTCGTGCCCTCATCATTAAAGGGTAGCTTATATATTTCCCCGTTTGAGCTGTCAGCTGCAAATAATGAATGTTCCATTTTTGGGAATGTGATAACAGTGTCCTCTTTTGCAGTGATAAATATATATTCGCAATCATCGTCAGTGCGGAGGTTTACATACACCTCTTTATCAGAAGAGAAAGAAACGGCAATATCGGAAAAATCGTATTCATCTGCATCGTCAAGTGCAATTTTTTTGCCGCAAAAGTCAGAAAGCTCTATATTGTCAGGGCAGATTACACTGTCATAAGAAGCGCTTCCTATGTTTATTCTGCCCATTGAAACTGTTGCATAGCTTTCAAAAAAAGCTTCCTCAACCATATGAAAAGCTATACCTTTTTTAAGAAGCTTTTGTGAAAGTGCTTGATAAAGTGCATCTTTATGCGGCGAGTAAATAATGAGCAGCTTTGCCGCATTTTGTGTATTTGTAATTACATTGCAAAAACGTGAAATTCTGTTTGTTATATCCCGTTCAGAAAATTTTGATAAAGACACAGTATGATTTTCATATTTGCGTCTGTCTGAAAGGGAAAACGCAACACTGTCATAACACATTTGCTGTGCGCCCATTGCCGAGAAAAATGCTGCGGCATCTGCACGCTGTGAACAGGGGGCAAAGGACGGAAGCTGCAACCGCACCATCAAAGGCTTAAAAAACTGTGAAGAGATTGTTTGTGCAAGCTTAATCTGAACAAAATCGGGAGATTCTGACTCTGCCTCAAGAGAGATACAGTCTGATTTTATGTATTGAAGCTGACGGCTTATGTAAGGCGAAGTGCTGACCGATGTGAAAAGCTTCATTTCATTAAGATTACATTTTTCACGCACAAGTGAGGTATAGCTTTGGGAAACACACTGGCTAAACTTTGCATAATAATCGCTTTTAAATGCTTCATCGTTATCAGTAAGTTTATCAGAAGCTTTGACAAGGTCATCGCACCCAAGCTTTTTAAGCGCAGCGGGGGAATAGAGCGCATCGTCAGACCCCAAATTAACCTGTGTAAGAAATCCACGAATTTCACAGCCTATAAATCTTTTGCACTGACTAATATATTGGTCATATACGTGATTTAAAAAGCAGTCTGTTACAAATGGGTCGGTAATATCGGCAAGGGGTGACCTTTTGGCACTGCGTATCATAGAATAATCACGAAGAACGGAGCAGGCATTATCGCCCTCGTCAATTACAATATCTGATTTTTGGATATCTTCTTTACTGACTTTTGCAAAGCTGCGCATTCTGTAATCTGCAACACTTGTAATTTCGCCGCCGCCATTTCCGCTGTAAGGAGAGTTTTCGTCGCATATCCAAAGAGAAATGTTGTATTTTGCACTTCTGCGTGCAGCTGTGCGGATAAGCTCAAAAAAATCTTCTGACAGATATGGCAGAACAAGTCCTTTTGACGGGCGGATAAAAACGGCGCAAATACCCATTTGAGAAAACTCGCAAAGCCGTGTGTCAATCTCCTCGGCAGTGGGTTTTGCACACCAGTCCCATATAATGGAGGGCGCATAAAGGGAATCTGTATTTTTAAATTCACGGATATCCATACATAAAACCTCAATTCATAGTACTATGTTTAATTATATCTAATATCAAAAAAAAGGTCAACAAAAACTTGTAAAGATATTTTCTGTGTGGTAAAATAAATAAAAAAATAAAGAAGTGAAGTTATGAACGCAAAAATAAGTCCGCAGAAATTTTACGGGACAATTTATAAAATAATAGGCGATGCGACACCACTTACAGTGGATTGCGGCAGATTGTGCAACAATGCCTGCTGCGCAGTAACAGATGAAATTACGGGAATGTATCTCTTTCCGCATGAGGATGTTTTGTATCAGAATATGCCCTCATGGGGAGAAATTTACGATACCGATTTTACATACGGCGAGGGGAAGGAAACAAAGCTTTTCACTTGCACAGGAAAGTGCGACCGAGATATGCGCCCTCTTTCGTGCAGAATATTTCCGCTTATCCCATATGCGCATGAGGGAGAAGAATTGAAAATTATTATGGATAAACGTGGAAGAGGAATGTGCCCCCTCATAGATGCTATAAATATAGAGGAGCTATCGGAGGAATTTGTAAAAAAAGTTACATGTGCAATGAAATTATGTATGAGTAATCGGGAAACACGTGAGTTTATATATGCACTGACACAGTCGATTGATGAGATAGGAGGACTTTTATGAGCTATTGTTTTGCTGTTATTGACCTGGGGTCAAATTCTGTGAGAATGAGTATAAATGCCCTTGAAAAGGACGGCAGCTACAAGGTGCTTGAAAAAGTGCGTGCTACTGTGCGTCTTGGCGAAGGAATGAGCCGGGATAACTTCCTTAAGGAAGAGGCAATGACACGTGTTGTTGATACTATCGTAGATTTTTGCCGCTTGGCGGAAAAATACAAATGCGTATCTATTGCCGCAATCGCTACAGCAGCGCTTCGCAAGGCGGCAAACAAGGAGTTGTTTTTGTCAAGAGTTAAGGAAAAGGCAGGAATAGAGTTTGAAGTAATAAGCGGAGAACAGGAGGCATATTACAGCTATCTTGCGGTAAAAGAAACCGTTACCATAACTGACGGCGTAATTTTTGATACAGGCGGCGGAAGCACTGAAATAACGCTTGTAAAAAACGGAGAGATAAAGCACGCTGTATCGCTGCCTCTTGGCGCAGTTATGCTGACAGAGCAGCTCTGTAACAGAACAGGGATGCAGCTTTATAAATACGTTGCATCACATATCGGGGCGATAAGCTGGCTTGATGAATGTGAATCACTGCCACTCTACGGTATAGGAGGAAGTGCACGGACAATGGCGATGCTTCATAAAAAGCGTCTGCTTAAACACGATGAACTTGACGGAATAAAAATCCCTTATTCCTCTGTTGCAAAGATTTATCAGAATATTTTTAATACCCCGCCTGAAAAACGCAAGGATATTAAGGGTATGGATGTGTCACGTGCTGATATAATACTTGCAGGTCTTACACCTGTAAAAGTGCTTATGGATATGACGGGAAGCACTAGTGTATGCATATGCTCCGCAGGAGTTAAAGAGGGCGTATTTTTCAGAATGAAGGATGAAATATTGGAGAGAAGCAAATGAGTGTAAATGTTGTATTGGTAGAGCCTGAAATTCCGCAGAACACGGGA
>JAZRLV010000110.1:0-1987 GCA_045646985.1 Clostridia bacterium | reverse complement strand
ATTAGTTTGTCCTCCTTCCGACTTATGCTTTAACACTGTCGCGGATGAATACGATACCGCCCTTAGCGCCGGGAACAGCACCCTTTACAGCGATAAGACCTTTTTCCGCGTCAATCTTAACGATTTCAAGATTAAGAACAGTTACCTGCTCATTACCGTACTGACCGGGCATCTTCTTGTTCTTGAAGATTCTAGCGGGGTCGATAACACCCATAGAACCGGGCTGACGGTGAATAGGACCTGTACCGTGAGTCATTCTGAGAATGTGGTTGCCCCATCTCTTAACTGTACCTGTGAAACCGCGGCCCTTTGTAATGCCTGTAATGTCGACCTTCTCGCCTGCGGCGAAGGTATCGGCGGCCACTACATCGCCTACGTTCATTTCAGCAGCGTTCTCAAGACGGAACTCCTTGAGGTGTCTCTTTGCAGAAACGCCTGCCTTCTTAAAATGACCTGCAGCGGGCTTTGTTACAAGCTTTTCTCTCAGGTCAGAGTAACCAAGCTGAACAGCGTCATAGCCGTCAACTTCTGTAGTCTTCTTCTGAACTACAAAACAAGGGCCAGCCTCGATCACTGTTACAGGGATCGCTGCGCCATTGTCAGCGAAGATCTGGGTCATGCCCAGCTTCTTTCCGATGATTCCTTTTTTCATCTTTTTCCTCCATATAAGGTTATTGGTTGGTGCTGCTTGTTTTTTCCGAAAGCCACTCGGAAGCACTCAACTTGACCTTTCCGTCATCAAGCACTTATTTATAATAGGAAGTAACGGTTCCCTAAGCGCTCTGTGCGTGGAAATTGGGCTTTTGTTTTGCCTGTTTTGAGATTACTTAACTTCCTTAGCTTCGATCTCAACGCCGGCAGGAAGTTCAACACCGAGAAGTGCCTCAACAACCTTTGCGTTTGCGTCCTCGAGAACGATGAGTCTCTTATGTGTGCGCTGCTCGAACTGCTCACGGCTGTCCTTGTACTTGTGTACAGCACGGAGAATTGTCACTACTTCTTTCTCTGTGGGAAGGGGAATAGGACCGGAAACTTCAGCACCATTTCTCTTTGCGATATCAACGATCTTTGCAGCCGCTGTATCAACAAGAGTATGCTCATAGCTCTTAAGTCTTACCTTAATCTTAGTTGCCACTTTGTTTGCCTCCTTATTTTTTCTTTGACGAGACGACGAACACGCATTCGGGCGTTTCCGAGCCTCCCTCAAGTAATCCGGATTGGAACCTTCGCGCTTTTGACCGACTCTCGGTCAGGGGTAGGGTTTCGATCCGGCTTGCCGGGGGAGCCTTGGAGCCTTACACACATTAGCTCACCCGTCGATGCTCATTATTCGCCTTCGCCCGCTTCATCGCGGACATACTCCACGGAAATTACCTACCGCACCGTAGCATAGTGGGTAGCAACCTCCCGCTTCATCGCACATCAAGCTTAGTAATTTTATCATACAATATATATAATTGCAAGGTTTTTAGGCAAATTTCTTATTTCGGAAATTGAGAAAAACAGAGATATTTTTAATATCTTTTTGTTAATATTGCACAACGATATTATATGTTGTGTCCGTCTATATTCCGCGGCCACAATATTTTGTGGCGAAAATTCATCATATAGAACCGACAAATTTAACACCCAAAGTTTGTACAGTATTTTTTCGAAAAAAATTAAATTTTTTCTATTGACAAGGAGGTTTTTTGAGGAATTTTAGTGTTTTTGTAGGATTTTGTAGTTTTTATGTTGATCCTCTACATTATATTCACTCTTAGGCGTTACGTTTGCAGCGGGAGGAGCAAGCCCCTCCCCTACGATTATAACAGTCTCTTTCTTATATTATATATAGAAAGAAATAGAGCTGACTCCTCAGCTCTATTATAAATAATTCATATCATAAATAAAAATGTACAAAAGGCTTGCACCAACAAACAATAATGTTACTGCAATGGGAATCAGAGCCATAAATATATTCTTCTTATATGAATACAGCTTTTTA
>JAZRLV010000109.1:0-22274 GCA_045646985.1 Clostridia bacterium | reverse complement strand
GACCGCTTGGCCTCCGACTTCACTTCGCACACTACACCTACAAGTCCCTCGGGAACTATTACCACGCTGTTTTTCTTAACACCGTGTTTTTTTCCCTTATCAATGGTAATCGTGCTGCGAAGCTCGTCCGAATCTTTTCCGATAACATTTGCGCCGGTGGTTTTTAAATCCTGACGGTTATCCTTAAGCGCAAGCATTTCACGCAGATTTTCATTTTCTGTCTTATAGCCCTCCACCATTCTCAGCTGTGCTTCAAGGGCAAGTTTTTCTTCTTTCAGCTTTTTATTTTCAGCCGCATTTTTACCTGATGATGCAATATCACTTACAAAGTCCTTTGTTGTGCGCATAAGCACCGTCGCACCCTTCTGAACAGGTGAAAGCACTGTTCCTACAGCTCCCGAAACAGAATTGTTACCAGTTTTTATGGAAAAAACAGCAAGCAAAAGTATTACAAGCGTAACGCATGCAAGTATAATTATATGTTTCTTCTTAAGTTTCATTATTTATAATTCCACCTCAAACTCATCTTTGAATAGCACCGCCAGTGCGCATAGCGGAAGCCCCACTACATTGAAATAATCTCCGTCAATTTTCTCAACGAACACAGCACCTTTTTGCTGTATTCCGTAGGCGCCTGCCTTATCCATAGGCTCACGTGTTTTTATGTATGAATCAATCTCCTTGTCAGAAAGAGTGCGGAATGTAACATCTGTTTTTTCATACTTTGCCACTACATTGCCGCTTTTGCAGCAAGCAACGCAATAGCCTGTGTATACACTGTGTGTTCTGCCGCTAAGCCTTTTCAGCATTGTTCTTGCCTCTTCAATATTTTGCGGCTTTCCGAATATTTCCCCGTCAAGGCAGACACAAGTATCTGCGCCGATAACATAAGTATTCCCTTTAAAGGAGCGTGCCACATCGGTTGCTTTAAGCATGGCAAGCTGTGTTACCATTTTTTCTGCGGTAAGATTTGAAAATGCACTCTCGTCCACCTTTGCAGGGATAATTTCTGCCTTTATTCCGATTTTTTGCAAAAGCTCTTTCCTTCGTGGAGATTTAGATGCAAGTACAAACAATGGTTTTCCCATAATTGCTATTTATTCCTTTCATCCCAGAATTTTTTCTTTGTATGATGCGATACAGCTTTCAATAACTTTTTCAGCCTCTTCTCTTCCGAGAACTTCATTTACAGCTGTCTGTTTATTCTCAAGCATCTTATATACTTCAAAGAAATGCGAAATTTCTCTTGAAATATGCTCGGGCAGTTCTCCAAGCTCTTTATACGCCGCATAGGTCGGGTCACTGAACGGAATAGCTATAATCTTTTCGTCAACCTTTCCGTCATCAATCATCTTTATAACACCGATAGGATAACAGCGCACCAGAACAAGACTGTCAATTTTCTCCTGACACAGAACAAGCACGTCAAGCGGGTCACCGTCATCGGCGTATGTTCTGGGAATAAATCCATAATTTGCAGGGTAATGTGTCGATGTATATAAAACACGGTCAAGAATTATCATACCTGTTTCCTTGTCAAGCTCGTACTTGTTGCGACCGCCTTTAGGTATTTCAATTACCGCAAGAAAATCGTCCTTTTTAATTCTTTCAGGGTTTACATTGTGCCAAACATTAAACATCTTAAAAAGCCTCCGTTAATTTCTTAAATTTTTAGGATAATGATTTTTCGCATATCCGTCACTGTATTTGTACCAGCCAATGGGGTATTTTTCATTATAAAGCATTGCCCCGTAGCCTTTTTCACTTTCACGTACGATTGCCTCACCTTTAACATATAAGGGAATTTCATCATCGCTTAGTGCTATAGTCCTCTTAAAATCGTCTTTTTTTAGCGCCATGCATAGATGATGCGACGGAATAAACCGCCCTTTTCTTATTTCTCCCAGTAAAAGTCCGACACATACGCATTTTATTTTATCAGGACTTATCATTTCCTTTGGAGCTAAGTACAAATAATCTCCGAAAGAAATGAAATTTCCGTCAAGTGATACGTTAAGATTTTCTTTTTCAAATTGTCTGTATATCTTTATTATCTCCACTTTTGCATAATCAGGAGACGGAAATACTTTATTTATTTTTGTACCTTTTTTTATAAATAATGTGCAAAAATGCCCCTCGCCCTTGACCTTGTGGGGCATCAGGCGGTGCATCCTGACTATTTCCATATCAGGATACTTTTCTACAAATGCACGGCACACCTCTTCATTTTCAACCCTTGCAAAGGTACAGGTTGAATAAACAAGGCTTCCTCCGCTGCGAAGCATTTTATATGCTGAATCAAGAATTGACAGCTGTCTTTGTGAACAGGCAAGGGTATGCTCAATACTCCACTCCGCTACAGCTACAGAGTCTTTACGAAACATTCCCTCTCCGCTGCAAGGGGCATCAACTATTATTTTATCAAAAAAGCCCTCAAAGCATTTTTCCATTTTTTCGGGATGCATATTTGTAACAACAGCATTTCTTATTCCCAATCGCTGTATATTCTCGCACAGGATTTTTGCCCTGCCGCTGTTAATTTCGTTTGAAACAAGAAGCCCCTCTCCGCCAAGCTTTGCCGCTATCTGTGTGCTTTTTCCGCCCGGGGCGGCGCACAAATCAAGAACAATTTCGCCCTTTTTTATATCGGCAAGCTGTGCAGTCGCCATTGCACTAGGCTCTTGTGAATAGAAAAGCCCCGCAATACTTGAGGGGTGCGTACCTTTTTTTCCTTCGTAATAAAAGCCCTCACTGCACCAGTCTACGCCCTCGCCGCAAAAAGAGAACTTCTCTTTAAACTCGCTCGGTGAAATTTTAAGCGTGTTTACACGCAATCCGCTGTAGGGATTTTCCTCGTAGCATTTTATAAAATCCGTATATTCATTTTGTAAGTCATTTTTCATTCTTTGAAGAAAGCTTTCGGGTAATTTCAACTTTATCACCTGTACATAATAGTTCTATGCTATTATAACATATCGTATTGTCAAAATAAAGTGTTTTTTGTAAGAGGGGAAAAATTTATTTTTCGCTTGCTGTACTATTGATTATTTTCCCAATTTCTGATAGAATATCCTAAGGTGATTAATGTGAAAAAACTTGGTACTTTTTCTGACAAAGCCGATATATGGCTTCTTGTATGCAGTATAATTGCTGCATTATTCGGAATTTTTATAATAAACAGCGCTGCGTTTTCGCTCGATTCACACGCAAGGTATGTTATCGTGCAAAGTGCTGCGTGTGTTATCGGCGTTATCGCTATGACAGCTATAATATTTTTTAACTACACTTATCTTTCCAAGCTTCGTTTTCTGATATTTGCACTTGGAATCGGCTTGCTCGTACTGGTTTTAGCTATAGGTAAGCTTTCGCACGGTACTCAAGGTTGGCTTGTTTTAGGGCCCATTACTTTGCAGCCGTCTGAAATTGCAAAGCTGTGCTTTATAATTACTCTTTCCCATCATGTTTCAAAGGTAAAGGACAGTATAAACAATCCTAAGGCACTTGTGCTTTTATTTGTGCACTTCCTGTGCTATGCTGTTCCTGTTATTTTTCAGCCTGACTTTGGTACTGCAACCGTCTTTGCGGTTATATTCGCTTTTATTTTGTTTTTTGCAGGTATCAGCAGAAAATATCTTATAAGCTTTACAGGTATCATCGCAGCCGTTTCCCCTATTGTCTGGCTTTTTCTTAAAGATTATCAAAAAAACAGAATAACATCATTTCTTTTTCCTGAAAACGACCCTACAGGCAGCGGTTATCATATTTTGCAATCAAAGCTTGCTATAGGTAGCGGAATGCTGTGGGGACGTGGTTATCTTAAAGGACCGCAGACACAGAACGGCTACCTTCCCGAAAAGCAGACAGACTTTATCTATTCCGTAATTGGTGAAGAGCTTGGTATATTCGGTTGTATATTTCTGACAGCATTGCTTTTTATTATAATATATCGCTGTTTTGACAATGCAAAAAGCTGCTGCCATGATACCTTTGGTGAGCTTCTGTGTATAGGTGTAGGCGCAATGATGTTTTTCCATGTAACTGAAAATATCGGAATGTGTCTGGGGCTTCTTCCCATTACGGGAATTCCTCTTCCCTTTATAAGCTATGGCGGAAGTAATCTTGTAACGTGCTTTGCCGCAATAGGACTTGTGCAGAGCGTTAGGATGCGCCGCAGAGCTACTAAATTTGATTTCATTGAATAGGAAAAGGGGATGTAAAAAAAGTCCAGACCGCAAAAAGGCAATAGTAATATAATACGAAATTTAAGTAGTTCATAATAAAAAGACAGCTTAATTTGGTTGAAAAATCTCACTTTATTCGATTTTTCTAAGTTTTTAAGCCTTTTTGCTACAAACAAACTTCGCCTCTCGACGTACCCACGTACGCCTTCGGGTAACCCAAGCTTCGCTTGGCTCAGTTTGTCTGTTCTGAATCATTTTTTCTATCCCCATCAAAAGGGGGTGTAAAAAAACCGAGTTTTTTTACACCCCCTTTGTTTTATTCAGTAGGTTTGGGCATAAGGGAGTCGAATCCAATATGCCTTAAACTTGTTAAATTTTTATTCTTTTTACTTGTCGTTCTCGAAAGGCGACAGCCTATCTTCGTCCTCCGCATAAAAATCATATCAAATTTTCCTGCGTTTAAGGTCGAAGAGTTTAAAAACAAGAAATTTTGTTATAAGACAAAGAAAATTCAAGAATAATACTGTCGTATATTTGCAGAATTTTCTGTAGTATTATGCGAAATTTCTGTTTTTAAACCATATCGGGTTCGATTACCTTATGCCTAAATGCGGGCATTAGTTGAAGCTTAAACAGATTTCTTTTATGAAGTGTATCAATCCGCTCTTTTGTTTGTGCATCGTCAATTTCTCCCGTTCTGATGTAACGGTCAAGCACCTCATACGTAAAGCCTAAATTTTCTTCGTCTGTTTTTCCGCAAAGCCCGTCAATCGGAACTTTATCCACCAGTTCTTGAGGAAGTCCCAGAAGTCTGCCTATTTCCTTGATTTCCTGTACTGTCAGATTTGAAAGCGGAGAAAAATCCCCCGCCGCATCGCCATAGCGTGTGGAATATCCAACCCAATCCTCTGAAAGATTACAGGTATTTACAACTCTGCCGTTAAAGCACTGCGAAACAGCATACACTGTTGCCATACGTATTCTTGGCGGCAGATTTGTCTGCGCCTGAGTCGAAAAATCAATTTCATTGGGAAATGCATTTTTAAGTCCCTCGACCGCATCCTTTATATTTATTGTAAAGCTTTTAATTCCCAAATGCTCCACCAACATATGTGAGCATGAAATATCACCCTGCTCACCACAGGGCATAAGCACACCGATAACCCGGTCTTTTCCAAGTGCTTCTACGCAAAGCGCCGCTGCAACAGAGCTGTCCTTACCGCCTGATATTCCTATAACAGCGTTGCAATCCTTTCCGTTCTGCTCAAAAAATTCTCTTATCCATGCAATACATTCATCTGTAACCTTACGTGCATTAAACAAGATTAATCCGCCTCCTACATTAATTCTTCGATTTTGTCTGCGAGGGCATCAACCCATTCTCCCTCGAACAATTCAATCATTCCTTTGTCACATGCTGTGGCAAACTGCGGATTTATCGGGATTTTACATACAGTATCTATGGCGTATTCCTTTGCATATGAATCAATATGACTTTCTCCGAAAATACTATGCTTTTTACCACAATCAGGGCACGAAAAATACGACATATTTTCAACGATACCAAGTATCGGTATATCCATCATTTCTGCCATTTTTACAGCCTTTCCCACAATCATTCCGACAAGCTCCTGCGGTGATGTTACAACTACAATTCCGTCAAGCGGCAGCGACTGGAAAACTGTCAGTGGAACGTCGCCCGTTCCAGGGGGCATATCCACAAACATATAGTCAACATCATTCCATACAACCTCTGTCCAGAATTGCTTAACTGTACCTGCTATTACAGGCCCTCTCCATACAACAGGGTCGGTATCATTTTCAAGCAGCAGATTTACCGACATAATCTTTGTTCCCATTTTACTCTTTACAGGGAATATTCCTATTTCACTGCCGTCAGCCTTTTGGGTAATACCGAATGCTTTCGGAATAGACGGACCCGTTATGTCTGCATCAAGGATTGCACTGTGATATCCTCTGCGCTGCATAAGCACCGCAAGCATACTCGTTACGATGGATTTTCCCACACCGCCTTTTCCGCTGACAACACCGATAACCTTTTTGATGTTTGAATGTTCATTAGGTTTTTCCAAAAAGCTCTGCGACGCTGTTCTATCTGAACATTTTGAGCCGCACTCGCTACAATTATGATTACAATTTTCACTCATATATATACAGTCCTTTCTGCTTTATTATACACCCCTTTAAATTAAATTTCAAGGAATTTAATTTTGACATATCTGTGTTTATCTTATATAATGTATATGAGGTGCATAAAATGAACAAACGATACATACTGTTCGACGTGGAAACGCCAAACAGCAAAAATGACAGAATAAGTGCAATAGGTATTACTATTGTAGAAAATTCAGAAATTGTAAAAGGGTACTATACATTGGTAAATCCCGAGTCACATTTTGATGATTTTAATATATACCTTACAGGTATTACTCCCCAAATGGTCAAGGATAAGCCCACATTTCCTCAGTTTTGGCAGATGATAGAGCCTATTTTTTCAAGCGGTCTTTTAATGGCACACAATGCCCCGTTTGATATGAGTGTTCTGGGAAAATGTCTGCGTGATTACGGCATAGAATGGAGAAGCACTGTTAACTATGCCTGTACCTGTGCTATAGGGAAAAAGCTTCTTCCCCATCTTCCAAATCACAAGCTAAACACACTCTCAAGTTATCTGTCGCTTGAACTTGACCACCATAATGCTGCAAGCGACTCTGCTGCCTGTGCACAGCTGCTTTTGCACTATCTGTCACTTGGCGCCGATGTCAAAAACTTCACACGAACATATGACTTAGTAAATATGAAAACTCTTAGAAAATAAATTTTAAAGGGGCTGTGACAATTTGTCACAGCCCCTTTAAAATTCAAACACAACCTTATCACCGTCGAGCCTTAACATAGCCGAAAACGGTTTCCCTGTTTTTTTGGAGATAAAGCCCTCTATTTTACTTGACTTTCCCGTTTCAAGAAGCATTTTCACATTTGCCTTTGAAATTACTCTGTCAAGAATAACGTTATTAATGCTCATCTTACAGCCGTCTTTATAACGGTCACAACCATAACCAAATTTAGTCCGCACAACATTTCCGCCGCACAAGGGGCATACCCCTACATTGTCACCTATAAACCCGTCGTCTGTGTCATTTTCAAGAGATTGCTCCTTTTTAGAAAACACTTCTGTAATTTCACGTTTGGCAAGCAGAATACTGTCCTTTACAGTAATTTCACTTTTATACACCTTTTTAAGTGCCTGTCCTAAAAGCGATGTCTTGTACTTATCCATGCTTATTCCCATACGTTTAAGAGAAACAATAAGGTTTTCCCCGTCGGGAAGTATCGTATACACGTCCTTTTTAAGAGAAATATATTTACTCTTTATCGCATTTTCGATAATACCAGTTCTTGTAGCCTCTGTTCCAAGCTCCAACCCCTCAAATATTGCACGGTATTCCGCCTCGTCGTCCTCTGTTTGTGCGTTTGCCTTATCCTCCCTGAAAGGATTTTTAAGATAGTTATTAAGTGTTTCAATGGTATAGTGCTTCGGCGGTGAGGTTTCCTTTTCCTTGGGAGCAAAATCAACGTCTACAATATCTCCTTTTTGAAGATTGGGTAAAATTTTGTCCTTTTTATTATAGTCATCATATTTTGTCCAACCAGGCTCAAGAATTACAGTACCTTTAAGAGAAAACTGCTCCATTCCGCCTACATCAATCGTGATTTCATTCTTCTGCGCAATGCATTCCTCGCTGCAAAATACTGCAACAAAGCGGCGCATAATAGTTGAATATACCTTCATTTCTTCTTCGCTGAGCGCTGATTTTTCAGGTATTTTATATGTGGGCGTAAGCGCTGAATGAGATTCGATTTTACTATCGTCAAATATTGTTTTTCCGTCCTTGAATTTTACGTTGTAGCCGATTTTTTGAGTTGCGGCAAGAATCCCTTTAATTTTATCCTTTTCAGCTGTTGCCATATACTCCGAATTTGTACGGGGATATGTAACGTAGCCTTTTTCATATAAGCCCTGAACAATACGCAAGCTCTCGTCCATAGGCATTTTATACTTTTTGCCAAGCACATTCTGAAGCTTTGTAAGCGAGTACAGCTTTCCCGGGGAAAGGCTGTCTTTTTTTGTTTTCTTAGCGATTACAATTCCCTTTGCCTCGTTATATTTTTGGCAAAGTGCCTGTGCTTTTGAAAGCTCGTTTTTTCCAAACTTTTCTTTACTTGTCAGCTCTATTTCTCCGCCACCCTGCTCCGTGATACTGTAGGGCGCATAATATTTATCAGGCTTGAAATTGCGGATTTGCATATCCCTGTCATAGATTGCCTTAACTATAGGAACAATTACTCTGCCCACACGCATAAGTGTACCTGATTTAAGGGTCGCATAGCGTGTAAGATTAACGCCGTAAAGCCAATCTATAAAAGTTCTTGCATAGCCCTCCTTTGCAAGATTATCATAGTGCGACTCGTCTTTCATATTATTGAGACCGTCAAGGATGGTTTTCTCTGTCTGGTCGGGAAGCCACAGCCTTACAAAAGGCTTATCCTTGCAATCGGCTTTCATAACACAGGTACGCACAATAATCTCACCCTCACGGTCAGAGTCACCTGCGTTTACAATCTCTGTGACATCCGCTCGGCTGCAAAGGGTTTTTATTATATCAAACTGGCGCATAACGCCGCTATCGACTTTTTTATCCTTGTCTTTTTTTAGCTCAAACTCAAATTTTTCGGGAAAACACGGAAGATTTTTCATTGTCCACCGATTTTCACCATCGGGATTCGGATTGTAATGCTCAATATCCGCCAAAGAAAACAAGTGTCCGAATGCCCACGTAACAATATAACCGCCGCCCTCAAAGTAGCCGCCGTTTTTTTTCATATTCCCGATTGCAGAGGCAATATTGCGTGCAAGGCTCGGTTTTTCGGCAATAATAAGCTTCATCTTTATCTCCTGTAATTATTTTAGTATCTTGCACATTACATTGAAAAAATTATCATGCAATATGCCTTTCACAATATTTTCACTGTAATTATGTTTTAAAAGAATTTGTGCTATTTTATCCATATACAGAGCACCGCTGCAATCCTTGGGTAAATAAGCGATTCCGTCAAAATCGCTGCCGATGCCTATATTCTTTACACCGCCAAGTGCGCAAAAATGCTCTATGTGCGAAAAAACTGCATCAATATTTTTATCTGCGCCCAAAAATTCACCATAAAAATTTATTCCGCATACTCCGCCGTGTTTTATCAGTTCATTAAACTGTTCATCTGTAATATTTCTTTTTGCCATCGGGTATACACTGCGTGAATTTGAGTGACTGCAAATAAAAGGCTTAGTTGCAAGACTGCATACATCAAAAAAGCCCCTGTCACCTATATGTGACAAATCTACGGCTACTCCCCTTTTTTCACATTCTTTCACAAGGCGTTTACCAAAAGGGGTAAGCCCCCTGTCATTTTCTGCTGTAATAGAGGAGGCTGCTGCATTGTCATTATTCCACGTAAGGGTTATAATGCGTACCCCTTTATTGTAAAAGAGCTTAAGCGCACTCAAACTGCCATTAAGCGCATCTGCCCCCTCAAGCGCCAGTATTGCGCCGTATTTTACATTTTTCAAGCTTTGTGCATTTTCAATTTTTTCAATACCCCACTTTTTAGTGAGAAGGTCATACCTTTTAATATGATGCATTGCGTGATTAAATGCCCTTTTTCCGTCAGCGCATATTGCAAATACCTGTGTATATCCACTGTATTTTTTCATATGCTTATGATTAAGATGCGTTTTTGTATGAAACAAATTTTTCACTGTTAATGTATCGCAATGGGCATCAAAAACACTATAATCTGAATGCATCCTTAATTACCTCCGCATTAATGTCTGAAAGCTTTGTGCCATACGAGGTTGCATTGATTAAAACTGCGTCAAAGCGCATCGGGGTATCATATATCCCCTTATATTTTGCATAACACATTGCTGTATTTATAATACGCCGCCGTTTTCTTTCGTCTATTGTATCTGCCGGAGTACCAAAATTATTGTTTTTCCGCATTCTTACCTCTACAAAGCAGGTATACTCCCCGTCACGGGCTATGATGTCTATTTCACCCGTTTTTGTTCTGTAGTTGCGTTCAATAATTATATAACCTTGCTTTTTAAGTATTTTTACGGCAGCCTCCTCACCGAGAGCACCGATGGAAGCTGCCGTAATTTTGTCTTTATTATACGAATTTTTTGATAAAAGTTTTTCTGTGAATTTCACATGCACCAAACTCCTTAAGTGCTTCTATATGCACCTTTGTGCCGTAGCCTTTGTGCTTTTCAAAACCGTACTGCGGATATTTTTGGGAAAGCTCCATCATATGGCGGTCTCTTGAAACCTTTGCAAGGATTGACGCTGCCGCTATGCTCATACTCTTAGAATCGCCCTTTACTATGCATTCGTAAGGATAATTACATTCCTTTATACAATCTCCGTCAACAATAACATAGTCGGGTTTTATATTAAGTGCCTCTATTGCTCTGTTCATTGCCATATATGTAGCATTGCGGATATTATATGTATCAATCTCCTGTACACTTGCTGTTGCTACAGCATATGCAAGTGATACGCTGCATATTTCATCAAACAGCTTTTCACGCTTTTTTTCCGATATTTTTTTAGAATCGTTAAGCCCCTCGATACATATATCCGCAGGAAGTATAACAGCCGCTGCATAAACCTCTGCCGCAAGAGGGCCTCTGCCCGCCTCGTCAACACCGGCTATACTTGTATATCCTTTTTCAAATAGTCCATGCTCAATCTCCCACATGGACTGTAGTCTTAAAAGCTCTTCTTCCTTCACAATTATCCCTCACTCAAGTGTTATTCTGCCAAGCTTTGCCCCACGAAATTCGTCAAGCACCACGCTTGCCCCACGAAGAAAATCCACCTCTCCGCCTTTAACAATAAAGCCACGCTTTCTTGAAATTCTTTCAAGAATATCAAAGCCGCTAAGTCCGTCTTCAAGCTCAACCTTATATCTTTCCTTAAGCCTTTCGGGATAATTTTGTGCAAGGAAAGAGCATAAATGTGCGCAAAGCTCCTCACTGTCGAGCACCTCGTCCTTTATTGCCCCTGTAAATGCAAGTCTTAGTGCAACATCCTTATCCTCAAACTTAGGCCAAAGTATTCCGGGGGTATCAAGCAGCTCCATACCGTTTTTTAAGGTTATCCACTGCTTTCCACGTGTAACACCGGGTCTGTCACCTGCTTTTGCGGCACTTTTTCCGTAAAGCTTATTAATAAAAGAGCTTTTACCAACGTTTGGAATACCGCATATCATTATGCGAAGGGGTTTGTTCACATAACCTCTTTGCCTGTCACGTTCAATCTTTTCACACATAAGCTCCTTGATAGATTCTGTCAGCTTCATAACGCCTTTAGAATCATTGCAGCTTACACTAACGGCATGAGTCCCCTCACTTTTAAATCTCTCTACCCATTGTTGGGTACGGACGGGGTCTGCAATATCGCTTTTATTTATCACAAGAAGCAGTTTCTTATTTCCTATCAGCTTAGGAAGCTCGGGATTACGGCTGCTTTGCGGACATCTTGCATCGCACAATTCCACCACGCAATCGCACAGCTTAATGCTTTCTGCTATCATGCGCTTGGTCTTTGTCATATGCCCGGGAAACCACTGTATATTCATTTTCTACCCCATCCTTTCTGTAACCTTTTTGCGTTCTGGACTTTTTTTACATTCCCTATTTATTCTGAAAATAAATTCATATTTGTAAACGGCCAGAATCTTACCACTGCTTTTCCTATAATTCTGTCAGTGCTTACAGGGCCTATCACACGTCCGTCACTGCTGTGATTACGGTTATCGCCCAAAACAAATACACATCCTTCGGGAACCACTAACTCCCTGTAATCAAAGCCCCGGTCAAGCATGGCTTCGCCTAAATACGGTTCATCAATCTTTTCTCCGTCAACGTATACGCTGTTAGTACTATAATCTATGCTGACACTTTGCCCCTCTGTTGCAATAACCCTCTTAACCCAGTACATGTTATCATCAAATCCCGGAGGGTTGAATATTACTATATCCCCGTGCTCCGCCTCATATCCAAGGCGCCATACTATCATACGGTCATTATGCTCAAGCGTCGGCTCCATAGACTGACCGTCTACACGCACAACTGTAAACACAAAATTACGTATAACAAGTGCAAGCACAACTGCAATAACTATTGCCTGAACCCATTCAAGAAGCTCCTTCTTTGCGCTCTTTTTCTTTTTTGTATTTTCAATTTCTTCTTCAGAAACAATTTCTTCTTTAATTTCTTTTTCTTCCATTTTTATATACCTCCTAAAATTAAAAGGGAGTCTGTTTGTGACAGACCCCCTTTCTTTGACTATTAAAGTCTTTCCTTAACTTTAGCTGCCTTACCAACCCTGTCACGCAGATAGTACAGTTTAGCACGCTTAACCTTACCGTGTCTTACAACCTCGATGTGGTCAAGGCTGGGTGAATTAACAGGGAATGTTCTTTCAACACCGACACCGTATGAAAGACGTCTTACAGTGAATGTTTCCTGAATGCCGCCATGCTTCTTAGAGATAACGGTACCCTCAAACATCTGAAGTCTTTCCTTGGAACCCTCCTTAACCTTTACGTACAGCTTTACATAATCACCGATTTCAAGCTTGGGAAGGTCAGTTCTGATCTGTTCCTGAGTAATCGCCTTTAAAACGTCCACTCAAATCTCTCCTTTCTTACCCGCAAATGCGGTCAAAATAAAGCGTTCGTACGAAAGAAATGCAGAGGACCGCTTTTTACCCGACTACTATATCACACTATTTATGTAATTGCAAGCATTTTTTTGTATTTTTTTACTTAGTTTAATAACTTCAGTTCAGCAAGCTGCAAAATCTACATTGTCGCTGATTATATCCTCCAGTGTTGCGGGTGTTACACAGCCATGACAAAGTACATCAATAAATTTTTCCGCTTCCCTCTTTGACGGGAAAACGTCCTCGGCAATTTTGCGCTCTCTTATAGTCCTTTCGTCAGGCAGCTGTGTATACATATCTATTCCAATGCCGTATCTTAAGCTTTCCTTTCCGTCAACTACGGTTTTCTTTTCCTGGGTAAAATAATACAAAACAATTCTGTCTCCCATTATGCTTTCTGTTTGGGTCTGTCTGATATACATTGGCTCTTTCATGCTAAATCCTCCTTCTCAAATTTTACTCCATAAATTATATCTGCGAATACGACAAAATTCTATAGTCACTTTTTTTCGCATATCTGTTAAATTATTTTACAATTTTTTCCAGTATTTTTCAATAACAGAGTTTGTATTTTATTGCATAAGTTTTAACATTTTTGTCACATTTTAATATTTTACCCCCTTTTTAATCAATATTTGCAAAAATACTGCTTTTCAATTAAGCGCTGTAAAATTTTTGCTTGAAATGAAGTTTATAATATATTATAATTAAAGGGATTGAGGAGTTAGAACTATGAACAATGATTTTTTGCCTATTTCAAAAATAGAAATGGATAATCTGGGCTGGGATTACTACGACTTTCTTTTTATATCAGGTGATGCGTATGTAGACCACCCCTCTTTTGGCAGCGCACTTCTTGCAAGACTTCTTGAAGCAAACGGGTATCGTGTATGCATATGTCCGCAGCCTGACAGAAATGACCCCCATGCTCTTACTTCCTACGGGGTACCTCGATTGGGCGTGCTTATCAGCGGCGGCGTTATTGATTCAATGGTGAACCACTATACAGCATCTAAAAAAAGGCGAAGCACAGATGTATACTCTCCCGGCGGTAAGGCAGGGCTTCGTCCTGACAGATGTGTTATTGTATATTCAAATATGGCACGCAATGCCTTTGGGGATATCCCCATTATTATCGGCGGCACCGAGGCAAGCTTGCGCAGATTTGCGCATTATGACTATTGGCAGGATAAGGTGCGCCGCAGCATTCTTTTTGATTCAGGTGCAGATTTACTTATTTTCGGTATGGGAGAGCGCCCGCTGCTTGCAGTAGCGGACAAGCTGAGGGATTTTATTCCGATAAATCGTATAACAAACATTCCCGGAACGTGTTATATAGGAAGCAGTGTTCCGAAAAACAGTGTTGTTCTTCCCTCCTTTGAAAAAGTAAGTACAGATAAGGAGAGCTATGCACGTGCTGCCGCCTCCGAGCTTTATGAGCAGGACTCTATACGTGGTAAAACACTGGTACAGCAGCATGGAGATAAGTATCTTGTACAGCTTCCGCAATCTCCCCCACTTACGCAAAAGGAAATGGACCGTGTTTATGCACTTAACTATATGCGTGCATGGCACCCCTCCTACGATAAAGACGGCGGAATTCCTGCCCTTGAAGAGGTTAAGTTTTCAATTACTTCTTCAAGAGGGTGCTTTGGCAGCTGCTCGTTCTGTGCGCTGACGTTTCATCAGGGCAGAGTTGTTCAGTCACGAAGTCACGCATCAATCCTTGCAGAGGCACAAAAGCTTATATGGGACAAGGATTTTAAAGGCTACATTCACGATGTAGGCGGACCAACTGCAAATTTCCGTGCGCCTGCGTGCAAAAAGCAGCTTAAAAGCGGCACTTGCCGTGATAGACAGTGTCTTTATCCGTCTGTCTGCCCCAATGCAGATGTTGACCATTCTGATTATCTGGAGCTACTCAGAAAGCTA
This sequence comes from Clostridia bacterium, assembly GCA_045646985.1. GTDB lineage: Bacteria > Bacillota > Clostridia > UMGS1883 > UMGS1883 > UMGS1883. The sequence goes on along the minus strand of JAZRLV010000109.1, from coordinate 7,351 downwards.
AGAGCACTTCCAAAAGTTAAAAAAGTATTTATACGCAGCGGCATTCGTTACGATTATCTGATAAGCGACAAGGATGACACCTTTTTCCGTGAGCTGTGTGCGCATCACGTAAGCGGTCAGCTTAAGGTTGCGCCTGAGCATATCAGTGACAATGTTCTTAAATATATGGGAAAACCCGGTGTTAAGCAATACGAAAAATTCTGCCGCAAGTTTTACGATATAAATAAAGAAATCGGGAAGGAGCAATATCTTGTTCCCTATCTGATGTCAAGCCATCCAGGAAGCACACTGTCCGACGCAATCGCTCTGGCGGTGTATCTTCGCAGAAATAATATCCGTCCTGAACAGGTGCAAGATTTCTATCCCACTCCCGGAACACTTTCTACGGCAATGTTTTACACAGGGCTTGACCCACGCACAATGAAAAAAGTGTATGTTCCCCGTGATATGCATGAAAAGGCTCTTCAACGGGCACTTTTACAATCATCAAAAAAAGAAAATTATAAATTAGTGCATGAAGCACTTGTAAAGGCAAACCGCACCGACCTGATAGGCTTTGGCGCAGATTGCCTGATAAAACCTGAAAGGAGAATTAATAATGGCAGCACAAATATTAAACGGCAAGGAGTTATCAACAAAAATAAAGGAAAATTTAGCAAAGGAAACGGCAGCTTTAAAGGAAAGCGGCATTAATGTAGGACTCGCTGTAATTATTGTAGGCGATGACAGTGCAAGCCGTGTCTATGTCAATAATAAGAAAAAGGCATGTGCAGAGTGTGGTATCTATTCAGAGGAATATGCACTTCCCGCTCATACAAGTGAGGAGGAGCTTCTTAAGCTTATTGATACACTGAACAAGCGTAAGGATATTAACGGTATTTTAGTTCAGCTTCCTCTCCCCAAGGGGATTGACAGTGAGAAGGTGCTTCTTTCAATTTCTCCTGAAAAGGACGTTGATGCATTTCATCCTGCAAACGTGGGCAAAATTATGATAGGTAATTTTGATTTTCTTCCTTGTACTCCCGCAGGTGTTATGGAGCTTATCCGTCTTACAGGAATAGAGGTTTGCGGTAAGGAGTGCGTTGTTGTAGGACGCAGTAACATCGTAGGAAAGCCACAGGCAATGCTGCTTTTGCACGAAAATGGTACAGTTACCATTTGTCACAGCCGCACAAAAAATCTTAAAGAGGTTTGCCGCCGTGCAGATATCCTTGTTGCAGCTGTAGGTAAGGCGAAATTCATAACCGCTGATATGGTTAAAGACGGCGCTATCGTAATTGACGTAGGCATGAACCGTGACGAAAACGGAAAGCTCTGCGGTGATGTGGATTATGACGCTGTGGCAGAGGTTGCTTCTGCAATCACTCCCGTTCCCGGCGGTGTAGGTCCGATGACAATCGCAATGCTTATGAGAAATACTGTTATGGCTGCCCGGGTGCAGAACAGATAATAATTTGGAGGATATGTAAATGGCTAAGAAAAGCTATGGTAATGAAAGCATTACAGCACTAAAGGGTGCTGACCGTGTACGTAAGAGACCGGGTGTTATTTTCGGCTCTGACGGACTTGAAGGCTGCGAGCACAGTGTCTTTGAAATAGTGTCAAACTCTATTGACGAGGCTAAGGAAGGCTATGGTAAGGTCATTGAGGTTACACGCTATAGTGATATGTCCATCGAAATCAAAGACTACGGCAGAGGAATTCCGCTTGACTGGAACCCAAAAGAAGAAAAGTATAACTGGGAGCTTGTTTTCTGTGAGCTTTATGCAGGCGGTAAATACGATAAGGAAAATGACGGTAACTACGGCTATGCAATCGGTCTTAACGGACTTGGTCTGTGCGCTACACAATACAGCGCCGAATATATGAATGTAACAGTTAACCGTGACGGATACGAGCATACTCTCTACTTTGAAAAGGGGGAAAACGTAGGAGGATTATATAAGGAAGAAAAAAAATACCGTTCTACAGGCACAACCATTAAATGGCGCCCTGACCTTGCGGTATTTACAGAAATTAATATCCCCGTTGACTTTTTCATCGATTCTCTTAAGCGCCAGGCTGTAGTAAATGCTGGTCTTACCTTTAAGCTGAACTATTACAATACAACAAGCGATGTAGAAAAATTTGAATTCAGATACGATAACGGTATTGTTGACTATATTAATGAGCTGTGTCCCGAAAATGAAAAGCGTATTTCAAACACCGCTTTTTACGAGGGTGAAAGCGTCGGCCGTGACCGTGAAGATATGAAGGATTACAAGGTAAAGATGAGTGCGGCGTTTGCTTTTTCAAACGAGGTGCAGTTTATTGAGTATTACCATAACTCCAGTTATCTTGAACACGGCGGTGCGCCTGACAAAGCAACCAGAAGCGCCCTTGTAAGTGCCGTTGACGCATATCTTAAGCAAAATAATAAATACACAAAAAACGAGTCAAAAATTACATTTAACGATATTTCAGACAGCCTTATACTTGTAACGAACTGTTTCTCAACAGTTGTCAGTTACGAAAATCAGACAAAAAAAAGTATTACCAACAAATTTATTCAGGAGGCTATGACAGACTTCCTGCGTAAAAATCTTGAAATTTTCTTCATCGAAAATCGTCCCGAGGCTGAAAAAATCTGTAATCAGGTGCTTCTGAATAAGCGTAGCCGTGAAACAGCAGAAAAAACCCGTACAAACCTTAAAAAGAAGCTTATGGGAACTATGGATGTAACAAACCGTGTACAAAAGTTTGTTGACTGCCGCACTAAGGACGTATGGCGCAGAGAGCTTTATATAGTTGAGGGTGACAGTGCATTGGGCGCATGTAAATTAGGCAGAGATGCTGAATTTCAGGCAATCATTCCCGTAAGGGGTAAAATCCTTAACTGCCTTAAAGCGGATTTTGAAAAAATATTTAAAAGCGAAATTATAACCGACCTTATAAAGGTTATCGGCTGCGGTGTAGAGCTTAAAACAAAGCATAATAAGGATATGAATTCCTTTGACCTTTCAAATCTCAGATGGGATAAAATCATTATCTGTACAGATGCCGATGTTGACGGCTTCCAGATAAGAACACTGATTCTTACAATGCTTTATACTCTTGTTCCGACACTTATTGAAGAGGGCAAGGTATTTATTGCAGAATCACCGCTTTTTGAAATTGTGCATAAGGATGTTTCCTATTTTGCATATAATGAAAAGGAAAAGGCAGAAATTCTTGCTCGTCTTCCTGAAAAGGGTGTTTCCATTCAGCGCAGTAAAGGACTTGGTGAAAACCAACCCGACATGATGTGGCAGACAACTATGAACCCACAAACTCGCCGCCTTATCAAGGTTATGAGTGAGGAAGCAGAAAAAACAGCGCAGGTTTTCGACCTTCTTTTAGGAAACAATCTTCAGGGCAGAAAGGACTTTATTGCAGAAAATGGCAAGCAGTATATAGAGCTTACAGATATTTCATAATTAAAAGAAAAAAGAAATTCTCATTTTGGGAATTTCTTTTTTTATTTTACAAATAATATGTAACAACATAGTAAAAAGGAGCACTGCAATGTTTACTCTCTTTTTTCGTACTATTATTCTATATCTAGTTGTAGTAACGGCAATGCGGATAATGGGAAAGCGACAGCTTGGTGAGCTTCAGCCATCGGAATTTGTTATTGCATTAATGATTTCCGAGCTTGCTTCACTTCCTATAGGAGAAAAAGATATTTCCCTCTTTCACGGCATTATTCCTATAATTGCGCTTGTTCTTTTAGAGCTTTTATGCTCTGTACTGGTTATTAAAAGCGAGTTTTTGCGCAGAATAATTACAGGCTCGCCTGTACAGATAATAAAAGACGGAAATTTAATTTACAAACGGCTTCGCTTTCTTCGCATATGTATAGATGATGTCATGGAACAGTTGCGGCTTGCAGGTTACAGCTCAATTTCAGAGATTGACAGTGCCATAATAGAAACCAACGGACAGCTCTCCGTTGTGCCTAAGGAAACTGAAAGACCCGTTTTATGTAAAGACCTCAATCTTTCCCCCTCACAGACGCATGTTCCCCACACCGTAATTTCAGACGGGAAATTAAGAAAAAGGAATCTTGAAGGTGCAGGTGTCAGTGAAGAATGGCTAAAAAAAAGGCTTGCACGCTACAATATAACAGACTATAGTCAGGTTATGTTTTTAAGCATAACTGATGAAAAAAAGCTTGTATTACAACTGAGTGAATAAAGGAGTGTTTTTATTTGAAAGCCGTAATTATTTCATGCAGTGAGGGCACCAGACTTCGCCCTCTCACCTGTACCACACCAAAAACAATGCTGCCTGTTATGGGCAGGCCTATAATTGAACACACTGTGCGTCTTTTAAATCGGCACAACATACAAAAAATCACAGTTGCTTCAGACTATCTTTCAGACGAAATAAAGAAGCATTTTTCTTTCACCGGTATTGACAGTGTCAATATTGACTTCACACATGTACAGAGTCTGGAAAAGTTCTTTTGCGATGATGATTCTATCGTCATAAGCGACAGTATTATGACTGACTTAAATATTGACGAGCTTTATGATTTTCATAAGAAAAACAATGCATGCGCCACACTGGTTACTTCGCCAAATGCACATTCCTATGAATACGGAAGTATCCAATGTTCGGAGAAAAGCAGTGCACTGTCATATACACGTTCCCCTGATTTTACGTATCCTACGGGCTCTTCCTTTATGGGGGTTGCCATTGTTTCAAAGGGAACAAAGGTTTCTGATTGCACAGATATGGAAACACTTGCCGAAAAGCTCTGCAAAGATTTTCAGGATGTATTTTGTTATTCCCCCAAGTGTTATATAAGAGATGTTTCTGATTTTGACAGCTACCACCGATGCATACGTGATTTCTTTGACAAAAAAATCTCTCTTTCTTTTCCGTGTGATGAAAAAGCACCTTCTGTATGGGACGATGAAAACGCTACCATTATGCAGGGCGCTGTAATAGTTCCCCCTGTTTATATAGGAAGCGGCAGCCTTATCAGCAAAGGTGCCCGAATTGAATCTTATACACAAATATGCCGTGATGTTACAGTAGACTGCCATGCGGGAATAAAGCGCAGTACAATTATGGATAATTCCTGTATTTCAGAGGGATGCTCGCTGCGTGGTGCATTTATTGGTAAGAATTGCACTTTAGCCGCAGAAAGCGCCGCCTACGAGGGCAGCGTGATAGGCTCGGGAACAAAAATAGGTAAAAGGTGCATATTGCGCACATCAGTGCATGTATGGCCTGACAAATTTATTGAAGATGAAAGCTGTATCAGTGAAAATATTATCTGGGAAAGTTCCTCACGCCGTTCAATGTTTTGTGACGGTGCGGCGTGCGGTGTAATTAACCGTGAAATAACACCCGAATTTGCTTCATCGCTCGGACGGAGTGCCACCGCTTTATTAGGCAAAAAAATTGCCGTATCCTGTGACGGAAGCGGCGGAGGCTCAATGATAAAAAATGCCCTGATAGCAGGTATTCAATCAGGTGGCGGAGTACCCTACGATTTTGGTGAACAACCTCTTCCTATTACACGCAGTGCAATCCGTTTTCATTCCCTTTGCGGGGGTATTGCTTTCAGCACCTATATAAAAGACGGTCAGACCTATGCTACACTTGATATTATAAATTCACTGGGGGCTGACCTTGAAAGTGCCGATATACAAAAAATCGAGTCACTTGTCAGTACAGGCAGCGCAAAAAGGGTTTCTTCATCACATATTTGTGAAGCAGAATTTATGTTTGAGTATAAGCTGTATTATCTTAAGCAGCTTATAAATTCAACCTCTAAAAAACCTCTTGGAGCACGGCTTCTTATCTACTGTCCCTCTCCCTGGGCAAAGGAGCTTTTAAAAAGTGCCGCCTTGGACCTTAACTGTAATTTTACTTTTACAGAGGAATACGATATGGATTCCTTTTCTAAGCAAGTATCAAGCGGAGGATATGATATGGGCGCCGTGTGTGACCATAAGTGCGAAACACTTACCCTTGTTACAAAAACAGGGCACATTCTTTCTGAATTTGACTACTGTGCTCTAAGCTCGCTGATAATTATGAAAACCTTTCCTGATGCATCAATTTATATCCCTGAATCAGCACCCGAAAGCATCGAAACACTTGCCCAAAAATATTCAGCCAGAGTTTACCGCACCCCTGTCAGCCCACCATATCTTATGAATGAGCTTTCAAAAAGTGAGCGAAAGCTTTTCATGCAGCAGTTTATCTATCGCTTTGATGCTGTGGGCGCAATAATTATTCTTATTGATTATCTTTATACAAGCGGTCTTACCCTTGAAGCTCTTATGAGTGAAATCCCACCATCAAATATAGTTACTACAACTGTAAGCTGCACCAATCAGGAGCAGCCCGAAATCATGCAGCAGTTATATCTAAGGCATCATCTTCGCCCTACAGAAAAATCACAAGCTGTTAAAATTAATTTTGAAAATGGTTGGGTGCTTGTTATTCCAAAGCGCAGCGAATCTGCAATTCAGCTAATCAGTCACGGTTTTTCCAAGGAATATGCAGAGGAGCTTGCAGATATTTGTATGGATGATATTTTGCGCAGATAAAATTTCTAAACTAAAATCGAATAAAAAAGCTGCGGCAGTGCCGCAGCTTTTTTATTCGATTATATCAACGATAACCTTTTTGCCGTCTCTGCCTGCTGCTGCACGCATAACGGTTCTGATTGCTTTTGCTATTCTTCCCTGTCTTCCGATAACCTTACCCATATCAGCACTGTTAACACGAAGCTCGAGAAGTTGTGCATCTTCACGGTCAATCAAGGTTACATTGACCTCGTCAGGAAATTGAACAAGAGGCTTTACAATAACCTCAAGAAGTTCCTTCATGTAACATAACCTCACTTTATTAGTCGATTATACCATTCTTCTTAAGAAGACTCTTTACAGTGTCTGTAGGCTGAGCACCGTTAGAAATCCACTGTTTTACCTTCTCGCCGTCAACTGTGAATACAGACGGTTCTGTAAGGGGATTGTATGTTCCAATCTCTTCGATAAATCTTCCGTCACGAGGATAACGAGAATCTGCTACAACTACACGATAGTAGGGAGCCTTCTTTGCACCCATTCTTCTAAGTCTGATTTTTACTGCCATTTTTTCCACCTCCGTAATTTTTTTGTTTTGTATATAATAACTTTCGTTATTAACGATAATTAAAATGGAAAGCGCATTTTCTTAAGCTTTTTCGGGTCAGAAAACATTTTCATCATTTTCTGCATTTGCTCAAATTGCTTAAGGAATAAATTTACATCCTGTACGCCTAATCCACAGCCCGCCGCAATTCTTTTTCTGCGGCTGCCGTTAATAA
>JAZRLV010000108.1:0-13306 GCA_045646985.1 Clostridia bacterium | reverse complement strand
TTCCGTCAGGAAGAATTTCATTCGTCACAGACGAATTTCACATTTTGCGAAGAAAAATATTTCATTGCAAACACAGTTTGCTTAGCCCGGAGGCCACGCAAGGCTTCTTCCGCCAAGCATATGAAAATGCAGATGCTTAACTGTCTGACCGCCGTCCTCTCCGCAGTTATTCACAATACGGTAACCGCCCTGTGCAACACCCTCGCTCTCGGCAATTTTTGCCGCAACTGCATAGATATGTCCTACAACAGCACAGTTACTTTCATTAAGCTCATTTGCAGATGCAATATGCTCCTTCGGAATTATAAGTATATGCACGGGAGCTTGTGGCTCAATATCACGGAAGGCATATACCAAATCGTCCTCATAAACCTTGCTTGAAGGAATTTCACCGTTTATTATTTTACAAAATAAGCAATCCATAGCTACACTTCCTCACTTAATTTGCTCTGCAATAATGTTATCAACAAGTGCCAGTGCATCGTCAATCTTGCTTGCATCCTTGCCGCCGCCCTGTGCACTATTACTCTTTCCGCCACCGCTGCCGCCTGCAACAGCTGTAATCTCCTTAATAATCTTTCCGCAGTGTACGCCCTTTGCTACAGCATCGCTTCCTGCCATTGCGATAAAGGAAATCTTTCCGTCAGTATTTGCAGCGAATACGCATACGCACATAGGAGTCTTTTCCTTAATTGCGTCGCCTGTCTTTCTGATGCTGTCAACAGTGGCATTATCCATCTGTGCAACAATTACATTTATATCTCCGACGTGCTTAATGCCGCTCATTATATCGTTAGCCTTTGCATTTGCAATCTGCGCTGAAACTGCATCAAGCTTCTTTTGCTGTTCACGGTTTTCGTTTACAAGTGCCTCTGCCCTGTGAGCAAGGTCACCCTCGGTAGTTTTAAGAACTGCCGCTGTATTTGAAATTACAGCATTCTTTTCTTCAATATAGCGAAGAACACCCTCACCTGTTACGGCTTCAATACGTCTTACACCTGCTGCAACACCGCTTTCAGAAAGAATCTTACACAGACCTGCCTGACTTGTGTTTGCAAGGTGTGTACCGCCGCAAAGCTCTATTGAATGACCGCCCATGTTTACTACACGTACAGTTTCACCGTACTTTTCACCAAAGAGTGCTGTTGCGCCCTGTGCCTTAGCCTCAGCTATGCTCATTTCCTTTATATCAACGGGATATGCCGCAAGAATTGCCGCATTTACTTTATTTTCAACCTCTGCAAGCTGCTCTTTTGTCATTGCTTCAAAATGCGAGAAATCGAAACGGAGTCTGTTTTCGTCAACAAAGCTTCCTGCCTGCTCAATATGACTTCCGAGAACTTCACGGAGTGCTTTTTGCAAAAGATGCGTTGTGCTATGGTTTCTTGCAGTAGCCATTCTCTTATTAATATCGATTGTAACGTGTACCTTATCGCCCTTTGACACGCTGCCCTCAAGCACTGTTACGTGGTGAAGAATTTTTCCGTCACCCAGCTTCTTAGCGTCTGTAACAGTCATTTTAAATCCGTCGCCGGAAATTTCACCGTTATCGCCCATCTGACCGCCGCTTTCACCGTAAATGACAGTTTTATCAAGGATTATAACTGCACTTTCACCGTCTGAAACGCTGTCACAAACTGCGCCGTCTTTAACTATTACACTGATAGAAGCATCACACTGCGTATTATCATAGCCGATAAATTCTGTTGTGATTTCCTTGCCAAGTGTCTGATATACGTCCTCACTCCATGCAGCTTCATCGCCCACCTTACGTCCCTCTCTGGAACGGGTTTTCTGCTGCTGCATCAAATCGTCAAAAGAAGCTCTGTCAACCGCCATTCCCTTTTCGTCAAGAATTTCTTCCGTAAGGTCAATGGGGAAACCATATGTGTCATAAAGCCTGAATGCATCTTCACCTGAAAGTGTCTTTTTACCCTCATTCAGGAGTGCTGTAATTTTTTCTTCAAGAATTGAAAGACCGCTGTCGATTGTTTCGCTGAAGCGCTCCTCCTCAATCTTGATAACACGCTTAATATAATCCTGCTTTTCCAGAAGCTGCGGATATGCACCGCAGGATTCTTTAATTACAGTATCGGCAATTTCATAAAGGAATGTGCCCTTGATGCCTAAAAGTCTGCCGTGTCTTGCCGCACGTCTTAAAAGACGGCGAAGAACATAACCCCTACCCTCGTTTGAAGGGCCTACACCGTCGCACACCATGAAGGTTGTGCTTCTGATATGGTCGGTGATAACACGAAGTGAAATATCAGTCTTTTCACCCTCGCCATAGCTTACGCCTGCAACCTTGCTGATTTCAAGCATAATATTTCTTATTGTATCAACCTCGAAAAGGTTATTAACGTCCTGCATGATAACAGCCATTCTCTCAAGACCCATACCTGTATCAATATTAGGATTAGCAAGGCGGTTATATACTCCGTTTTCATCTTTGTCAAACTGAGTGAATACAAGATTCCAGAATTCCACAAATCTGTCACATTCACAGCCTACCTTACAATCAGGACTTCCGCAGCCGTACCTCTCCCCTCTGTCAAAATACAACTCACTGCAAGGACCGCAGGGACCTTGTCCAATTTCCCAGAAGTTATCCTCCTTACCCATTTTTGAAATATGGGTAGGGTCTACGCCAACCTCTTTTGTCCAGATGTCAATAGCCTCGTCATCTTCCTCGTAAACGGTTATATAAACCCTCTCCTTAGGAAGCCCAAGCTCCTTTGTGACAAATTCCCATGCCCACGCAGTAGCCTCGTGCTTAAAGTAATCACCGAAAGAGAAGTTACCAAGCATTTCAAAAAATGTACCGTGACGTGCAGTTTTTCCAACACGTTCAATATCAGGCGTTCTGATACACTTCTGGCAGGTTGTAACACGATTTCTTGGGGGAATTTCCTTACCCGTAAAATAGGGCTTAAGGGGCGCCATGCCTGCATTTATAAGAAGCAGACTGTTGTCATTTTGCGGAACAAGCGGAAATGACTGCAGTCTGAGATGTCCTTTACTTTCAAAGAATTTCAAATATCTTTCACGAATTTCATTAAGACCTAATTTTTCCATGATATTCACTCCTTCATATTCTGTTATTATACCTTTTTTTACCCTTTCTGTCAACTGATTTGACTGCCTTTTTCTCAAAAACAAAATAACATATACATATTTAAGAAAAAACAGTAGATTTTTCTTTATGTATGTGTTAGAATAAGTATATTATGTTTAATTAATAGGGGGCGTTTGCGTGTCAGTTATAAAAGCGTTTATACTTGGACTTATTCAGGGAATCAGTGAATTTCTTCCGATTTCAAGCTCGGGGCATCTTTCTATTGTCGGCTATCTTATGGGAATGGACCCTGAATCAGATAATCTTTTATCGTTCAATATACTCTTACACGTTGCTACACTTGCGGCGGTATTTATAGTTTACCGCAAGGATATTGCCGAAATGATAAAGGCATTTTTTGCAATGTGTGGTGACCTTTTTACAGGAAAAGGTTTTCGTCTTAAGGAATTTTTATATCGCAGACTTATTGTTATGCTTATTGCGGGAACGCTCCCTGCTGTTGTGGCGGCACTTTTACTGGGTGATATTATACAGACACCCCAGCTTTGGCAGATAGGCATATTTCTGATAATAACAGCTGTGCTTCTTTACCTTAGCGAAAGGCTTTCAGGCGGTAAAATTGACCTTGAAAATATGTCTGTAAAGCGTGCATTTTGCGTAGGCTGTTTCCAGGGCTTGGGAACTCTTCCGGGTATAAGTCGCAGCGGAAGCACTATCGTAGGCGGACTTTTTTCAGGCTTAGACAAAGCTACAGCGGTTAGGTTTTCATTCCTGCTTTCAATTCCTGCAATACTTGGCGCACTGGTGCTTGACATCAAGGATATGCTTTCAGTTCAGACACAGACACTTTCGTTCCTGCCTGTTGCAGTCGGAATGATTACCGCTGCCGTCAGCGGATATTTCTCGATAAGATTTCTTCTTAAAATAGTTGAAAAAAGCAAGCTCAGCTATTTTTCAATTTACTGCATAGCAGCAGGTATTTTTGCAATAATACTTAACTTTACTATGTGAAAAGGTGTAAATGGAAATGAAAAAAACTACTACGAAAAAATCTACTACATCACAAAAGAAGCTTTCTCCGTCAGGGAAAAAGCTTGCCTCAAGGCCAAAGAGCAATGCTCCTAAGAAAAAGGCGGAGAGTGTGCGCTCTACAAAAACGGCATCTACGGCAAAATATCCCGTTAAAGAGATACGCATGATTTGTCTGGCATTCTCCTCTGTAGTATTTATTTTGTCTTATTATTTTAACGCTTTTGGAATAATCGGCAGAATCCTTAAAACCTTAGGTGGAATACTCTTTGGCGGAGTATGCTATGTTATCCCCGTACTGCTTCTTGCAATCACAATACATCTTTTTGTGAAGAAAACGCTTTACCCGCATAAGCACCGCTATGTTTTTGCAGCATTGGGTTGTCTTTTTATAAGCGGAATACATACGCTTTATTATACAATCATTGACCCTGCTGCATTTTCAAAGGGCGCAGATTTGCTTACAGTGCTCGATTCGATAGGAGGCACTATAAAACGTATGGAATCAGGCGGTATCTTTGGTGCGCTTATCGCTTTGCCACTAAGGGCACTTGTTGACACAACGGGAACCTGCATTATTCTTGTATGCTTTGTTTTGGTGTGTTTTGTAATTGCCGTCGGCAGAGATACTCTTGAAAAGCTTGGTTCAAAGATATACAGCTTTTTTGTTTCACTTAGAGAGGAACGCTCCGCAGAAAATGATGAGCAGCAATCTAATGAGGATTATATAAAAATAAATGGTGTCGAGGAAGATTCCAAAGCATCAAAGAAAAAACGCTGTGCACCAAAAGCTCCCGAGGCAGAGGAGATTATTAAAGAAACACCCTCAGGTCAGGCAGAGTTTAAAATCAATCTGTATGATGACAAAAAAGAGAAAAAGGAACAGAGCGCATCTGCAGAAATTCCCGAGGATATTAAAAAAGCAGCTCTTGAAGCATCGGGCGGAATTGAAGAAGCTAAGGAAGATACCACTCCGATTGAAGTCACCGATGATGAAATTGATACAGATTATATCCCCTATACCTTCCCCCCGATTGATTTATTAACAAAAAGCAAGGTTACTGCTTCTGACCAGGATAAACCCGAAGATTTAAGAACACAGGCAAAAAAGCTTGTCGATACGCTTGCAAGCTTCGGTGTTGAGGCAAAGGTTCTTGAGGTAAGCAAAGGGCCCAGTGTAACACGGTTTGAGCTTCAGCCCTCTGCCGGCGTTAAGGTTAGTAAAATCGTAAACCTCGCCGATGATATTGCACTTAATCTGGCGGCTTTTGGTGTACGAATTGAAGCACCTATTCCCGGTAAAGCGGCAGTCGGTATTGAAATCCCCAACAAGAGCACCTCTATGGTGTCACTGCGTGACGTAATAGAGAGCGAGCAATTTCGTAATTTCAATTCTAAAACCGCCTTTGCAATGGGTAAGGACATTGCCGGTCAGCCCATAATATCAGATATTTCAAAAATGCCGCATATGCTTATTGCCGGCGCAACAGGCAGCGGTAAGAGTGTATGTATAAATTCACTTATTACAAGTATTCTTTACAAGGCAGACCCCAATCAGGTTAAGCTTATTCTTATCGACCCCAAGGTTGTTGAGCTTGGTGTATATAACGGTATTCCCCACCTTCTCATTCCCGTTGTAACAGACCCAAGACGTGCGGCAGGCGCACTTAACTGGGCAGTACAGGAGATGGTTAAGCGTTACAGCATGTTTGCCACTGCAAATGTGCGTGACCTTAAGGGATACAACGAATATGCCGCTATAAACGGAGAACGGGAGCTTGAGCAGATTATCATAATTATTGATGAGCTTGCAGACCTTATGATGGTAACCCCGCATGAGGTCGAGGATTCTATATGCCGTCTTGCACAGATGGCAAGAGCCGCAGGCATGCATCTTGTCATTGCAACACAGCGCCCATCAGTTGACGTTATCACAGGTCTTATCAAGGCAAATGTACCCAGCCGAATAGCCTTTTCAGTATCAAGCCAGATTGACAGCCGTACTATTCTTGATATGGGCGGTGCAGAAAAGCTTTTGGGTAAGGGCGATATGCTTTTCCTTCCTATGGGTGCCAGCAAGCCAAAAAGACTTCAGGGCGCATTTGTTTCCGATAAAGAAATTGAACGAATAGTCGAGTTTATAAAGGCTGATTCAACTGCGCACTACAATGAAGATATTATTGAGCATATTGAAAACGGAGCCGAGGATCGTCAAAGCAGTGACGATTCAGATGCCGATGACCTTCTTCCACAGGCTATTGAAGTAGTGGTTGAAATTGGTCAGGCAAGTGCATCGCTGCTTCAAAGAAAGCTTAAAGTCGGCTACTCACGTGCAGGCAGACTTATAGACCAGCTTGAAGAGCGTGGTATTATAGGACCGCACGAAGGAAGTAAACCAAGGAAAGTTCTTATGAGCAGAAGTGAATATCAGGAAATGACAGTCAATAATCTTGATGAATAGTCAAAGACTTAGATTTCGACAAAAAAAACACCGCAAAACGCTTGTTTTAAAGCTTTTTGCGGTATTTTTTTCTTGACAAGGGGAGCTACGAGTGATATAGTAGTATTTGAATGGGGGAGTTGGATGAACACTGTATATTCATTTGAAAACTTCGCCTCGTTCAGTGATGAAAAGTTGGCTGTTCTGGCACAGCAGGGTAATGACAGGGCACTTGACTATTTACTTAGCAAGTACCGCATCTTTGTACGAAACAAATCTCTTTCCTATTATATTGTCGGTGCCGATAGGGATGACATTGTTCAGGAGGGCATGATTGGTCTGTTCAAGGCGGTCAGGGACTTCAGCTTAGAGCGTGGTGTGTCTTTCAAAACTTTCGCAGATATCTGCGTTACACGACAGATAATCACCGCTGTTAAAAATGCCAGCAGACAAAAGCACGCACCTCTTAATTTTTATATTTCCTTGAACAAGCCCGTTTCCGAGGGCGAGGGTGAGGCAACGCTGGGCGACATTGTTGGTCGTGCAGAAAACGCCAACCCGGAAGAAATTGTTATTAACAAGGAAAAGGTGGACACGCTTGGCTCGGAAATGAATCGTATTCTTTCACAGTTTGAGCTTTTGGTGCTTTCACTATACTTACAGGGTTACAGTTATGTAAACATTGGCAAGGCTATCGGTAAAGACCCTAAATCGGTTGACAACGCATTGCAGCGCATAAAGAAGAAATTTGAGAAGATATCTTCCCAGTAGGCTGCCCCCTTTTTGGGATAATGTGTTGCAGTTTAATAATGCTATATGCCCCAAAAACGGTGTGTTAGCCGCTTAGGGTAAAAAATATTTTTATAGGTAAAGATAAGGAGATCGAAAATGTACGAAGACAAGACTTTAGTCTGCAAAGATTGCGGACAGGAATTCGTGTTCACAGCTGGCGAGCAGGAATTCTATGCTGAAAAAGGATTTCAGAATGAGCCTCAGAGATGTAAGGATTGCAGAGCTGCAAAGAAGGCATCTCTCAGAGAAAACAGAGAAATGTATACTGCTGTTTGTGCTGAATGCGGAGGCGAAGCAAAGGTTCCTTTCGTTCCTAAGAACGACAGACCTGTTTACTGCAGCGAGTGTTTTGCAAAAAATAAGTAATCTCCTTATTAATCAGTTATTAATCAGAGATTATTATAAAAATGCGTTGTTGATAATCAACAACGCATTTTTTCATTATTATCGTTTAGAATTCGCAAGAATGTAATATAAAGAACATATTACAAGCAAAAGCCCCAAGACGGCAATCACACTGCCTGATGTAACAGTCAGCTCGCTTTGTGCAAATACCACTGACAAATTAAATACACTATGGCAAATTGCCGACGTTTTTATGCTTTGTGTTCTGTGATAAACTATTCCCAGAACTATTCCCACTATAAATGCAAATATCGACTGAAAAAGCACAGCATGTGCAATCCCAAACAGAAGTGCCTGCAAAATATTTGCCGCCCAATTCCTCATAATACCTTTAAGTTCGCAAAATACTATCCCACGAAAAAGTATCTCTTCAAAAAACGGAGCAATAACAATAATTGCAAAAACTCCAATCAGCAGTTGTACCCCACCTGTAAATTGCGGACTAAGGCTTGCAGCCTCGTCAATAGATTTTTTTAACAGCTCTATGTTTTGAGACCATGAATAGTAAACAGTTACAAGAAGCCGCATCCCTACTGCAAGCATAGCCGCCATTATATTAACCATTAACGGTACACTTTCGTTTTTTACAACAGAGGTTAATGGGACATTCCTCAGTTTTCCTATCAACAGATATATCCATAATGTTAAAATTACAGAAATTACACTAAGCGGATAAGAAGCGTTTGTCACATTTATTTCCATTTGCGCAAGAGATATATCCCCCGCCCCGCTTTGCCATAGTATATACAAAAGCTGACACAGCGCTGACACTGCATAATATATTGCAATATAGCCAACCGCAATCAAAATTATCTTTATTCTTTTTAAAGAGTTTTTTTGCTTAGACATATTTTTAATCCAAAACCTTACGAATGATTTTCTTAGGGCATTTCTCTGCGCAAATTCCGCATCCTATACATTTTTCATAATCTATAGTTGCACAGTTATTATTTACTGTTATTGCACCTTCAGGACAGTTTTTCTCGCATATTTTACAGCCTATACAGCCAACAGCACATTTTTCCTTCATTGCCGCACCCTTATCACAGGATTGGCACTTAACTACGTATTTAGACTTTCTGGGGATTATTTCAATTACTTTCTTAGGACAAACATCTCTGCATTCGCCGCAACCGCCGCACTTGTCATAATCAATTACGGCAATTCCGTTTTGAATGCTTATAGCATTTCTGGAGCAAACCTTTATACAGGAGCCATAGCCTAAGCAGCCATATGTACATGCCTTGTCTCCGCCGCCCTGAAGCTTTGAAACGGCTACGCAGTCCATTTCACCTGTGTAGTTATACTTATCAAATGCATTTTCACTGTTACCGTCA
Organism: Clostridia bacterium; assembly: GCA_045646985.1. Classification (GTDB taxonomy): domain Bacteria; phylum Bacillota; class Clostridia; order UMGS1883; family UMGS1883; genus UMGS1883. The sequence continues at coordinate 4,227 of JAZRLV010000108.1, read as the reverse complement.
CAGCAAACAAGCGCTACTTTTTCCTCTACTTCTTCAGATTCCATACCCATAATTTGTGCTATTTTATCAGAAACTGCCTGACCGCCGGGGCTGCAACAATTTATTTTTGCCTCTCCTTTAGAGATTGCGCCCGCATAAGCACTACAGCCTGCAAATCCGCAGCTACCGCAGTTTGCACCGGGAAGAACCTCTTCAATTTCTTTTGCTCGTTCATCAACCTCAACTGCAAATATTTTTGATGCTACTGCAAGAAGTGCGCCCAGAACAAGTCCTACAGCGCCCAATGCAAGAGCCGGAAATAAAATTTCGTTCATAATCTTACTCCTTTCCGCTGACTAAAACGACATTCCCTGAAATCCCAGAAACGCCATAGCAAGAAGCGATGCACTGATAAGTGCAATCGGAAATCCCTGCAATGCTTTTGGGATATCTGAGCTTTCAAGTCTCTCACGCACGCCTGCAAACAAAACAATAGCTATCATAAAGCCTATACCTGCGCTAAATCCATTTACTATTGATTCAATCAAGGTATATGTGCCTGTGCTATTCATCACAGACGCTGTTTCTACGTTAAGCAGAGCAACACCCAGCACCGCACAGTTAGTAGTTATAAGAGGAAGATATATTCCCAAAGCGCTGTAAAGCGAGGGAATGGATTTTTGCAGAAACATCTCCACAAACTGCACAAGTGCCGCAATTATTACAATAAATGCAATCGTCTGCATATACTCAATTTTAAGAGGAACGAGTATAAATGTCTGGCAAAGCCATGTCATAATTGATGCAAGCGTCATTACAAAAGTAACCGCCATACCCATACCAAGTGCCGTATCAACCTTTTTTGATACACCGAGAAAGGGACATATGCCCAAGAACTTAACAAGTACAAAGTTTTGCACAAATATTGATGTAAGTGCTATTCCAACAAGTGCCGGCATTTATCTCTCCCCCTTTCTGTTTTTAATAACGTTCATTATTCCTAAGATTATTCCCAGTGTAAGGAATCCCCCCGGCGGAAGAATCATTATAATAGCAGGCGAGCTTATTCCAAGCGGTATATCAAGAATAGAGCCATTACCCAATATTTCACGTATTGCTGAAATAAGTGAAAGTGCTATTGTAAAGCCAAGTCCCATACCAATGCCATCGACGCCTGACTTTACAACACCATTTTTTGATGCAAATGCTTCAGCTCTTGCAAGAATTATACAGTTTACAACAATAAGCGGAATAAACAATCCAAGCGATGCTGAAAGCGAAGGTATGTACGCTTTTAAAACTAAATCTACAATAGTTACAAATGTTGCTATAATTACAACGTATGCTGCTATTCTTATTTTCTGCGGAATAATTTTTCGCAGCAGTGATATCAGAATATTTGAGAGCGCAAGTACAAATGTTACTGAAAGCCCCATTCCAATACCATTTTTAAGCGAGGTTGTAACAGCAAGTGTCGGACACATTCCAAGCAGCTGTACAAAGGTAGGGTTTTCATCAATAATTCCGTTTTTAAATGTTTTGAGCATTACTTATTCCCTCCTTTTATCTTTTCAACCATATCAAAGGCATGTGAAATACCATCTGCAACAGCTTTACTTGTTATTGTTGCGCCTGTTATTGCCTGTGCTTCATCAGGGCTGTCTGTTGCAATTTTTACAATCTCAAGACGGGGGTTTTTCTCCTTAAAACTATCTTTAAAGCTCTCTGTTGCTGCCTTTGCACCAAGTCCGGGAGTTTCACTGTGACTAAGTATTTCAATGCCCTTAACTTTGTCATCATTTCCAATAGCAACCATCATTTGTATATTTCCGCCAAAACCTTTTGTCTGAACAGACACGCAGTAACCTACAAGCTCTGTTCCTTTCATTCCCTTTGATATATTTTCGTCTATTTTTTCAAAGTTTTCTGCCTCGGAAAGAATTTTCTTCATAGCATTTTGCGATGCAAGGCGTGCCGCCGCTTCAATCTGCGGTGCTGTTATCTTATTTACACAAGCAAGAAGCAGCGCTGCAACAAGCGTAATTATGCAAAGAATTCCGGCAAGCTTTACTGATTCTTTTTTCATAACAACCAATCCTTTCTTTAAACTTATTTACCGAATGCTTTTGGAACTGTCCATTTATCAAGTAATGGAGTAAGCACATTCATAAGAAGGATTGCATATGTTACACCCTCCGGATAGCCGCCCCAAAATCTTATAACACACGTCAGCACACCACAGCCGATGCCGAAGATTACCTGTCCCCAAGGCGTTGCGGGACTTGTTACATAGTCAGTTGCCATAAACACAGCACCAAGCATTACACCGCCTGAAAGAACGCCAAGAAGCGCACCTTCAAAGCCATTGCCTGTCAAAAGATACATAAGCATTACGCTACCCATATATGTAAGAGGAATTCTTGCACAAATAACCTTTCTTACAAGCAGATATATAAATCCGATTAAAATTGCAAGTGCACAGGTTTCGCCAATACAGCCCCCTATAGGCATACCGTTTGAAAATCTTCCAATAAATTGTTCCATAATGGTAGGTACACTTCCTGTATACTCTGACGAAAGAGGTGTAGCCGTTGTAACAACATCTACAGCTTTATCAAAAAGGTCTATTCTTCCTGCGCTAAAGGTTGTCATTGCCACAGGAAACGATGCAAGCAAAAACGCACGGCCTACAAGTGCGGGATTCATAAAATTCTGACCTAATCCTCCAAAAAGCTGTTTTGTAATAACTATTGCTACAAACGCACCTATCACTACAACAAAATATGGAACAGTCGGAGGAAGTATGAACGATAGCAGCATACCTGTAATCACTGCGCTGAAATCCTTTACTGTAACCTTTTTGTGTGCCATCTTCTGGTACAACAGCTCAAAGAGCACGCAGCTTACAACAGAAAGAACCATTACAGCAAGTGCTCTCTGTCCGAAGAATAACACTCCTGCAAATGCTGCCGGCATAAGAGCTATAACCACATCAAGCATTATATCATCAATACTGTTCCTCTCCCTCACATGCGGAGTTGAGGAAACTCTGAGTTTTAAATTCTCTGACACTTTATTCATTCCTTTCCTTATTGGTTTTTCTGCGCTCGCTCACGCATAAGCGTCATAACACGCTGTTTTGCAATACGGATATTTTGCACAAGATGTCTCTTTGCCGGACATATAAAACTACAGCTGCCGCACTCTATACATGCTGTTACGTTGTATTTTTCACAGCTATCCATATCATCCTTCTTTGCAAAGCTTTGAAGATACAACGGCATAAGCTTCATAGGACAATGCTCCACACATTTTCCGCATCTGATGCACGGACCTTCCTCCGGAATATATGCTTCTTTCTCACTAAGGCACAAAATTGCCGAAGTCCCCTTTATTACAGGCACATCAAGTCTGAATTGTGCAACGCCCATCATAGGTCCGCCAAGTATCACCTTGTCAGGCTCTTCATTAAATCCACCGCTTTGCTCAATAATGTAATCTATCGGTGTACCTATTCTTACATTGTAGTTTACATTGTTTTTAAGCGGTGTACCTGTAAGTGTTACTATACGGCGCATAAGGGGTGTGCCATACATAAATTTTCTTGCAATAGCACTGCAGGTGTCTACATTTACAACCATTACACCAACATCTGCCGGAAGCTTACCAAGCGGAACTGTCCTTTTTGTTACAGCATATATAAGCTGTTTTTCACCGCCCTGCGGATATTTTTTCTTAAGGACATCTACACTTATTCCCTCACCCTCGCATTTTTTATTCATTACTGCGATTGCATCAGGCTTGTTCTCCTCTATGGCAATATGACCGTTTGTTATACCAAATCGGTAGAGTATAATTTTAAGTCCCAGCAAAACCTCATCAGGTGTTTCAAGAAGCACCCTGTGGTCACTGGTCAGATATGGCTCACACTCTGCACCATTAACGATAATGGTATCAATTTTCTTTGGGTCAGGCGGCATAAGCTTTACATGGGTAGGAAATGTTGCACCACCCATTCCTACAACACCTGCCTCACGCACAAGATTAGGAATATCATCAGGATTTACCGACGTGTAATCAATGGGTTTTATATCATCGGCCATTGTGTCGGTGAAATCATTTTCTATTATTATTGATTCTACAAGTGAGCCGTTTGGAACGGGACACATTTGAATTGCTTTAACAGTTCCCGAAACAGATGCATGTATCGGCGCACTTACAAATGCTTCACTGTCGGCAATCTTTTGC
>JAZRLV010000107.1:0-12000 GCA_045646985.1 Clostridia bacterium | reverse complement strand
TTTCTATATCACGCACATAGCACGGCCGCCATAATTTTGCACGGTCACGTGTTTCGTCCCGTCTTATTACTTCTTTAAGGTCAAGGTGGAGCGAAGAGGCAATCTCCTTTGCCTTTTCTTCTGAAAGTTGCAAGTAATTATTCCTCATTAAAAAGACCCCTCCCTCTTTTTAGAACAAGCTGTGCCACAATACCTGTAAGCACGCCGCAAATCGCACCTGACAGGCACAATGCGGGAATATGGAAAAGTGCACCCTTTCCTATAAAGAAATATGCACACAAAAGCTGCGCCATATTATGCGATATTCCGCCCGCACTGCTGACACCAATGAGTGAAAACAAACCCGAACGCTTTGCCGCCATCATGACAAGCACGCTGACAGCCGTGCCGCTTAGGCTATATATAAACGACATAGGACTTCCAAAAAGCATCGCACATAACAGCACCTTTAAAAATGCTACCAGAAAAGCTTGTCTATGGCTTGCGGTATAAATTTCCAATATTATAACTGTGTTTGCAAGTCCAAGCTTTATTCCCGGTACACTTACGGGCGGTGGGAAAATGCTCTCCACATATCCCAAAAGCACCGCAACCGTTACCAGCATAGCTGTTCTTGCTACTCTCTTACTTTTTATCATACTATAACGTCCGTTTCATTTTCTGTTTTTGCTTCCTCTATCATAATACAAAGTCTGTTGGGCAGACATACAATGCTGTGCGCCGTTTCGGATATAGTTTCTGCCTCACAGTCCTTGCCGTCACAGGAAGCATCGATTACACTAACCTCTCCGTCTTTCACTACGACAGTGTTTGTCCCATACTTACTCTCTACTACCACCTGTGAATCCTCTGAAAGCGGCATTCTTTTGTAAAGCTCCCCATCGACATAAATTGCCGCAACAGCTCCCTCGTGCGAGATAAGCATCCATGCTACCAACAATACCACAGCAATTACAATTACAAAAACGTCTCCTTTTTTCAAACGGTATCCTCCTGTCTATCCGATGACTAGACAGCCGCTATCACAATTCCTACCGCTACAAGAAGTGCACACAGCGTTCTTTTGAGTGTGCCTTTTTCACCGAACATAATTCTTCCTGCAAGTATTGCCGCAAGCACACTCGACTGCTTTATAAGAGTCATTATTGTAATACGGCTGTCAGGATATGAATTTGCGATAAAAAGCGCCCTGTCACCTATAATGAAAATTACGCTAAGGATAATAATCCAGTAATTTGTTTTAAGTGTTTTTACGCTTACCTTTGTTTTTGATACAAGTATATATACAGCATACATAACAGTCATAAAAAACATATACCAGAACTGTAGCTGGGAGCTTGTAACAGTTTTTGTAAGCCATTTATCCATGACGCCCGACGTTGCTGTAAAAAGACAGGATACAAGCGTCAGTATAACATATCTGTGCTTAACGCTGCCCTCTCCCTTTTCAAAGACATTTACAAGTATCAGTCCGAGTACCACCAGTATTAGCCCCGACATCTGGCGAAGTGTTGCACTTTCTCCCATAATGGTAATTCCCATCACAGTAGAAAAGAGCACTCTTGCCATATCCATTACTCCGTAAAGGCTTACGGGCATATGCTTTATGGAATTAAACGAACATATCCATGCACTAAACACCAAAAACGATTTTATGCTTATGAAAAAATAGTATTCCCAGGGCATATCAAATACATTCCTTGCAGTGGGAATAACAAATATAAATCCTAATAAGGTGTAGAGAAAAAGCACTTCAAACGTTCCGCTTTTTTGCAGTGCCTTTTTCTTTATACCTTCACGAACACCCTTGCATATTCCAAAAACAAGGGTGAATAATACCCAACTCATAATACATCCTCAAATCATACTATCTTTGCGTAAAGTCTGCCGTTTTTCCTGTGTGTTATTTTTACGGTGCAGATTTTACCGCAAAGTTCCTTGTCTCCCTCTGCAAATATACGCAGATAATTCGGGGCAAGTCCCTCACAAAATCCGTCACTGAACTGTTCAAACAGCACCTTAAATTCACTTCCCACAAAGGACTCTTCAACCTCTGCTGCAATACTTTCACAAAGAGACGCAAGCTTTGCCGCACGCTCTTCACGCTCTTTTTTAGGAATCTGCGGCATCAGTGCCGCTGCAGTACCACTGCGCTCGGAATAGGGAAACACGTGCACCTTCAAAAAGCGTGCTTTAGCTGCAAATTCCATAGTCTGCAAAAATTCCTGCTCGCTTTCTTCGGGGAAGCCGCATATTATATCCGTAGTGATGCCGCAATCGGGCATTGCCTTGCGGATTTTTTCTACTATATCAAGGTATTGCTGCGCTGTATATTTTCTGTTCATTCTCTTAAGCACAGATGTGCTTCCGCTTTGCAGTGATATATGAAAATGACGGCAGATTTTTTCCTCCGACGATAAAAGTGCAATAAAATCATCACTAAAAGCCCTTGGGTCAATACTGCTCAGCCGTATCCTCTTAATTTTTTCTACTGCACACACAGCTTTTATTACATCGGACAAAGTATGATTGTCTTTTAAATCTTTCCCGTAGGACGCCACACTTATACCTGTCAGCACAATTTCGCAAAATCCGTTTTCCGAAAGTCGCTGTGCTTCCTTTACTATATTTTCAAGTTTTCTTGAACGCACAGGCCCCCTTGCATATGGCACAATGCAGTACGAACAGAAGTTATCGCAGCCGTCCTGAATTTTTATGTATGCACGGGTACGCTCCGTTTTCCCTGCACATTCCAGTTCCTCATACAGTCTTTCTTTCATTATATCGGTAATTGCATCAATATCCTTGCCTTGCATTTTTGCCTCGACAAGCTCTGTTATCTGCGACCTGTTTGCCGTTCCCAAAACTATATCAATTTCATCTATTTTTCTAAGCTCATCTGCCTTTGTCTGCGCATAACAACCCGTTGCAACCACTATTGATGTCGGCGATTGTTTTTTTGCACGGCGCAAAATCTGTCTGCTCTTTCTCTCGCCGATATTTGTAATGGCGCATGTGTTTATAACATATACATCACTCTCGGAATCAAAGGGCACTATTTCCCAACCCTTATCCATAAACATCTTTGCATAACAGTCAGCCTCATATTGATTTACCTTACAGCCTAAAGCGTAAAAAGCAGCCTTCATCAAATCAGTCCTCTGTTTTTCATCTCATTGACTTTCATCAGCGCAAGCGCAGTTTTCCCGTCAATTATTTCTCCTGACAAAACCTTGTCTATAAGCTTTGTGAGAGGGACACGCACTATTTCCATAAATTCATCCTCGTCACGGTTTATCTTCCCCTCATAAAGGTCGAGTGCTAAATACATGTGGAGCGTTTCTCCGCAAAAGCCAGGCGTGGGCAGCATTTTTCCAAGATAGATATACCTGTGTGCGCACATTCCCGTTTCTTCCTCAAGCTCACGCTTGCCGCACTCTAAGGGGTCCTCCCCCTCTATAAGCTTGCCTGCGGGAATTTCAAAAACATTAGTGTCAAACGGGCGGCGATACTGCCATTCCATAATTACATTTCCGTTTTCATCAAGCGGCACCACGCAAACCCCACCGGGGTGTTCTACAATTTCTCTTGTAGCTGTGTTTCCCGAAGGCGTGGTTACTGTATCAACACGCAGCTTTATAACCTCGCCCCTGAATATATAATCCTTTTTTATTGTCTTTTCCGTAAAGTCTTGCATCAGTTATCCTCCAAGTTAATAAGCGACTCAAGCTTGGGATTTATCCCCAGCATTTCTTTGAGTCTTAGATATTCCTTTGTTGCTGTCTTTTTATTTTTACCGTCACGAAATGCTTTTATCAAAAGATTTTTCGGCGTTTCCACAGGCGAAATATATTCCTGTGCCGTAACAGTATATCCCGATGCTTCAAGAAGCAAGCATCGGAGTGAATCTGTCAGCAAATCTGCCTGACGTGCCTTAAAAATACCATGCTTTAAAAGTGGTGCAAACGGCTCATAGGAATACTGCCCAAGCAGCTCCTTATGACAGCACGGCACGGCAAAAATCGCCCTCGCTTTTGCATTTATACCTGCCGCTATCGCCATATCAGTAGCAGTATCGCATGCGTGCAGGCTTATTACAACATCAGGATTTTTCTGTGGTACAAAGGTTGTAAGGTCAGCCTTTATAAAGGTCATATTTGAATAACCTAAATTTTTTGCACTGCGCCTTGATGCATCAATTACCGTTTGCGAGTAATCAACACCCGTAACGTGGCAATCCTTTTTTAATACATCACGCAAATAATAATTTAGCGCAAATGAAAGATAGCTCTTTCCGCACGCACAGTCAAGCACCTCGATTTTCCCATCAAGCTTTTTAAGGTAATCTGCCGTAAGCTCAACAAAGTGGTCAATCTGATTGTACTTGCGTATCATATCATTTTTTATTTTTCCGTTCTGCCCCATTATCCCTATTTCCCCAAGCAGTGCGTTTGCCTTAGGCGGTGCAATAAGATACTTGCGCTCTCCCACTGTAGCGGTAGTGTTTTCCATAGACGGCGCAATATCGTCATATTTAAGTGTTACGTTTCTGTCATCTGCATTTATAATAGCGTCTGTGCCACGCTCCCTATAAATAAGCTGCATCGAATCGTAGTCCTTTGCAATGGCGCAGATATCGTTCCAATCAAATTTTTCCTTTGCACCTGAAAATGTCAGAAAAAGCTCCTCCCCCTCTTTTTTGACAGAGGCAGGGAAAACCTTAGTCCCCGACTTTAAATTAATTTTCATTTCTATAAAATACTCACCTGCGCCGTAGCGTGCCTTGAGCATCTGTATATAGAATGCCAGCTTATTTACTGAAGCTGATTTCATTTTCTATCAGTCCTTTTAATACACTTCTTACTCAACTGTAACAGATTTTGCCAGGTTTCTGGGCTTATCTATATCACAACCCCTTGAAAGGGCCGCATAATATGCAAGATACTGCATAGGAAGCACTGTTACAAGCGGTGCAAAAATTTCACCCACATCACCGATTACTATATCATCTGTATGTGCACTTATTTTTTTGCGTGAAACTGTCAGCACCTTTGCCCCTCTTGAGCGTACCTCCTTAATATTTCCACGTGTATTAAGGTTAATGTTTTCCTGTGTAATAATTGCAACAACGGGTGTGTCCTTTTCAATAAGGGCAATCGTTCCATGCTTAAGCTCACCTGCGGCAAAGCCCTCCGCCTGAATATAGGAAATTTCCTTAAGCTTAAGTGCCGCCTCTAAACAAACATAATAGTCTGCGGCTCTTCCTATATAGAAACAGTTTCGTGCCTCCTTAAGATACTCTTCAGCAAGCTCCTTGTAGCTTTGTCTGCTGTTGCAGATGCTTTCCATTACAGTTGCTGTGCGTGCCAGTTCAAACTTCATGTCAATCGGTGTTTTTGACATTGCATTTGCCAGTATTGCAAGCACTGCCACCTGTGCCGTGTAAGCCTTTGTAGATGCTACGGCAATTTCAGGACCTGCATGAAGCAGCAGTGTGTGGTCAGCCTCTCTTGAAAGGGTTGAGCCTTTAACATTTGTAATGGTCAGTGATTTGTATCCCATTTCCTTTACCTTTACAAGCACGGCACGGCTATCTGCCGTTTCACCGCTTTGTGAAATGAAGATAAAGAAAGGCTTTTCTGAAAGAAGCGGCATATTATATACAAATTCACTTGCGATACATGATATTGTCGGCTTTTTCGCCATTTTTTCAATAAAATTCTGTCCTATAAGACCTGCGGGGTAACTTGTTCCGCAAGCAATAATGTATATCTTATCACTTGCATTAATATCCTTTAATATCTTTTTGTCTATTACAAGATTACCCTCTGCGTCAGAATAGTTATTCATTATTCTGCGGATTACAAAGGGCTGTTCCTCAATTTCCTTAAGCATAAAGTGCGGATATGTTCCCTTTTCTGTATCGGCAAGGTCGATTTCTGCGTGGAAAGGCTCACGTGTAACCTTTTTTGCGTAACAGGTATAAATTTCCACACTGCTGCGGCTTATTACTGCAAACTCCTTATCCTTTATTTCATAGAACATATCTGTATTGGCAATCATCGCCATAGCGTCACTGCCAATCATATTAAAGCCGTCACCCTTACCCACAAGAAGCGGTGATTTGTTTTTCAGTGCGTATATCTTTTCGCAATCCTCGCTGTCAATAACAGCCAGTGCATATGAACCCTCAAGCTCGCCCATAAGGTGCTGAATTGCCACCTGAACGCTTTCGTTGTCCTCGGTAAATTTCTGCAAAAGATGTACAATAACCTCAGTATCGGTATCACTTGCAAATTCTACGCCCTTAAGATACTTTCTCCGAAGCTCTGCCTCATTTTCTATAATACCGTTGTGTACTATTGTAAAACGCTTACTCTGGTGGGGGTGAGCGTTATTTTCAGTAGGCTTTCCGTGTGTTGCCCAGCGTGTATGTCCGATGCCTGTGTTTGCAGACATATCCTTTCCGCCATTAATTTTATTTATAAGATTTTCCAGCTTTCCTACAGCCTTCTCTACTACAACCTTGTTGTTATCAAGAACAGCTATACCTGCCGAATCATATCCTCTGTACTCAAGCTTCGAAAGACCCTCCAGTAATATGGGTGCTGCCTTACTGTTTCCGATGTACCCAACTATTCCGCACATGAAAACTCCTCCTTAATACAAACTAATATTAATATTTTACTACGTTTTGCACTGTTTTTCAATTATTTTTTGTGCTATTTAGAAAAAAGTGTAGATTTTTTCTGAAAATTCAAGTATAATGGTTGCTATATAGCTCTCTTATCAAATTTATGCTCTGCCGATAAGAGGGTAAAAATAAAAATTTATGCCGATGCAGAGCGGCGGATAGGAGCTTATTATGAAAAATCAAATTCTTTCACTTCTTGAACAGGACAGTAGACTTACCGCCGCCAAAATAGCCATTATGCTTGGAATCGATGAAGCAGATGTAAAAGAAACAATCCGTACTCTTGAAGATGAAAATATTATCCTTGGATATAAAACCCTCGTAAACTGGGAGCTTGCAGGTCGTGAAACAACCACCGCAAATATCGAGCTTAAGCTTACACCTCAGCGTGGTGGCGGTTTTGATACCGTTGCTGAAAGAATCTATAAATTTCCGCAGGTGAAATCCGTTACCCTTATGTCGGGTGCATATGATTTATTGGTAACTGTAGAGGGAAAGAGTCTTAAGGACGTTGCTATGTTCGTTTCTGAAAGGCTTGCTCCGATGGAATCAGTTATTTCTACAGCTACCCATTTTGAGCTTAAGACATATAAAAAGGACGGCATTTTATTTACCGAAAAAGAACAGGATAACAGGGAGGTTATGGGAATATGATTGATTATTCACAGTTTATCTCCCCTCATATAAGTGAGCTTGCTCCGTCAGGAATACGTAAATTCTTTGACATTGCCGCAACTATGGACGATGTTATATCCCTCGGTGTTGGTGAGCCTGACTTTGTTACCCCCTGGGCAGTGCGTGAGGCCGGTATCTACTCTCTCGAAAAGGGACACACTCATTACACAGCCAACAAAGGTACTAAGGAGCTTCTTTCGGAAATTTCTGTATATCTTGCACGTAAATATAACCTGTGCTATGACCCTTCCTCTGAAATACTTGTAACAGTGGGTGGCAGTGAGGCTATTGATTTACTTATCCGTGCAATTATATCAAAGGGTGACGAGGTGCTCATTCCCGAGCCATGCTTTGTATGCTATAAGCCATGTACGCTTATGGCTGGCGGTACGCCCGTTACAATTCAAACGGAGGAAAAGGATAATTTCAAGCTGACAGCACAAAAGCTTCTTGAAAAGATTACAGACCGCAGTAAGCTGCTCATTCTGCCATTCCCCAACAATCCCACAGGTGCCGTAATGACACGTGAGGATTTAGAGGAGATTGCAAAGGTCGTTAAAGAACATAATCTGCTTGTGCTGTCTGACGAAATCTACAGCGAGCTTACATATGATGGAACGCATGTTTCCTTTGCCTCAATCGAAGGCATGCGTGAGCATACAATAACAGTAAACGGCTTTAGTAAGGCTTTTGCTATGACAGGCTGGCGACTTGGTTATGCCTGTGGGCCCGAGCCTATAATAAAGCAGATGACAAAAATCCACCAGTACGGAATAATGTGTGCTCCCACAACAAGCCAATATGCCGCTGTTGAAGCACTCCGAAGCTGCGATGAAGAAGTTGAATATATGCGCAATGAATATGACCACCGCAGACGTGTTATGATAAACGGCTTCCGCCAGATGGGGCTCTCGTGCTTTGTGCCGCACGGTGCATTTTATGTTTTCCCCAACATTTCTGCAACAGGACTTACCAGTGAAGAATTTGCGACCGAGCTTCTTTATAAAAAGAAGGTTGCCGTAGTTCCCGGCACAGCCTTTGGTGAGTGCGGCGAAGGCTTTATCCGTTGCAGCTATGCCTACAGCATAAAGAATATCGAGCGTGCGCTTGAGCGTATAGGAGAATTTGTATCCGAATATGTAAAATAAAAATATTGCCGAAGTCATACGACTTCGGCAATATTTTTATTTTACAAACAATTTTGTTTTCTTTAATCCGCTGTATAAGAATCCACCCAACAATCCGCAGGATATAACCTCCCCCGCCAGTATTGACAGCACAAGAAATATATACCCCTGCTCCACCCCGTAGGCTATTTTAAGCACAAACGGAATTATTACTGTATTAGATACAATCGGGAAAACGGATACCGTAAAAGCATTCTTTCCCCACAAATAGGTACCGACCGCACCTAAAAGCGTCGCCAACGCTCCAAAAACGATATCCCAAAGCGCTGCCCCAGTCAGAAGATTTGCCGCTAAGCACCCGACAAACAGCCCCGGTACTGCCGAAAATGTAAAGGCAGGCAAAATACAAAGTGCCTCCGAAATTCTTACCTGAACAGCGCCGCTTGCAAGTCCCGCAATGCTTGTTATATAGGTCAGCACAACGTACAGTGCAGCTATCAGCGCACCCTCTGTTAAAAAACGTGTTTTCTTATTCATATTTCATTTCTCCTTAGTTTTGATTTGCAGAATTTCTGCGACGAGGATGGTTTCGAACTCGTCATATATCTATATAATTAGCCTTTCTTCCCGGTTAAATCCTCTGTCAGCACAAGGCTTAATATAAGCTCCTTATTTCCACGCATAATTGTCATCGATACTCTGTCTCCTGCCTTATGCTTGTCACGGATTTTGTTCAGTTGCGTTGATGTTGTAACCTTTTCACCCTTGAACTTTGTTATGATATCACCACGTGTAAGCCCCGCTTTCTCCGCTGCGCTGCCCTCTGTTACACTCATAACATACAAGCCGTAATCAATAAGCAGATTGTTGTAGTAAGCAAGCTCCGGTGTAATCTCCCTTACACTTACACCAATCATGGGTCTGCCCTTTACATAGCCGTATTTCATCAAATCTTGCATAATCGGCACAGCCTCATTCATAGGAATAGCAAATCCCAAGCCCTCTGCCGCATCATCGACAAGCTTAACGCTGTTTATACCGATAACCTCACCATATTTGTTAATCAGTGCACCGCCGCTGTTACCGGGGCTGATTGCAGCATCAGTCTGAATAAGGTTCATATCACGCTGCCCAACCGTCATAGTACGGTTGACGCCACTTATTACACCTGCCGTTACAGTTCCGAAAAGCTCGCTCGCAAGGGGGTTACCTATTGCTACCGCAAGGGAGCCTACCTCTACCTCATCAGAATTTCCTATTGTTGCAATGTGAAGCTCCTCTTTAGCTGTAATTTTTATAACTGCAATATCAGTCTTTTCATCGCCACCAACTACTGTTGCGGCATATTCATTTCCTGTATTAAGCTTTACCTTTATTTCAGATGCGCCCTCTATAACATGATAATTTGTAACTATATGTCCGCTTGCATCAATAATAATTCCGCTGCCGCTTGACTCGCTTTTCTGCGCTCCGAAATAGCTCTGCACGATGCTTTCGCACGATATACCCACGATTGACGGACCTACACGCTTTGCAATTTCTTCTACATCAAGCGCCTCTTTTTCAGCATTCTGCGTAAGAAGCTCCATATCTGCAAAGTCCTGTGAATAGTGGCTTACACTCATTTCTGCAACATTGTCCTTTTTCATATATCCTACCATACTGAATGTCATTATGCTTGAAATCATTCCGCCTATAACTGCGCCAGAAATAACACTTATAACTGTTTTTTTCATTCTATTCACCCTTTCCATTATCATATGATACACTATTTTTACTGCCCTCGTCAAGAATAAATGTGAACTTGGCAAATTCTCCCTCCTGGCTTTCGGCAAGAATTGTTCCTCCATGCTGTGAGATTATTGTCTTTACAATGTGAAGTCCAAGTCCTACACCCTTTTTATCTATTCCTCGGCTCTTGTCGGATTTGTAGAAGCGCTCCCATATGTGGCGAAGGTCTGTTTTTGAAATTCCTTCTCCGCTGTTTTGTACACTTACTTTAACCTTTTTATCCTCACGCTCTGTTTTCACGCAGACATTTCCTTTCTCGGGTGTGAACTTTATTGCATTATCTATAAGATTTATCATTACCCGCTTTATGGAATCACGGTCTGCATACACAAAGCACGACTCCTCAAGATTCAGATTAACATCGATTTTTTTATCGGTAAGACTCTGTTCATATGCAACTACCGTTTCTGTCACAAGCCTGTTTATATCAAAACTCGTTTTGTTAATCTTTATTTTCCCTTGGTCAAGCCTTGTTGCCTCCAGTAAGTCACGCACAAGGCGGCTAAGCCTCTTTGCCTCACTAAGTACTATATCAAGGTATTTCTTCTGTTCCTCTTCGGGAATTGTTCCGTCTAAAATACCCTCTACAAATCCACTGATAATTGTCATAGGTGTTCTTAGCTCGTGTGATATGTCAGACAGGAACGATGTACGCATATCCTCAAGCTCGCTAAGCGACTGCGTCATCGAGTTAAACGTCTGTGCAAGCTCACCTATCTCGTCAGTTGATGTAATCTGAATTCTCTCGTTAAAATTACCTGCCGCTATACTTTTTGCGGCATTGCGCATTTGTTTAATCGGCTTTGTAATATGTCTTGTGATGATTATAGAAATGATAAAGGCAACCATCCATACAATAACCTGTGCCATAAGAATAATCATAATTATTCTGTATTGAATTCCACGAATCTGCGGTATTGTGCGCATTGCTATGGACGCCCCTAAAAAAGCCCTTTTCCCTGTCAGGGAATCAGTTTTTATAATGGGCACCATTGCGACAATGGTTTGCTCATTAAAAATTTTGCCCTTTCCGTAAAGGCTGACAGTTGCCTTTCCCTCTCTTGCAGGCTTTATAAAATCCTCGTCAATTTTGTTGGTGTTTATCCCCTCAAGATTTTTCGGTGCCGCAATAACCTTCCCCGTTGAATTTACAACTATTACACTGCTTTGCCTGCCTGCAAATTCTATTCCCTGCCTGAAGAAGTCCCACGTCACATCGTTACCGCCCATATCTGCAAACTGCCCGGTAAGCGTCGCCACACGGGAGGCGTCCTGAAGTATATCATCCTTTTGTACCGACACAAAGTATTCACCTATTAAAAGAAATATTGTCGGGACAATAAGCACTATTACCGTAACCGCTACTATTACCTGTGTCAGGAAAATTTTAGAAAAAAGAGATCTGCGCACTCTACTTCACCTCAAATTTGTAGCCTACACTCCAAACGGTTTTAAGCTGCCATTTTTCGTCATAGCCTTCAAGCTTTTCTCTGAGTCGTTTTACGTGAACATCAACTGTTCTGGAATCTCCGAAATAGTCAAAGCCCCACACATCCTCAAGCAACTGCTCTCTCGTAAAAACCCTGTTTGGGTGCGATGCTAAAAAATACAAAAGCTCCAGCTCCTTAGGCGGAATATCTATGCTTTTTCCACCTAAAATAAGTTCATAATTTGTAAGATTAACAGTTATATTCTCGTATGATACAACCTTTT
>JAZRLV010000106.1:0-19069 GCA_045646985.1 Clostridia bacterium | reverse complement strand
ACCATGACCGATGTAAACGGTAATGCTCTTTCCTGGGCAAGTGCCGGCGGACTTGGTTTCCGTGGCTCTAAAAAGAGCACACCCTTTGCTGCACAGATGGCAGCAGAAACAGCTGCAAAGGCAGCTATGGAGCATGGTCTGAAAACTGTAGAAGTTTTCGTTAAAGGACCCGGTGCAGGCCGTGAGGCTGCAATCCGTGCCCTTCAGGCAGCAGGTCTGGAAGTTAGCATGATTAAGGACGTAACTCCCATTCCTCATAACGGCTGCCGTCCGCCCAAAAGAAGAAGAGTGTGATGGAGGTGCAGAAGTAATATGGCAAGATATACAGATGCGGTGTGCAGACTTTGCCGCCGTGAAGGACAGAAGCTCTTTTTAAAGGGCGACAGATGTTATTCTGATAAGTGTGCGATCGCTAGACGTGAGTACGCTCCCGGACAGCATGGTCAGGGCAGAAAGAAAATTTCCGATTACGGTCTTCAGCTTCGTGAAAAGCAGAAGGTTAAGCGCTACTATGGTATTTTGGAAAGCCAGTTTGCTCATTACTTTGAGCTTGCTTCCAAGAAGAGTGGTATTGTCGGTGAAAACCTTCTTATCCTCTGCGAAAGCCGTCTTGACAACGTATGCTACAGAGCAGGCTTTGCTATGAGCCGTCCTGAAGCACGTCAGCTTGTAAGACACGGTCATTTTACCGTAAACGGTAAAAAGGTAAATATTCCTTCATACATTATCAAAGAGGGCGATGTTATTGCTCTTACTGATAAGAGTAAGGATTCTCCCAAAATTAAGGCAGTACTTGAGTCAAATGAAGGTAAGACAGTTCCCGCATGGCTCGCACTTGATGCAAACGCTCACAGTGTAAAGGTTGAACGCCTTGCAAACCGTGAGGACATCGAATACGAGATTAACGAGACACTTATCGTTGAGTTGTACTCTAAGTAATAGCTTATACCCTCGGGTATTTTATCTAAAAATAAATAAGCGTTTTTATGTATCATCCCCCTACCCCCCAATCTTGGGGGCAGGAAGGTACGCTTGTTTGAAACAAGCGAAATTACTCACAAAGCGAGTAATTTCCTATGTTATAAAAAAGTGGGAGGGTTTATATAATGACTGATTTAAGATTTGAAAAGCCTCGTGTAGAGAGAGTTGAACTCAGCGAGGATGGTTCTTACGGTAAGTACACTGTAGCTCCGCTTCAGCGCGGATATGGTACAACCCTTGGCAATTCATTGCGCAGAATGATGCTTTCATCTCTTGAAGGTGCGGCGATTTCGTCCATCAAGATTGAAAACGTTCAGCATGAATTTTCCACAATCCCCGGAGTTAAGGAAGACGTAAGTGAGATTGTTCTCAATATGAAGCAGGTTATTATAAAGCTTTATTCAGACGGCCCCAAAACCGTTTATATTGAAGCTGAGGGCGCAGGCGAGCTCTGTGCACGTGATATAAAGACCGACAGCGATGTTGAAATAATCAACGGCGATCTTCATATTGCTACCTTGAATGAGGATGCAAAGTTATATATGGAAATCACAATCAATAAGGGAAGAGGTTATATCTCAGCAGAGAAGAATAAAGCTATGCTTCAGCCTCTCATCGGACTTATTCCTGTGGATTCTATTTATACGCCTGTGGAAAAGGTAAATTACTACGTGGAAAACACCCGTGTAGGACAAAATACTGACTTCGACAAGCTTACAGTAGAAGTATGGACAAACGGCACAAAAACAGCAGATGAAGCAATAAGCCTCTCTGCTAAGATTATTAACGATCATATGATGCTCTTTATCCAGCTTACTGATGAGGCTATGAATGTTGAAACTATGGTTGAAAAGGAAGAAACAAAGAAAGAAAAGATTCTCGATATGACTATTGAGGAGCTTGACCTTTCAGTTCGTTCCTACAACTGCCTCAAGCGTGCAGGTATCAACACTGTTGAAGACCTTACGCTTCGCAGGGAAGAAGAAATGATGAAGGTAAGAAACCTGGGACGTAAATCTCTTGACGAGGTTGTGGGTAAGCTTAAGTCTCTTAAGCTCTCATTTGCACCCGACGAAGATTAATTACCTTTGATTTATCAGAAGTTTTGAAGGAGGAAACCTAAATGGCAGGAACAAGAAAACTCGGTCGTCCTACTGACCAGAGAATTGCTATGCTGCGTGGTATGGTAACTGCTCTTTTGGAAAATGGCAAAATCGAAACTACTGTTACACGTGCAAAGGAGGTTCGTTCACTCGCTGAGAACATGATTACTCTCGGTAAGAGAAATGACCTTCATGCAAGAAGACAGGCTCTTAGCTTCATCACAAAGGAAGATGTTGTTAAGAAGGTATTCGAAGAAATTGCCCCCAAATATGCAGAGCGTAACGGTGGCTATACACAGATTATTAAGACAGGCGTTCGTCGTGGAGATAATGCTCCTATGGCTATTATTAAGCTTGTTGACTAATAATTAAACAACTAAAAAAAGGCATCTATTACAAAGCTATGCTTTGTAATAGATGCCTTTTTGTTGTAGAGAAATCATTGATTGGAGTTTATTTTTACTATTTCAGAGACTATATGGGCGATGCGCTCGGTATCCTCTTTTGAAAGTGACTTCATGGATAAAATGATTTTGTCAAGTGCTGCGTTGCTACTTGAAACCTCCGGCTCAATGTATACAAGCTCAGAAAGTGAAATATTAAGTGCAGATGCAATCTTTGAAAGGGTATCAATCGTAGGGCATTTAAGACCACGTTCAATATGACCTAAGAAAGCTGGATTCAGCCCTGCCTCAAGGGCAAGCCTTTCCTGACTTAATTCCTTCATATTTCTTAAGTAACGGATTCTTATTCCTATTTTTACAGAAATATCTTTCATTGCTATCACCTCAATACCTTTAAGTATTAGTATATTCTTGTTTTAGTATAGTTTCAAATTTCTTAAAGTATCAGAATATAATACTTAAAAGTATTGACAAGCTTAACCTTCTGTAATATAATTGTAACACAAAAACAAGAAAGGAAAGATGTATATGAAAAAAGCGCTAAGTATTATTTTAGTGCTGGCAATGCTTTTTAGTTTTATGCCCTGTGCTTTTGCTACAGAAAGCGAAAATGCAGGCGAGTATAATTCTTTAAAATTGCCGGTACGAAATGAAGTAAGGGAGGAGGGAACGGCAGAAAAAGAGCAGGAAATGCCCATGATGTTCTCAAGCAGACCTATGACACTGTCTGAACAGGCTACGGATAACACTACGCCAAGTGCCGGTGGCGGCGGTGGCGGTGGCGGAAGTGCCACAGTTGTTCCCACACCTGATGTACCTGAAGAAACAAGTTCTGTTTTTACAGTTACCGATATTCCTGAACAGACAGCAAGCAAGGGTGGCGATTTGGTTGTCAGAAATGTTATTGACTTGTTATCCAGCAATGTTGCAGAGGAAGTAATTTATTTTTATGAGAATTACTGGGAATATAGTGCTGTAATTGAATATGAAAAAGATAATAACACTTCTTTAATGTACTATAACGAGTGTGTATTCAGAAATTATACCGATGATGCGGAAGAACTTATTATCCCTGTACCTGTTGAATTGGAAACTGGTACATATAATGTGAGAGTACACCAGTTAAACGGCATTTGGAATTACAGAGATGGGGAATATTCCGAACTCGTTTTTGAATTTAATTTAACAGTTACTGACGCAGATGAGACAAATGAATATCCATATAGTCTTAACGAGATAAAGGCTCTTGAAGATACTTCTTTCTCAATGGTTGAAGGTGATTTTGGAGACAGACCTGCGTTCAGTTTGAAAGAAGCATTGCCAGGTGAAGCAAAGATGGTTGGGTTTGCACTTTGTGATAACGGTAATGTATTCCCTATCAGTGGATATTGTGATGGCAGAGTTATTGAATGTAATGACGAATTCAATGTTTTACCTGCAGGAAAATATGACTGTTATTTCTATATTTCAAGTCCGTCATATGATTATGACTATGACAATTATCCGGATGAATTATATGGACCTATTAGATTAAACATCAGCGGTCTTGCCTTTGATAATGAATATTATCATACATCTTCTCGTGAACAATGGACAAGTATAGAAATGGGTGCTTCTGTTGCAGAAAAAATTCCGTATGAGGTTCAGTATGAAACTTGCACATTATCTATGGAATTTAAGGATGCAAATGACAACACTGTTCATAGCATGAATGGTGTGGCAATTGATGATTTTTGGATTGACGGATGGGAAGATGAAGTGTATGGCGGTCGTATGTACTGCTATTTGAATTTAGTTGGATTTGAAGTTGGTTCATATTATGTGGATATAACTCTTAACGACGAGAGTGGTAATTCTTATGAACTTGGTGAAGCTGTCTTAAATGTAACCGACAAAACCATTATTGATCGTATTTACATTTTGAACTATAGTGGTAGACTTACAACATCGACTGAGAGTTTTTATGTATGTGTAAACACTTCAAACATATTCCTTGACTACGATAAGATTAATATTAATCTTTTGGATGCCAATGGAAATATAGTTGCGGAAACTGTTTCAAAGGAAATGCAGGATGTGTCAACATACAATGGTAGTGAATTGTTATACAAATTAAATGTTACCGGAACATTGGAAGAAACATCTTGGGATAGTGAGTACACATTGGATATCCAAAGTGCACAGGATGTTGAGTTGATTTCAGCGGTAGATAGTGTTTATATCAGTGTTACAGCCGATGCAAGAGTTGTTCGTGCTGAACTTACAGGAACTAACACAGTTAAGATTTATACTGAAAATGTACTTCCTGGTGAATACTTGGTTACAGACGACTATAGACTTTCTGATGCCGAAACAATTTATAATGTAATAATCGATGAACAAGGTATAGGAACATTCCAAATAGAAGACATTGAAGAAACATATCAATATTTTTATTTAAGAGAAGTTGATGCAACAGATGATTACGATCACATAGACGATTTTGAAGTGAGAATCAAAACAGAGGATGAAAATTTTTATTCAAGACCTAATTTCATTGCTGTAAATTCAACAAAAATCGAAAACTTCCATGTAAGAGCATTGTCTGAAATTGAGAAACCTTCTGTTGAAAGTATCGAATATGCTCGTGTTACACAGAATGGTGAGGTTATTGCAACAATGAGCAATCTTGATATAGATAGCTGGTCGTACTACTATGGTGAGGCGGGTAGTAGAATATATCTGTATGGAGACCTTGTTGTTGAATCCGGAAAAAGTTTCGCCAAAGGTGACGCAATCTTTGAAATTAAGTATGATGACGGTTTTATTTATACGCACAGTTTAACTGTAACCGATGAAACAACCGGTTTGTACGGGAGTCTAGAGGTAGATAATAGTTGTTATTATAACAAAAATATTGGTGATTACTGGTGCAATCAAGCTGTTGGTAGCAATAAGGTAAGCTTTACTATCAATGGTACGAATGCTACGAGTGGTACTGTATCCTTGTATGTGTCTGATAACGATGAAGCACTTGAAGTATTTAATTTATCAGATTTGACAAAGACTGTTGAAAATGGATGCTACTACACATACAAGGGCACATTTAACACTGTTATTTCTTCTGATAATGTTTATGATGTAGTATTTGAAGCCAATGCAAACAAAAAACGTTTCAATGATTTCACTTATTACACAGGAAAATTAGCAGAACAGAATTCTAATTTAGTTGCATACAACGGTGATTGTGATATTTATTTATATGATTGGATAAATGTTTCAAATGTTAAAGCGTTAACATTTAAGGCTGTTGTAGGAAATAACACATATAATATCCCAGTTACAGAAAGTTATTCCGGAGACAATTATATTGATTTTGTTGCTGACTTCTCTTTTGTTCCTGCCGGATACTTTACAATAAAGGCATATGATGGTTCAGCAGAAGTTGCTCTTACCGGCAGAACTATGGGTTATAATTTTGGTACTGTAAACGAACCTATCACAAGTGGTGCCGGTTGGACTTGGGTTGGCGAAAACAGAGATACCCGTGAATTCAGACTTTGGGGAGCAAATCTTGATCAGGTTGATGAAGCGATTGTGAAGGTATATAAGACGGTTGACTTCCCTGAGACTGATGACTATTATCAGATGAAGTTGCAGTATGTTAAAGATATAACTTTAGCAAAGCCATATGCTAAGAATTATATTGCTGTAAATAATGAACTCCTTTCAGACCTTGCAACAGGAGCATATGTTTTTGTATATGTAATTGACGGCGTAGCTGTTGAAACTGAAAATGTATTTGTAAAAGGAAATGAACCTACATATAAAGCAAGTGTTGTTTTGAATGGCGGTGTTGGATTTACTAATAAATCTGATGCAGAACTTGCAGTTTCAGCTACAGGATATACAAAGATGAAGGTTGCCCTTTCGCAGGCAGAACTTGAAACAAAAGAATATGAAGATATAACAGCAACTAAGAATATATCTTTTGAAGGCAAAAACGGAACTGTAACAGTTTATGTTCAGTTTGCAAATGATGATGAATCAAAAACAGAAGTTGTTGAAACATCTATTACTGTAGATACACAAGCTCCTGAACTTGAAAATGTAAATATTCCTAAATTGGAGTTGTGGCATAATACAGAAATAACATTTGTTACAAACGAAATGCTTAGAAATGCATTTATGCTCGTTGGTGAGTTAAATGCAGAAATAGGCGAGGTTGAAGGCAGAAACTTTGTATTTACTTATGTCGGAAATGAAAGCGGAATGTACACTTACAAATGTAATGTATATGTCGGTTCTCAATATGAAGATATTTCATCACTTGATGCACAAGTTGTTGTGTATGACAAAGCAGGCAACAATACATCAAGCAGTATACAAACAATAACCATTAAACAACCGAAAGATATTTCAGGTACAGTGAAATTTGGCGATTCTCCCGTATATGGTGCATCCGTTTATTTGTACGACGAAGAGGGTAGCTATGTATCTTATGACTACACAGACAGCGACGGCAAATATAAATTTGACAATGTGTTAGATGGTGCCTACACCATAAAGGTATATAGAAATGGTTATGCGGAATCAAGCGTTCCAATTTCGGAAGAAGACTTTTTGCAAAACGAGATTGTCAAGGATATCGTTTTAACATCTGTTTACACCAACAATTCAACAGTGACAGTAACTGTAAAAGATGCAGCGCAAAATCCGAAAAATGATATTACAGTTCAAATTTATAACTGGAATACAGGAACAAACAGAACGGATAAAACCGATGCTGACGGACAGGTTACATTTGAAAAAATTTATTACAAAGAGGGCGGCACATCATATAGTATTTATACGTACGACAACAATGGATACAGCGATTATGAATATTTGTATGTGAACGAACCAACAGAAACAGTTGATTTTACCTATCCGATAAAGGCAACAATCAGAGGTGTTGTTAAACACAATAACGAATCTTTGGCTGACGTTGAAATTTTGGTTAAGGACAAGAACGGATATTCAACCTACGAATATACAAAAACAAATGAAAATGGTGAGTTTACAGCTGAAGTTTATTTAAATGACGGCAACAGAGCATTTACACTGACCACAAGCGAAGGACTTCTCTATTCGGGCAGTACAACAGTTACATTTGAAGAAAACGAAACAGAGAAGAATGATGTTGTAATAGAGGTTAGCGGCAACGCAAGTGTTCGAGGATATGTTAAGGATGCAAATGGAAATGCAATAACTGATTTTAAACAGGTACGCTTCTACAATCGTGGCGGATATGAGTATATTGCCGACATTGATGAAACAGGTTACTTTGAAACGCCTGCATTCCTTGACGGAACATATACCTTCTATCTGAGTGATTATTACTATAAAGATTATACATACTCATCATGTTCACAATCGGTAACAATCACCGAAGAAGATTTGCAGAAAGGTTATAAAGAAATTACATTTACACCGGAAAAATGTAGAACATCAAAATTCTCTACCGGAAGCAATGGTATTTCGGCAAGTGCAGATATAATTGCAAAAGGTGACTATGTAACAATTAATGTAAAATGCCAGAATGACGGAACAAGAACAATTAACAGTGTTTCTTTGAATGCAGAAATTCCTGAGGGTATTACAGCAACAACAGATACAAATACAACACAGTCAGAAAATATTGTATCAAAGAATGCAGGTACTATGAAAGCAGATGATACTGCAAATATGACTTTCACCATTGATACAGACGATTATGATGATGGCGTAATAAGTATTCCTGCTTATGTAATGGCAGACGGAACAAAGTATTCTTTGGGCAATCTTACAATAAAGATTGTAAGTGCGACAATCTCTGCCCCGTCAACTGTTAAAAAAGGCGAAGCATTTAAGGTTACAGGCGAGGCAATAAAGGGCAGTGCAGTTGAAATTATAAACTACAATACAAAAGAAGTTCTTGCAGTAACTGATTGTCAGGGCAAGTGGTATTCTGCTGAAATCACCTTAAATGAAATTGGCACAGTGACATTGGCAGCAAAGGTTACAAAAGACGATATCACTGCATATTCAATAGCAACAGATGTTGTTGTTGAGGAAAACCCTGTTACAGTTAATGATATAATAATAACTGCAAACGGAAAAGA
Source organism: Clostridia bacterium (assembly GCA_045646985.1). Taxonomy (GTDB): domain Bacteria; phylum Bacillota; class Clostridia; order UMGS1883; family UMGS1883; genus UMGS1883. Next base: position 10,459 of record JAZRLV010000106.1, on the reverse strand, counting down.
ATACAAAAAGAATTCACTTTACGATTACCCCGTATTTTATGTAATTGTGTACAGTGAAATGGTAGGTCCTCAGCTTAATGCAAAGGTCAAGTTTGATAATATGCCTGCAGATGCAACTGTTAAATACACCTTGACCAATCAGGAGGTAGATAACGTACAGCCTGACGATGAATACTACAACGGAACAATCCCCCGTTGGAAAGGTTCTGCAAGCAACAAGCTTTATGCAACTGTAACAGACAACGAAAGCGGAAAAGAATATGAATTTATCATAGCAGATATTATCATTCTTATCGATCCGTCAGGATATGTAACAGATGCTGAAACAGGTGAGCCTATTGTTGACGCCGAAGTTCGCATAGAACAATACAATGACGGAACATGGAGTATGTGGGATGCAGAGCCGTCAGGTCAGCAAAACCCAATGTACACAGACGAAACCGGATATTATGGTTGGGATGTTCCTGAGGGCAAGTACAGAATTATCGTATCAAAAGACGGTTATGAAACAAAAACTGTTGAAAGATATGATTCACGGGATCATGGTAATAACAGCGAAATTACAGTTTTACCTGTAAGAACAGACGTCGATATTACACTTGTAAACGCTCGTACTGTTGAGCTTGATGAAACAAGTACAGCATCAGTTGCCGGTGGAAAGGTTAAATTTGTATTTACAAGACCTGTTGATCCTGCGACGGTTACAGCAGAAAACTTCAAAGTTCTTAAATCTGACGGAACTGAAGTTGAAGGAAGCATAGTTCTTGCTGAAAACAATACAGTTGCATTGTTTAAGCCGGCGACCGCTATGGCAAATGGCGATTACAAACTGTCTGTTGCAAATATTGAGGATGGAAGCAACAATATAATTCCTGCGGAAGAAATTCCGTTTGAAAAAACAACAGATGCTTCTGCTCTTGCAGCTCCTGCTGTAGCATATAATACAGACGGAACTATAACAATTACTTTTGCTGAAGGTAAAACACCTGTTAATAGCGAAGAAATTGTTGTAAAGAATGGAAATTCAGTTGTTAACGGAACACTTCGTGAAACAGCAAATGTGATAACATTCATTCCTGATGTTGCATTTACAGCAGGTACAACATATAAGGTTGTCGTTTCTGATGCGATTCGCACAGGTTCAAATGAGTATTTAGCTGCTTCATTTGAACAAAATGTAACCGTTTTAGGCGGTTCTACACCTCCCGGGGACAATGATAATGACGGTCCCAGAGGTGGTGGCGGTGGCGGCGGAAGCAGTATTTCCAAGCCATCAGCAAGTGTTCCTGAAGGAATTGTAGAAAGAGGAACAAAGGTAGAGCTTACTACAGGTTCAAAGAACGGTAAAATTTACTACACACTTGACGGCAGCGAGCCTACAAAGAATTCAACTCTTTATACAGAAGCTATTGTTATCAATGAAAGCACCTGCATAAAGGCGATTGTTATTAACGGCACTATGGAAAGCTCTGTCCTTACGCTCAATTACAATGTTAAGGGTGCTGACAAAACGAAATTTGCCGATGTTGCAAATTATGCATGGGCACAGGAGGCAATTACTCAGCTTTCAGAAAAAGGCATAATCAAAGGTGTATCTGAAACAGAATTTGCTCCGGCAAATAATATTAAGAGAGCCGATTATATGCTTCTTCTTGTAAGAATGTTGGGCTTAGATGCTGACGTAACAGAAAACTTTGCCGATGTAAGCAAGGATTCGTATTATTACGAGGCACTTGGTGTTGCTAAGAAGCTTGGCTTGACAACAGGCGTAGGCAATAATAAGTTTAATCCTGAAGCAAGCATAACAAGACAGGATATGTTTGTTCTCGCATACAGAATACTCGAGATGCAGAATGTTGAAATGGCAGATGCAGATGAAGCTGCTATCAGCGCATTTGGCGATTATGAAGGTATTTCAGATTATGCAAAGGATGCTCTTTCAGTGCTTGTAAAGAATGAGCTTGTAAAGGGTTCGGATAACAAAATAAATCCTGTAGGCAATGCTACAAGAGCTGAAACCGCAGTGTTTATTTACAGACTCTATAATTTGCTGAACAAATAATAGGTTCTTTTACTAACAAAACAGGCTATGTGAGTAAAAATCACATAGCCTGTTAATTTTATGGTGTAAATTATATCTCTCGTCTGCCCTCCATTGCACGGGTGAGAGTAATCTCGTCTGCGTACTCAATGTCGCCGCCCACGGGTATACCGTGAGCAATACGTGTTACCCTGATACCCATTGGCTTTAAAAGACGTGCTATGTACATTGCTGTAGCTTCGCCTTCAACAGTGGGGTTTGTTGCCATAATAACCTCCGTCACCTCGGGGGTGAGACGTGCAATAAGCTCCTTTATCTTAATATCCTCAGGGCTCACTCCATCCATAGGGGAGATAGCACCGTGAAGCACATGATAAAGACCATTATATTCCTTTGTTTTTTCCAGTGCAGTTACGTCCTTGGGGCTTTCCATAACGCAGATAACACTGTTGTCACGCTTGGCTGATGCACATATATCACACAATGGCTTGTCCGTCAGATTCTGACATTTACTGCAAAGATGCACATTTGTCTTTGCTTTTTTTATTGCATCAATGAATTTCTGTGATTTTGCCTCTGACATGTTCATCACGTGAAAAGCCAGTCTAACTGCACTTTTGTGACCTATGCCGGGCAGTTTCTGAAATTCCTCAATAAGCTCCTGTAAAGAAACGGGATACATTCAAATCAACCCTCTTTTAAAATAATCCTGGGATATTCATTCCGCCTGTAATGCTCTTAAGGCTTCCTGCGGCTGCCTCATCAGCCTTTCTGAGAGCCTCGTTTACAGCAGAAAGAATCATATCTTCAAGCATTTCGATATCATCAGGGTCAACAGCATCGGGAGAAAGCTTCAATTCAATAAGCTCTTTCTTTCCGTTGATTTTTACATTTACTGCGCCGCCGCCTACTGACGCTTCAATAATCTGCTCAGAAAGTGATTCCTGAGCCTTGAGCATTTCTGCCTGCATTTTCTGGGCCTGCTTAATCATATTATTCATATTTCCCATGCCGCCCATACCCATGTTACGGGGAAATCCGCCTTTTGCCATTTTAAAACATCCTTTCGTCTATTGTATTTATTCTATATTTGTTATCGGAAGATTTATAATATCGTCAAACGGGTCGTGTTCATCACTTTTTTTAGTAAAAGATGAAAAATCACTTTCAAGTCTTGTTACAGTGTTTGCATCAAGCCCAGTGTGTGCCTTGATTGATGAATTAATCATATCAATACCGTCTTTTACCATATCCTTCATCTCTCTGCCTCCATTGTCGGGGAAGGTAAGGGCAAGCTTGCCGCCTTCCTCTTGCAGAGTAACATTTTCAAGTGCAGTGAAAAGCAAAATGCTGCTTGATAAATCATTCATTATCTCCGGCCACGCACTTTTGATTTTGCTCAGAAATTCACTGGGCGGGAGCTCCTTTTTTATAGCAGGAGGAGCAGACGTCTCTTTCTTTTCAGAAACCACCTTTTCCGCCTTTGTAAAAGACGGAGCGGGAGCAGCCTTAACAGATATATTGCCGCTTTCAATCTTTCTCTCAAGCTCTGCAATTCTGGAAAGCAGTGCTTCATACGAGCCGTCGCTTGTTTTGGTGCACAGCTTCAGGAGTGCCGCCTCGTAAACCACACGGGGGTTTGTCATAAAACGTGCAGTTGAAACAGCCTCGGAAAGTGTTTTTATTGCATAAAGAAGCTTTTCCGTTGAATAATCGGGAGCGTACTGTGTAAGCAGCTCATATTCCGCTTCGTCAAAGTCGCTTTTACATTTTCCTGATACAGAAATGATAAGCATATCACGTATTGCACGGATAAGTGTTTCTATAAACGGGGAAAGATTTTTACCACGTGAGCAGACGTCGTCAATGCAGTGTACCACACCACTCATATCACATTTACCAATGCAGCGGCACAGCTCAAGCACGGCTTCGTTTTCCGCCCTGCCCAGAAAGTCTGCCACAAACTCTGTGTCAACCTCTTTGCCGGCGGCAATGCACGGATCCAAACAGCTAAGCGCATCACGGAGCGAGCCGTCTGCATGAAGTGCAATCATCCGAAGAGCTTTTTCTTCAGCCATTATTCCCTCGGCATTGCAGATATAATCAAGTCTGTCATAAATATCATCAGGGGTTATTCTCTTAAAGTCGAAGCGCTGACAGCGTGAGGAGATTGTTCCGAGCACCTTATTTGCCTCGGTAGTAGCCAAGACAAACTTCACATGTGCAGGCGGTTCTTCCAATAGCTTCAAAAGCGCATTAAAGGCATCGTTACTTAGTGCGTGCACCTCGTCAATGATATATACCTTATACTTGGTAACAGCCGCTGTATAGCTCGCTTCTTCACGGAGAGTACGGATGTTGTCTACGCCTCGGTTACTTGCAGCGTCAATTTCAATAATATCCATTATACTGCCGTTTTCAATTCCCATACAGGTGGGGCATTTGTTGCACGGATTTCCGTCAACAGGATTTTCGCAGTTGACAGCACGGCTGAGAATTCTTGCAGTAGAGGTTTTTCCCGTTCCACGGCTGCCGCAGAACAAAAACGCATGACCGCAGGCATTATTCTTTATTTCATTCTTTATTGTTTGGGTGACATGCTGCTGCCCGACAACATCATCAAAGGTTTTCGGACGCCATTTTCTGTAAAGAGCCTGAAATTCCATACAATTACCTCCCCGCAAAAATATTTGAGAAAAGCCGCCTTTTAGTAAGACGGCTGTAAATTCAATTTAGCTGTACACCCCGAAATCGACGCAATTTCATATGCGGAAATCATACAGTTAGCTCGGGTCAGGCACCCCTGCGGCACATAACGGTAACCGCTTATTGCTGCTCGGTTCCCCGCCTGACAAGGTTCACGGGCCGCTATTGCGCAAGACCCGACCGTCAACACCACTTATATGCTCCTGCCATACAAAAATAACGCCTCAATCGGGGCATAACCTCCGCTATAGCGGATTGCGGATTCAGGGCACCGCTACCTCCCCGGATAGTACAGCTTTATAAGTATACCACAACTTGGCTAAATTATCAATAGTTTTTTAGATAAAATTGTTTTGTGTATTCCTAAATAGTCAATGATTAAAATAAAACACTTTACTATTTTTGGTGTTTGTGATATAATAACATAAATTACTATGCAATTTTTATATTTAGGAGTGATAAAGATGGCAGCAGAACAGAATGTTTTTACCTATAAGGGAAAGCCTATGGTGCGCCGGGGAGATACAATATATTACGGTGATTTGAACGAAAAATATATTATTATCTTCACAATTAAATCCAAGAAAAAGGTCGGTGACCTTGATGTCAGTGACAGCGTGACAATCGACCTTTGTACTAACAAGGGTACAGGTAAGGAAAAGGTTATTAAGAAAGCTACAAGAGAGAGCCTTTTTGAAGCGATTGATATTGCTGAATTCTGGCTTGAGGACGCTATTGAAAACGGCTGATAAAACTGAGGGAGTGCTTAGGTATGTTTAAGGAACACAATTACACGATGCTTGCCGACTTTTATGAGTTTACGATGGCAAACGGCTATTTTGTAAACAACACAGCTGACAAGATTTGTTATTTCGATTTATATTTCAGAACAGTACCCGATAACGGTGGCTTTGCTGTTATGGCAGGGACAGAGCAGGTTGTGGAGTATCTCAGTAATCTTCACTTTGAAGAAGAGGATATAGAGTATCTAAGAAGTAAAAACCTCTTTGATGAAAGATTTTTAGATTACCTCAGGAATTTTAAGTTTTCCTGTGATGTGTGGGCAATTCCGGAGGGAACTCCTGTATTTCCCAACGAGCCTTTGGTAATTGTTCGTGGTCCTGCTATTCAGGCACAGCTTGTTGAAACAATGCTGCTGCTTCTTGTGAATCATCAGACACTTATTGCTACAAAGGCTAACAGAATTGTAAGAGCTGCACAGGGCAAGGCAGTTATGGAATTTGGTTCAAGACGTGCACATGGTGCAAACAGTGCAATTTTAGGCGCAAGGGCTGCATATATTGCGGGATGTGCGGGTACTGCATGCACAATCAGTGATGAAATGTACGGCATTCCGGCATTGGGAACAATGGCGCACAGCTGGGTGCAGATGTTCCCCACAGAATATGATGCATTCAAAGCATACGCAACGGCATACCCCGACAGCTGTACGTTGCTGATTGATACTTATAACGTTTTAAAAAGCGGTCTTCCAAATGCTATTAAGGTGTTTAAGGAAGTTTTGGAGCCTTTGGGAAAAAGACCTAAGGGTGTACGTATTGATAGTGGTGACATAACTTATCTTACTGCTAAAATCAGAAAAGAGCTTGATGCAGCAGGATTTCCCGATTGCGGAATAGTTGTGTCAAACTCTCTTGACGAGTATATTATAAGCAATACTCTTGCACAGGGGGCAAAGATTGATTCTTTTGGCGTTGGTGAAAGACTCATTACTGCAAAAAGCTCTCCTGTTTTCGGGGGTGTGTACAAGCTTGTAGGCGTTGAGGAAAACGGGGAGGTTGTTCCGAAAATTAAAATCAGCGAGAATCCTGCGAAAATTACAATCCCCGATTTTAAACAGATTTACAGACTTTATGATAATGAAACGGGCAAGGCGATTGCTGATGTAATGACTCTTCATTCAGAAGAAATCGATGATTCACAGTCTTACGAAATATTTGATCCTGTTCACACATGGAAACGTAAAAAGGTTACAAACTTTACTGCAAGAAAGTTGCTTGTACAGATATTTAAAAACGGTGAATGTATTGCAAAGCTTCCCGAGCTTTCCGAGATACGTGAATACTGCGCACAGCAGGTTGATACTATATGGGATGAGGTTAAGCGATTTGAAAATCCACATGCCTACTATGTAGACCTTTCTCCCAAGCTTTGGAGGGTAAGGCACTCTTTGCTTGAAAAGTATTCTGAATAGGAGAATTATAAAAATAATGATAACGAAGTTTGATGCCGCAATATTTGATATGGACGGCACAATTCTTGATTCGCTTGGTGTTTGGGAAAAGATTGACCATGATTTTCTTGAAAAAAAGCGGGGTATAAAAGTGCCACCGGATTATGTTCATGCAATTTCAGCGATGAGCTTTTCGGAAATTGCTGCCTATACAAAAAAGCGGTTTGATATCAAGGACACTCCCGAGCAGCTTATGCAGGAGTGGACTGATATGGCAATTTACGAATATGCCCATAATATTAAGCTGAAACCGTATGCAAAGGAATATATTTCGTATCTTAAAAAGCAGAATAAAAAAATTGTGCTTTGTACAAGCTCACCGATATATTTTTATGAGCCTGCGCTGAAAAATAACGGGATATACGATTTGTTTGACGCATTTACAAACACCTGTGAAGCGGGGGAAGGTAAAAACTCGCCCAAGGTATACTTGCTAGCAGCGCAAAAAGCAAATGTCAGCAAAGAACGCTGCATTGTGTTCGAGGACATTGCTCCGGCAGCGCAGTGCGCCAAAAATGCAGGAATGACAGTATGCGGCGTATATGATGAGCGTAGTCGTGCGCATAAGGAAAAGCTTCAGAAAATTTGCGATTATTATATTAATGGCTTCGATGAATTAATTAACAATTAAAAGCGGCGGCAATTTGTCGCCGCTTTTTAAAAGGAGAAATTATAATGTACGAATTAACCGATTCAAAAATAATTAAATATTTGTGCTCAAAATACGGGTTTTCATTTTCGAAGAGTATGGGGCAGAATTTTATTACAGACCCACAGGTGCCTGCTATAATGGCTAAAACCGCTACAGAAAATGCACAGGGCGTGATTGAAATAGGTCCGGGCTTTGGAACACTTACTGCGGCGCTTGCGCAAAATGCGCAAAAGGTTGTCTCTATAGAGCTTGATAAAAGGCTTGAAAAGGTTTTAACCGAAACGCTTGCAGGCTTTAACAACGTGTCTTTTGTATGGGAGGATTGCCTTAAAGTAAACCTTGGGGAGCTGATAAAAGAAGAATTTGCAGAAACTGACGTCAGTGTAGCAGCAAATCTCCCATATTATATTACAACTCCTATTATTATGAATCTTCTTGAAAACAGGCTGCCTTTTAAAAGAATAGTTGTTATGATTCAGAAAGAGGTTGCCCAAAGGCTTTGCGCAGTCCCCGGAAGCAAGGATTACGGTGCTATAAGTATAGCGGTGCAGTATTTTTCAAAACCGCAGATTATAAAGCACGTGAGTGCATCATCATTTATTCCGGCGCCTAAGGTTGACAGTGCAGTTGTGTGTATGGATATTCTTGAAAAGCCATCCGTCACACCACTTGATGAAAAGAAATTCTTTTCACTTATAAAAGCAGCCTTTTCGCAAAGAAGAAAAACACTCGTAAATGCGCTTTGTGGCAGCGGTGCTTTCGGAAGCAAGGAGGAAATCCGTGAGGCTATCGAGGCAATCGGACTTGATGCAAATGTACGAGGGGAAGCACTTTCTATCGACCAATTTTGTGAATTATGTGATTTTTTTGTAAAAAAATAAAAAAACAGTAGACAAATATCGATATTTCGTATATAATGTTAAACAGGAAAAATTGGGTTTTTGAAAGGAGAATTATAATGACAGAAAACAAAAAAGTTCTTTCATGGCTTGAAGAAATGAAAGCTCTTACACAGCCTGACAATGTAGTTTGGATTGACGGCAGCGAGGCTCAGCTTGAAGCGCTTCGTGAAGAAGCCGTTGCAACGGGTGAAATGATTAAGCTCAACCAGGAGAAGCTTCCCGGTTGTTACTATCATAGAACAGCAGAAAACGACGTTGCACGTGTTGAAGACAGAACATTCATCTGTACAGAAACAGAGGAAGAGGCAGGTCCTATCAACAACTGGATGGCTCCCAAGGAAATGTATGCAAAGCTTAATGCTCTTTACGAAGGCAGCATGAAGGGCAGAACAATGTATGTTATTCCTTATTCAATGGGTCCTGTTGGCTCACCTTTCTCAAAGATTGGTATCGAGCTTACAGACAGCATCTACGTTGTACTTAACATGGATATAATGACAAGAGTTGGTAAGGAAGTTATTGACGCTCTTGGAACAGACGGTGACTTCGTTAAATGTCTCCACGCTAAAAAGGATGTAAATCCTGACGAAAGATATATAGTTCACTTCCCCCAGGATAACACAATTATGTCTGTTAACTCTGCTTACGGCGGAAACGTACTTCTCGGAAAGAAGTGCTTTGCACTCAGAATTGCTTCTTACCAGGGTATGAAGGAAGGCTGGATGGCTGAACATATGCTTATCCTTGGTCTTGAGAATCCTCAGGGCGAAGTTAAGTACATCTGTGCTGCATTCCCCTCTGCTTGCGGTAAGACAAACCTTGCAATGCTTATTCCTCCGGAATACCTTAAGGAAAAAGGATATAAGGTTTGGACAATCGGCGACGATATCGCATGGCTCAGAATTGGTGAGGACGGCAGACTTTACGCAATCAATCCCGAAGCAGGCTTCTTTGGTGTTGCTCCCGGAACAAGCGAAAAGACTAACTTCAATGCACTTGCTGCAACAAAGAAAAACACAATCTTCACAAACGTTGCTATTAACGAAGATGATATGACAGTTTGGTGGGAAGGTCTTGACAAGAATCCTCCTGAAAACTGCACAGAGTGGAAGGGCAGCCACGTAAACGGTAAGACTTACGAGGGTAACCTTGCTCATCCTAACTCAAGATTTACTGCACCCGCAGTAAACTGCCCCTGTATTTCTTCAGAATTCGAGAATCCTCAGGGCGTTCCGATCAGCGCTATCGTATTCGGCGGCAGACGTGCTAAGACTGCCCCCCTTGTATATCAGGCAAGAGATTGGAATCACGGTGTATTCGTAGGTGCTACAATGGCATCTGAAACAACTGCGGCAGCTACAGGTGCTGTTGGTGTTGTTCGTCGTGACCCTATGGCTATGAAGCCTTTCGTTGGTTACAACATGGCTGATTACTTTGCACACTGGATTGAAATGGGTGCTAAGATGGATGCTGATAAGGCTCCTAAGATTTTCCATGTTAACTGGTTCAGAAAAGATGATGAGGGTAACTTTATGTGGCCCGGATTCGGTGACAACATGCGTGTTCTTAACTGGATTGTTGACCGTTGCGAAGGCAAGGTAGACGCTGTTGACAGTCCTATCGGCTTCCTTCCTAAGGATGGAGATATCGATACAACAAACCTTGACATCACACCAGAGCAGCTTTCTGAGCTTCTCAGCGTTGACAAGGCTGTATGGATGGAAGATGTAGAAAATCAGGAGGAATACTTCGCACAGTTCGGCGACAGACTTCCCTCTGAAATTAAAGCACAGCTTGAAACACTTAAGAACAACCTTAAATAAATAATAAAATCCCGAGCAATTTTGCTCGGGATTTTATTGTGTCGATAACTTTATCGGGCACCGCAAGTTTTACTTACGGTG
>JAZRLV010000105.1:0-17386 GCA_045646985.1 Clostridia bacterium | reverse complement strand
CCTATGGGCGTATTTGAAATGCCTTCATTTGCTAAGGGTACAAACGCAATCGCACAGGTTCTTGCCCAGATTGATGCTACTACAGTTATCGGCGGCGGCGACAGCGTTGCAGCTGTTAACCAGGCTGGTCTTGGCGATAAGATGAGCCATATTTCAACAGGTGGCGGTGCAAGCCTTGAATTCCTTGAAGGTAAAGAGCTTCCCGGTATTGCTGCGCTTCAGGACAGATAAGAAGGCGGGATGTTAAAAATGCCCAGATCATTCGTTGGCGACGGATTATAGCCCAAAAAGACTGTGATATTTACAACGATATGGTTTTTGGTTGAAATCCGTTATGCGGATTTCTGCTTTAGATGCCAACGAATTACGAACAAACTTCACCTCTCGCTGTATACACATACAGCTTCGGGCAAGCTCCTTCGGAGTTCAGTTTGTCCGTTCTGAACATTTTTTCCTATCCCTTAAATAACTTGAATTTTGAAAGGACGAAATACAATGAGAAAAATACTTGCTGCTGGAAACTGGAAAATGAACAATACACCCTCTCAGGCAGAGTCTATGATAAACGAGCTTAAGGGTAAGGTGGCAGGCTGTAAGCACGATGTGCTTATCTGCCCCACATACGTATGTCTCCCTGCCGCTGTTAAGGCTGCAGAGGGAAGTAATATTAAAATCGGTGCACAGAATATCCACTTTGAGGATAAGGGTGCCTACACAGGCGAAATCAGTGCACAGATGCTTCGTGAAATCGGTGTAGAATATGTTATCATCGGTCACAGCGAAAGACGTGAATACTTTGCTGAAACAGACGATACTGTAAATGCAAAGGTTATACAGTCTCTTAAAAATGACCTTATTCCCGTGCTTTGCTGCGGTGAATCACTTAAGCAGAGAGAAGATGGAATCACTTTTGATTTCATCCGCAGCCAGATAAAGATTGCATTCCGTGGAATTTCTAAGGAAGATGCAGTTAAGATTGTTGTAGCTTATGAGCCTACCTGGGCAATCGGTACAGGTAAGGTTGCTACAAGCGAGCAGGCTAACGAGGTTTGTGCAGACATCAGAGCATGTCTTGCAGGAATATATGACGAAGAAACAGCTGCAAATATCCGTATTCTTTACGGCGGCAGCGTTAACAAGGATTGCGCAAGCGAGCTGTTTGCAATGAGTGACATTGACGGCGGCCTCGTAGGCGGTGCAAGCCTTAAGTGTGATGATTTTGCAATCATCTGCAACGCTTGAATCTAAAGATAAAGGCTGTTGAACTTAGCTTTGCTCTGCTCAACGGCCTTTTTGTCCCCGTATAGAAATTTACAAACATTAATGCGTATGAAAATATGTTTGCACAGATTCGGGGTACGGCATGCGTGAAGGCGCAGCCTTTTTGTCCGCTTGCCTGCGGCGGAAAAGTGTATATGTGCAGGCGGAAAGGGATGAAACAATATGACAAAAAAGCTTACAATGCTTATGATACTTGACGGCTACGGTTACAATGCGGCTAAAGACGGAAATGCTATCTACAGTGCAAAAACCCCCGTTATGGATAAGCTTCTTGAGGAGTGCCCCAATACCCTTATTAATGCAAGTGGTATGGACGTGGGACTTCCTGAAGGACAGATGGGTAACAGTGAGGTTGGACACACAAATATAGGTGCCGGCAGAATCGTGTATCAGGAGCTTACCAGAATAACAAAATCAATCGCTGACGGCGACTTCTTTACAAACGAAGCACTTGTAAAAGCGATTGAAAACTGTAAAAAGAATGACAGTGCACTCCACCTTTTCGGACTTCTTTCTGACGGTGGTGTTCACAGCCATATTACACATCTTTTTGCAGCTATTGAGTTGGCAAAGAAAAATAATCTTGAAAAGGTTTATGTACACGGCTTTATGGACGGACGTGACGTTTCGCCTACAAGCGGTATTGAATTCGTAAAGGCTCTCTCTGAAAAAATGGCAGAGCTTGGAGTAGGTAAAATCGGTGTGCTCTCAGGCAGATACTATGCAATGGACCGTGACAACCGTTGGGAAAGAGTGGAAAAGGCTTATGCTGCACTCGTATACGGTGAGGGAGAAAAGAATCCTGATGCGGTAGATGCTATGCAAAAGTCTTATGACAACGGTATAACAGACGAATTCATTGTGCCCACAGTTGTTAGCGAGGGTGCAACAATCGCTGCAAACGACAGCGTTATCTGCTTTAACTTCCGCCCCGACAGAGCGAGAGAAATAACACGTACATTTGTAGACGGCGACTTTGACGGCTTTGAAAGAAAGAACGGATTTTTCCCCGTACACTATGTATGTATGACTCAGTATGATGCTAATATGCCTAATGTAGATGTTGCATTCAAGCCTGAATCGCTTACCAATACATTTGGTGAATATGTTGCATCAAACGGACTTAATCAGCTTAGAATTGCTGAAACAGAGAAATATGCACATGTAACGTTCTTCTTTAACGGCGGTGTTGAAGCGCCTTATAAGAACGAGGACCGTGCACTTATCCCATCTCCTAAGGTTGCAACATATGACCTTCAGCCCGAAATGAGTGCGCCGGAGGTAACAGAGGAAGTTCTTAAGAGAATTGAAAGTGAAAAGTATGATGTAATCATACTTAACTATGCTAACTGTGACATGGTTGGTCACACTGGTATATTTGAGTGTGCGCAAAAGGCAGTTGAGACAGTTGACGAGTGCATGGGTAAGGTTATTGATGCGGTAAGAGCACGTGGCGGTATTGTATGTGTTACAGCTGACCATGGAAACGCTGACCAGATGGTTGACCCCCAGACAAAGGACGTGTTTACTGCACATACAACAAACCCTGTTCCGTTTATAGTGGTAGGAAAAGACTGCACCTTGCGTGAGGGGGGCCGTCTTGCAGATATTGCGCCGACACTTCTTGATATAATGGGACTTGAAAAGCCCGCCCAGATGACAGGCGAAAGCCTTATTAAATAAGTTGTGCACCGCACACTTAAAAAAGGATGTAGTTATATGGATAATCGCCCTATCGGAGTATTTGACAGCGGATTGGGCGGCCTTACAACGGTAAGAGAAATTCAGAGGGTAATGCCCGGTGAAGATATCATCTATTTTGGTGACACCGGGCGTGTGCCCTACGGAAACCGTAGCCGTGAAACAATAATCCGCTATACAAAAGACGATATAGAATTTCTGCTTCAGCATAATATAAAGCTCGTTATTGCTGCGTGCGGTACGGCAAGCTCTGTTGCGCTGCCCTTTATTAAGGACAGCTATGATGTTAAAATCATGGGAGTTCTTGAAAGTGCATGCAAGAGTGCTGTGCGTGTTACAAAAAATAACCGTATTGGAGTTATAGGCACATCAGGCACTATAAAAAGCGGAAAATATACAGAGCTTATTAAGGAGCTTTGTCCGACAATTCAGGTGTTTTCAAATGATTGTCCCATGTTTGTGCCACTGGTTGAAAACGGATATGCAAATTCAGAGGCGGCACGGCTTATCGCAAAGGATTACCTTGCGCCCCTTAAAAAGGAAAATGTGGATACTCTTATCTTAGGATGCACACATTACCCCTTGCTTACAGACGTTATATCGGATATAATGGAAGAGGGAACAACGCTGCTAAGTCCAGGTGCGCTTGCAGCAGACGAGGCGAAGGCATACCTTGAAGAAAACGGACTTTTGTCAGATAAAACCAAAGGCGGCACGAGCGAATTTTACGTTTCCGATTCAGTGGAAAACTTTACTGCATTGGGAAGTACGTTTTTAGGATGCGATATTGAAACAAAGGTGCGCCGAATGGAGGCATAAGCAGATGAAAAAAGATGTTTACATATCAATAACAGGCTCGCAGGATTATGACGGCGAAAAGGACAGCTTAGAAATGACCACTGCCGGAAAATTCTATGATAAAGACGGAAAGTTCTATATCAGTTACGCAGAGGGAGAGCTGACAGGGCTTGAAAAATGCAATACGACATTAAAAATATCTCCCGACGGAACTGTAACTATGATGCGTCACGGTCATACCAATACGCATATGATTTTTGAAAAAGGAAAATGCCACATAGGGCATTACGAAACTCCTTACGGAGATTTCACAATCAGTGTTACGGCAAATGATATAAATGTTTCGCTTGACGAAAACGGTGGAAATATTGATATTGACTATATGATGGATATAAATAATGTAGCACGCTCACGAAATGGGCTTTCGCTCAGCGTGCGTGCGTAAAAATACATAGGAAAATTCGCTATTACGAAAGGAAAGATACTTTATGGCAAATACGCTTTCTATGAAGAAAACACAAATATATACAGCAGTGGAAAACGCTGCAAAGGCTGCATTTTCAGATATTGAAATTCCTGCCTTTACTATTGAGGCGCCCAAGGATAAAGGGCATGGAGATTATGCGGTAAACACAGCGATGATGCTTGCACGCAGTGCAAAGGCTGCACCAAGAGCAATAGCTGAAAAAATCGTGGAAAATCTTGATGCGCAGTCACTCGGTGCTGAAAAAATTGAAATTGCAGGCCCCGGATTTATAAACTTTTATCTTGATAAAAGCTATCTTTACAACGTAATATGCGAGATTGAAAACGAAAAAGAGGACTACGGCAACGTTGATATAGCCGGTGGCAAAAAGGTTGTAGTTGAATTTGTCAGTGCAAATCCTACAGGCCCTATGCATATGGGTAACGCAAGGGGCGGCGCACTGGGTGATACACTCAGCAACGTTTTAAAGAGAGCGGGCTACGACGTAACCAAGGAATTTTATATAAATGATGCAGGTGCCCAGATTGATAAATTCGGAAGAAGCTTAGATGCAAGATATATTCAGCTGCTTCGTGGAGAGGATGCTGCATTGTTCCCCGAAGATGGATATCAGGGTGATGATATACGTGTTCACGCACAGAACTTTATTGATAAATACGGCGACATTCTTCTTGAAAAGGAAGAACAGGAAAGAAAGGATGCGCTTGTAGAGTATGCGCTTCCGCTTAATATTGCAGCACTTAAAGAAACTCTGACAAAGTACGGCATAAACTACGACGTTTGGTTTTACGAGAGTACGCTTCATGCAGGAGGCAGCGTAAACGAAACTTTGGAAATGCTTAAAAAGAGTAACATCACTTATGAAAAAGACGGAGCGCTTTGGATTAAGTCTACAGAGTTTGGCTCTGAAAAGGATGATGTTCTTGTAAGGGCAAATGGTATTCCCACATATTTTGCAGCAGATATAGCGTATCATCGTAATAAGCTTGAAGAACGTGGCTTTGATTTGGCTATAAATATCTGGGGTGCAGACCATCACGGACATATTGCCAGAATGAAAGGCGCTATGGAAGCGGTTGGAATAAGCGGTGATAAGCTCAATGTTCTTGTAATTCAGCTTGTACGCCTTATGCGTAACGGTGAGATTGCCAGAATGAGCAAGCGCACAGGAAAGATGATAACCCTTGCTGACCTTATTGAAGAAATCGGCGTTGATGCAGCAAGATTTTTCTTCAATATGCGTGCGGCAGGCAGTCATATGGACTTTGATTTGGATCTTGCAGTAAGTCAGACAAATGAAAACCCCGTGTTCTATGTTCAGTATGCACATGCAAGAATTTGTTCAATTATAAGATTGCTTCAGGAAAGCGGTGTTAATGTTCCGCTGTGCGATGAGATTGATTGCTCTATCCTTAAAGCACCGGAGGAAATTGCGCTTTTAGAGGTGCTTGCAAAATTGCCCGAGGAAATTCGTGCATCAGCGCAGAGCTTTGACCCAAGCAATCTCACACATTATCTTATTGATGTTGCATCACACTTCCATTCATTCTATAATGCGTGCCGTGTTCGTGACGAGGAGGACAGCGTTATGCGTGCACGTCTTAAATTGATTGAATGCTGTAGAGTTGTTATAAAAAATGTACTTGATATACTCGGCGTAAGTGCTCCTGAAAAAATGTAAGGGAACTTATCTATGCCGAAGAAAGGACTTTATTATGAAAATTAAAAAATTAACAGCACTTTTAGTTTCGGCTATGATAGCGATTACTTCGCTTGCTGTATATGCCAACGAAAACACACAGGAGCAGCAGGCAATAATGTATTCAAACAACATGCTCAAAAATATGGTGAAGGTATATGCGCATAATATTGCGGATAACTATTACTACGGAATTGAGGATGAAGAGCTGCTTTTTGCTATAATATGCAACACTATTGAACAGGGCAAATTCGATATAAACAAAGCTCTCGAGGTAATGGTAAAGACGCTTAAGGACGAACATGCCCAGTTTTATACAGCAGAGGAATACAAAGCGATGACAGAAGATATTTCAGGCGAGTTTTCAGGAATTGGTGTTACAATCACCCAAAACGATAACGGAATACTTGTTTTGGAGGTCTTTGACCAGTCTCCGGCTCTTAAGGCAGGAATTATGGAAGGTGACTACATTACTGCTATAAACGGAACCTCGGTTGAGGGTATGAACACTGCCGAGGTAAGAAATCTTATAGTAGGAAAAACTGACAGCGAGGTTAAGGTAACCCTTAAAAGAGGAAATTCGTCAGTTGAAGTTACCTGTATAAGAGATACCGTTAAGGTTTCACAGATAGAAACAAAGATGCTTAGTGATGATATAGCATATATGAAGCTTATACAGTTTTCAAAAAATGCACCCGAAGAGGTAAGAGCATATGTGAAAGAGCTTCAAAGCAAGAATGTTAAAAAGTTGGTGTTTGACCTTCGTGATAACCCCGGCGGAGACCTTGAAGCAGCACTTGAAATTGCAAACATCTTTATCAGCGCAGGTCGCATTGGCGAGCTCAGGTATAAGGATGAAACAAAAAATGAATATTTGAAAACCACCAATTATCATGCACCCAGAATGAATATAGCTTTGCTTGTAAATGAAAACAGTGCTTCAGCGAGCGAGCTTTTGTCAATGGCATTTCAGGGCAGACGTGCAGCTAAGCTTATCGGTACAAAAACATTTGGTAAGGGAAGTATGCAGGTGCTCACAAAATTTGCTACAGGTGCAGGCATGAAATATACTATCGGAGAATTTTTCACCGCAAAGGGAGAAAGAGTGCATACAGTTGGCATTACTCCTGATATGATTGTGGAAAATGAGTATATTCCTGTGAATGAGGAAGAATTTGCGCAAATTGACTATGACAAAATAGAAGAAGCCACAACAGACGGACAAATGACGCTTGCGCTTGAGCAAAGACTCGGAGCTTTAGGATATTTTGAAGAAAAACCCGACGAGGTTTTTGATGAGGAAACATCCCAGGCTGTGATGCGTTTTCAGACAATAGTCGGATATGAGCCTACGGGAGTTCCGGGATTCTATGAATATCTCTACCTTAACGACTATTTATATGATTTTGATGTAGAGATTGACAAACAGCTTGAGGCTGCGGTTGAATATTTGAAATGAGAATAACAGCACAAATTGATAAACTGACACTTTCTATTTTAAAGTGTGAAAAGAATAAGGCAAAGTCTTTCTTAGAAGAAATAATTCAAAGCTATGCTAATGAGGATTATGCGCATGCATTGGTTAGTGTGCTGTTGTGTGAAACCAGAAAACAGCTGTGTCGTGAAAGCAGCGGATTTTACCTTGACGAAAAGGAGCTTATTGATGCATTGTTTCTCCCAAAGGGTCAACGCAGCATAGAACAAGTTATTGACAGAATGTGTGAAGAGGTAAAAATTGGCGCAAAAGAAAACAAGAAGCGCATTTTCTTAAAAGCGGTAGCATATATTGACGAAAACCTTTCCGACAGCACGCTTAGTGTTGGTGATGCTGCAAGATATGCAGGTGTTTCTCAATGCAGACTAAGTAAGATTTTTGAAAAATATAAAGGTACTACGCCCCTTGAGTATATAGGGCGAAAACGTGTGGAAAAAAGTATGATAGCACTGAAAAAGAGCAATGCATCTGTAAAAGACATTGCCCTTAGCGTAGGATTTTCCTCGGCGGAAGGATATATAAGGGCTTTTAAAAAGCAATATTCAATGCCCCCGGGAAAATGGAATAAATTATTTCTTTCTCAAATGGGATAAAACGAGGTGAGAAAAGTGAAGTTTGAATTATTAAAACCTAATAAAATAAAGGTAACTGTTGAAACACAGGACCTTGAGGAGTGGGGAATAAGTGCAGATGAAATGGCGAAAAACACTCCTGAAACAAGAGAGATATTTTTTGAAATGCTCCGCCGTGCCGAAAAGGAGACGGGATTTTCCTGTAATAATGCACGCCTTGTAGTAGAGGCTGCAATTAATTCTCTTATGAGTGAACTGACACTTTTTGTTACCAAGGTTGATAACGATGAAGAGCAAAAGCTGTTTGATAAGCTTTCAACACAGATTAAGGCGGAGAAGGAAAAACCCCGGCAAAAGAAAGAAAAAAAGCAAAGCGTAAGCACAATGGTAGAGCTTGATGATTTTGAAGATGTTATTAAGATGTGCCACGTTATGCGTGAGTGCTTCTGGGGCTCGCTTTATTCATATAATGACAAGTATTATATGACGATGCTTCCCTCCTACATACCAAAGGCTTCAGAGTTCGGCGCAGTATGCCCCGAAAAATATCGCACGGTGGTAGAAGAGCACGGAAAACCCATTGTAAAGAATAGTGCATTTTTGTTTATAAGAAATCGGTTTGAACAATAATGTTATAGCAATAAAGAAGAGGCTGTCTCAATAATTAAACATATCGTATCTTTATACAAATTTGTAGGGGCGTGCATAGCACGTCCGCTGACGACCAATGGTCGCCCCTACAGATGTACGTAATATGTTTTTGTTGAGTCAGCCTCTTTTTGTGTTATTTAAAAAGTATTTTCATAGCATTTTTGTGTGTTATAAGCTCATTTTCCTCGTCGCTAAGATTAAGTGACATAAGGTAGTCGAATGCCTCCTTTGGCGATTGCCAGGGGCTGTCACTGCCGAAAAGTATTTTATCAGCACCGTGCTTTCGCAGCATTTCTTTGCATTGTGCTTTATCAAGATAACCGCTTGTCATAGAGCTATCCATCATAACAGACGTTCCTATAAGATATTTATCGACATCGTGCCACATCATAAAAGCACCAAAATGAGCCGCAATAATGTTTTTGCAACCTGTTTTATCAAGCACCTTGCGCAGCCTTTGTGGTGTGCAGTGCACAGGCGGATGATATCCTAAATCGGCACCACTGTGAAAAAGCACATAAAGATTTAAGCTTTCGCATTTTTTTATAATATCATAAATTACAGGCTCATCAATGTAGAAATCCTGAAATTCAGGGTGCATCTTTATTCCGCAAAGCCCCATTTTTGCAATATGCTCCAGTGTTTCTTCCCAATCCTCTTGCATAGGATGAATGCTTCCGAAAGAAATAATGCGTTTATTATCGGTTATCTCTTTTGCAAAAGAGTTTATTGTTGTATGCTGTGTTGGAGAGGTTGCAATAGGCATCACCACACTCAAATCCACACCGTATTTATCCATTGATGCGAGGAGAGCGTTTAGCGTTCCGTCTGTCTTTGGCGCAAGCACTAAAGAGCCTTGAGTGGCAATTATTCCTTCCTCCAACTTTTTAATTGCACGGGAGGCAATTTTGTCAGGGAACACATGTGTGTGAAAATCAATAAGCATGGGAATTCTCCTTTGTTGCAATAAATATTAGCTGTGACAGTTTTGTCACAGCTAATATTAGTATATCCTGATTAACCAAGTTTAGCAAGGCTTTCAAGTACTTTATCATACATTTCCTTGTATTTAACGCCTTTCGCCTTTTCTTCTTCGATAAGCTTAGCGGGAGCTTTTTCAACAAAACCTTTGTTTGAAAGCTTCTTTTCAACTCTGTCGATTTCGCTCTCTAAACGTTCCTTCTCTTTAAGAAGTCTTGCCTTTTCTTTTTCTGTATCAATAAGCTCATCCATAGGCATAAATATCTTTGCGCCTTCAACAATTACACTTACACTGCCGTCAGTAACAGCGTCTTCGCTGTCTGTAACTGTAACGTCCTTTGCACCTGCAAGCTTTTCATAGAATGAAATACCGCTTTCAAAAAGTGCCTTATCGTCTGTTACGATAATCATACTTGCTCTCTTTGAGGGGGGAACATTCATTTCTGTTCTGATATTACGAACACTCTTTATAGCACTGCATATAACAGACATTTTCTTTTCCTCTTCGGGGAAATTAAGTGTGTCTGTATAAAGAGGCCACTGAGATGTCATAATAGTTTCCTCGCCTGTAGGAAGTGCACAGAATATTTCTTCAGTAATAAATGGCATAAACGGATGAAGAAGCTTAAGTGTTCCTGAAAGAACATAGCAAAGAGTACGCTGTGCATCAAGCTTGCTTTCATCATTGTCGCCGTAAAGACGTGGTTTTACAAGCTCAATATACCAGTCGCACAGCTCGTCCCAGATGAAGTCGTAAAGGTTGCTGAGTGCAACACCAAGCTCAAACTTATCAAGGTTTTCAGTAACTGATTTAACAACACTGTTATAGCGTGAAATAATCCACTTATCCTCAATAGCCGGCTTAATGGGGAGTGTGCATTCCTCAACCTCTAGGTTCATCAGCACAAAGCGTGCAGCATTCCATATTTTGTTTGCAAAGTTACGGCTTGATTCAACTCTCTCCCAATAGAAACGCATATCGTTTCCGGGGGAATTACCTGTTGCCAAAGTAAAGCGGAGCGCATCTGCGCCGTATTTATCAATAACCTCAAGCGGGTCAATACCGTTACCTAAGGATTTACTCATTTTTCTGCCCTGACTGTCACGCACTATTCCGTGAATAAATACATGTCTAAACGGAGGCTTTTTCATATGCTCGCATCCGCTGAATATCATACGTGCAACCCAGAAGAAGATAATGTCATAGCCTGTAACAAGTGTGCTTGTGGGATAGTAGTATTGAAGCTCGGGCGTATTGTCAGGCCAGCCGAGTGTTGAGAACGGCCACAGTGCAGAAGAAAACCATGTGTCAAGCACATCATTTTCCTGGCGCATTGCCCGGCCGCACTTAGGACAAACGGAGATATCCTCCTTGCTTACTATCATTTCGCCGCAAGCATCGCAATAAAATGCGGGAATTCTGTGTCCCCACCAAAGCTGACGGGAAATACACCAGTCATGTACATTTTCCATCCAGTTGGTATATGTTTTTGTGAAACGCTCGGGAACAAATTCAACCTCGCCCTCACGAACAACACGCAATGCTTCCTCTGCAAGAGGCTTCATCTTTACAAACCACTGGTCGCTTGTAAGCGGCTCTACAGTTGTGCTGCAACGGTAGCAGGTGCCGACATTATGTGTATGCTCCTCAATTTTTATAAGTGCACCGCATTCTTCAAGGTCTTTTACAATCTGTGCCCTTGCCTCGTAACGGTCAAGTCCCTGATATTTGCCGCCATTTGCATTGATAGTAGCATCATCGTTCATTACGTTGATTATAGGAAGGTCATGACGAAGTCCAACCTCAAAGTCGTTGGGGTCATGTGCAGGTGTGATTTTAACTGCACCTGTTCCGAAATCCTTTTCAACGTATTCATCTGCAACAATCGGAATCTCTCTTCCTACAAGGGGAAGAATACATGTCTTACCGATAAGGTCAGTATACCTTTCATCATCAGGATGAACTGCGATAGCTGTATCGCCCAGAAGTGTTTCGGGGCGTGTTGTTGCAATGTTTATATAACGGTCACTGTCTGACATCTTGTAACGGATATGCCAGAAATGTCCGGGTTGCTCTGTATATTCAACCTCGGCATCTGAAAGTGCCGTAGTACAGCTTGGACACCAGTTGATAATTTTGTTTCCTCTGTAAATAAGACCTTTTTCGTAGAGATTTACAAAAACCTCACGAACAGCCTTGGAACAACCCTCGTCCATTGTGAAACGCTCTCTCTCCCAGTCGCAGGAGCAGCCGAGCTTTTTAAGCTGATTTATAATACGGTCACCAAACTTATTTTTCCAGTCCCATACTCTTTCAAGGAATTTTTCTCTTCCTAAATCGTAACGGGTAAGACCTTCATTAACACGGAGGTTTTCCTCAACCTTAATCTGTGTTGCGATACCTGCATGGTCAGTTCCGGGTATCCAAAGTGCACTATAGCCCTGCATTCTCTTGTAACGGATTAAAATATCCTGAAGAGTTTCGTCAAGAGCATGTCCCATATGCAGCTGACCTGTAACATTGGGAGGAGGAATAACTATTGTATAAGGCTCCTTCTTGCTGTCAGGTTCTGCATGAAAATAACCGCCGTCAATCCATTTTTTATACAGCTTGTCTTCAATTTCCGAAGGATTGTAGGTTTTTTCAAGATTTTTCAATATATTTCATCCTTTCGATAAGTTATTTACCAAATATCATAAGATTCGATAAGTTATTTACCAAATATCATAAGAAGAGTGATTGCGACAAATACACAAATAAGTGCCGCTATTTTGATTTTAAGCTCCGAAATACCACGTTTTTCGCTTATAGAGCGTGAAGAGAAATTTACAATCACACCCAAAAGAGCAATGCCCATAAATATAATTCCCTTTATGCCCACAAAATCACCATCCTATACTATTTTAATATCTTATCACATAACTAAAAATATGTCTACATTTTTTTCCTTTTAAATATAGTAAAATTTAAAAAAAGTTGAATAAAAAACTTCTCGCTGTTCATAATAATGGCAAAACGGTAAAGGAGGAGCTATATGCGTATAAAACGTGTATGTATTGCTGTTGTTGTTGCTGCTGTGCTTGCATTTGTATGTGTTGATGCTACGGCGGTATCAAAAAATGGCTCCAGAGGAGAAGAAGTAAGGAAAATTCAGACAAAGCTCAAAAACTGGGGATATTATAATGGCTCGGTTGACGGGGTGTACGGCTGGCAGACAGAAAATGCAGTCAGGAGCTTTCAGAAGAAAAACGGTCTTACGGCAGATGGAGTTGCAGGCGTAAAAACCCTCAATGCAATGGGCATCTTTACAAGCAGCAGCTCTTCAAACTCATCATCTGCCCCGACGGATACTAATGTCGAGTTGCTTGCACGTGTGATTAACGGCGAGGCAAGAGGCGAGCCGTATGAAGGGCAGGTTGCAGTAGGTGCCGTTGTGCTTAATCGTGTTGACCACCCGTCATTCCCTAATTCAATTTCAGGGGTAGTTTATCAAAAAGGCGCATTTACCGCCGTTGATGATGGGCAGATAAATGCACAGATGTATGCAAGCAGCCACCGTGCCGCACGTGACGCCCTCAATGGATGGGACCCTACAAACGGAGCGATATATTATTATAATCCACGCACAGCAACGAATCAGTGGATAAGAACAAGGGAAATAGTGTGTACTATAGGGCAGCACGTATTTTGTAACTAAAGAAGACAGAGTCTTCTTTAGTTACAGCGATATAAATCTCTGCCGAGATTTTCGATATGCCTGAGGCGGCTCATTATGTGCTGATGCACGTGATATGGCCCTACGAGACTCAGGCATCACGGGATACTAAAACCCATAAAAAATAAGAACAGAGGATATAGAGTCACGTCAATCCTATATCCTCTGTTCTTATTTTTTTATAACAAGCGTACCTACCTGCCCCCAAGATTGAAGTGAACCCCTTAGTTTCATAGAAATCCTTTTATTGTTATAGTAATCAATGTATATTTTTAATTCATCAACGAAAGTGTTAACGCTTTCGAATTTTTCACCATAAAACATTTCAACCTTTAATTTGACAAAAAAGTTTTCCATAGCGCCATTGTCCATACAGTTGCCCTTGCGAGACATACTTTGTGTAATATTATGCTCTTGGAGTAATCTTTGGTATTATGCGTGTTGATATTGCCACCCTTGATCAGAATGAAATAGTGGTTTTGCAGTGGGGGTAAAAAACTGAGTTTTTACCCCCACTGTTAATTGAAATTTTTAAAAATTTATATTGACTTTAGCGCTTTATCGTGGTAAAATGCTAAAGTGACATATGAAGCTGTATTGAAAGGAGCATCTGTATGATACTCAATGACAACATTTTAAAAACTGAAGAAAGAATTATGTACTCGCTGCGCTCACTCTATCACCAAAGCGGTTATACCCCGTTTAAGATGAGCCGTTTTGAAGAGTATGATATGTATGTGAGAAATCGAAATTATATGGGAAAGGGAGATATCGTTACGTTTACGGATTTGAACGGAAAGCTTCTTGCACTCAAGCCTGACGTGACCCTTTCTATAATAAAAAACTATAAACCCTTGACGGATAATGTCAGCAAGGTGTATTATAATGAGAACGTTTACCGCCCTGACAAGGGTACTAATGAGATAAAGGAAATTATGCAGTCGGGAATTGAATGCATGGGAGATATAGGCTGTGTTGAAGAGTGCGAGGTAATAAGCCTTGCTATAAAAAGCCTTGAAACCATAAGCAGTGACTATATTCTTGATATATCATCAGTTGGTATAATAAACGGACTTTTAAATGCCGCAGATGTGGACGATGATGTTAAAAAGAGCATTCTTAAAATGCTTGTTGCAAAAAACAGTTCAGGACTGCGCAGTGTGTGCGAGGAAAACGGAATCGGAAGTGCAATTTGTCAGGTAATGGTAAGTCTTTGCGATATTTCAGGCAAAGCACAGGAAGCAATAGGGCGTGTCGAAAAGCTGTGCATTAACCGTGAAATGATGGATGCGTGCAGTGCGCTTGCAAATCTCATCACGCAGCTTAAAGCGTGCGGTCTGACAGACAATCTGTACCTTGATTTTTCGATTATCAGTGACACTGACTATTATAACGGAGTGGTTTTCCGAGGGTATGTTGACAAGCTTCCTAAAAGCGTGCTTTCGGGCGGTCGTTACGATAATCTCCTTAAAGGAATGGGGAAAAGCGGCGGCGCAATCGGCTTTGCAGTATATTCGGACATGCTCGAGCGAATTGACGAAAATGAAAAGGAATATGACTGTGATGTGCTTTTGATTTATGATAATGATGCATCCTACAGCGATATAAGAAAAGCGGCTTTGATATTCAAAGAGGATAATCTTACGGTAAATATTCAGAAAGCGGCATCGCAAAGCGTGCGTGCAAAACGAGTTTTACGCATAGCAAAAGGGGGAGAAATAATCGATGGATAAGTTTTTGAACATTGCTCTTCCCAAGGGCAGACTTGGTGAAAAGGTTTATGACATATTTGAAAAGGCAGGCTATGGCTGCCCGTCAATACATGAAAATAACCGTAAGCTCATTTTTGAAAATGAAGAAAACGGTGTCAGATATTTTTGGGTAAAGCCATCTGATGTTGCGATATATGTAGAAAGAGGTGCGGCAGATATCGGCGTTGCAGGAAAGGATATTCTTCTTGAATACAGCCCTGATGTTTACGAATTGAGCGATTTGAAAATCGGTAAATGCCGTATGGCGGTTGCGGGAATAAAAGGCTTTCGTGATAATATGGAAAAAACACTGCGTGTTGCAACCAAGTTTCCGAATATTGCAAAGAAATATTACCGCAGCCTTAGCCGTGAAATAGATATTATAAAGCTTAACGGCTCAATCGAGATTGCGCCTATATTGGGGCTGTCAGACGTTATTGTGGATATTGTGGAAACAGGCACAACGCTTAAGGAAAATAACCTGTGCCCCTTTGAAACCATTGTACCGATAAGCGCACGGCTTATATCAAATAAAGTAAGCTATAAATTTAAAAATGAAGTGATAAGCGCTATCGTAAGTGCCATAAACACACAGGAGAAGTAATTATGATTAAGATATTTGATTATGACAAAATAAGTCTTGATGATATTTTCGCAAGAGAGAGCGAGGATACATCATCAATAGAAAATACCGTTTCAGAAATAATTGAAAACGTAAAAAAGAACGGTGATGAAGCACTGCGCTTTTATGCGGATAAATTTGACGGTGGCGCCCCAGAAAGCATAGAAGTTACTAAAGAAGAGATTGAAAATGCACTGAGCGAGGTTTCGCCCGAGCTTATTGATATTATTAAGAAAGCGGCGGCAAATATTGAAAACTTCCACAAGCGCCAGATTCGTCAGAGCTTTGTAATAAGCGAGGAGGAGGGCGTACTCATCGGGCAGAAGGTCATTCCTATTGAAAAGGCAGGGCTTTATGTTCCGGGTGGTACTGCGGCATATCCTTCAAGTGTGCTGATGAACGCTATCCCCGCAAAGCTTGCCGGCTGTAGTGAAATTGTTATCACAACACCTGCCAAGGGCGGCAAGGTAAATAGTGCAATACTTGCAGCTGCATATATAGGTGGAGTTGACAGGATTTTCAAGGTTGGCGGTGCGCAGGCTATAGCGGCACTTGCATGCGGGACACAGACAATTCCGAAAGTAGACAAGATAGTAGGTCCCGGAAATGCCTTCGTTGCAGAGGCTAAAAAGCAGGTTTTTGGCAGAGTGTCAATAGATATGATTGCAGGTCCCAGTGAAATACTCATTATTGCAGACGGAAAAAGCAATCCCTCTTTTGTTGCAGCGGACTTGCTTTCTCAGGCAGAACATGATAAAATGGCAAGTGCAGTATTGGTTACCGAAAGCAGTGAGCTTGCACAAAAGGTCAGCGAGGAGCTTGAAAAACAGATTCCTCTTCTACAGCGCAGCGATATTGCAAGGGCATCTATCGATAATAACGGAAAGATTATCGTTGTAAAGGATATTGAAACTGCTGTAAATGCGTCTAATGCTATTGCACCGGAGCATTTGGAGCTTTGTCTTGACAACCCCTTTGATTATCTTGACAAGGTGAAAAATGCCGGCTCGGTATTTATGGGAAGATACTGCCCCGAAGCATTGGGCGATTACTTTGCAGGACCTAACCATACACTGCCTACAAGCGGTACAGCGAGATTTTCAAGTCCGCTTTCTGTAGATGACTTTATAAAGAAAACTCAGTTTACGTATTATACGGAAAATGCACTTAAAAAAGTGAGTAAGGATATATATAAATTTGCTATGGCAGAGGGACTCGGGGCGCATGCGAAAAGTGCTGTTATCCGTGATGGGGAGAGATAAATTTGAGCAGATTTTTCAGTAGTAAATATAAAAATTTAATACCATATACGCCCGGGGAGCAGCCTAAAGATATGCAGTATATAAAGCTGAATACCAACGAATCGCCATATCCCCCAAGTGAAAAGGCACAGCGCTATGCAAGCGAGGCGGCGCAGCTTCTTCACCTGTATCCTGACCCGCAGTGTCGCACGCTTACAGAAACGTTGGCGCAGAATTTAGGTGTGGAATATGAAAATGTGCTTGTAACAAACGGCTCGGATGAAATTTTGAATTTTGCGTTTATGGCGTTTTGCGACGACGAGCATGGATGTGTTTTCCCCGATATAACCTACGGATTTTATTCGGTATTTGCCGAGATTAATTCTGTACC
>JAZRLV010000104.1:0-19266 GCA_045646985.1 Clostridia bacterium | reverse complement strand
GGCGGCAGACTTATTTCCTACAGGCAATATCTGCGTTCCTATACAACATCGTCTTATTACACTTTATCCGACACATTTGTTACTGCACTTGACGGCTTTGTAAACGAGCTTGGCACGCAAGCCTCCTCACCTATTGTGATTGAGGATATATATATAGGATATCTTGACACGGGCACAGACGGAGAAATTTACGCAGCATGGCTTGCAAAAACCTCTGACGCAAATATACACCGTTATTCTGCCCCAACGGAGGTGAGCGAAAATGAACTGGAGTAAAATAAAAAGCATAATGATATGCTTTCTCATTGCAATAAATATATTTTTACTTGCGTTTCTTTCAATTACTGTTTTTCGCAAAAATACAATTCCAGATAAGGTACTCAGCGCCTCTGTAGAGGTACTGAAAAAAGAGGGATTTGATTGTAACATAGAACTGCTTCCAAATGTCTACTATACTCTCCCCTCTGTTTCTGCACAGTTTTATTCTGCCGCATCTTTATCAGATTTGTTTTTCAAAAGACAGCTTGCATTCCGAACAGTTGAAAACTCCCTTGTCGCAAGCGAAGGGAAAGCAACGCTTACAATAAATGGGAATTTTTTCACTTATGAAAGCGGCTACGCACCAGATAGCACAGCTTCTCCAAACAAAATTAAGCGTGCTCTTAAAAAGCTCGGTATTGATATGTCAGGTGCCGTATACGATGAAAAAAGTGGCTATTTCTATTGCATGTATAAAAACCTTAACCTCTTTAATATGTATATCCAGGCAAAGCTTGATGATAGCGGCGAAATATGCTACGTTTCCGCCCAATGGCCGTCAAAGCTTTCGTCTCTTACAAAGCGCACATTCTCCTTTAATGAAAGTATAATGAATTTAAGGAAAGTATTTCCAAATGGTGGAAAAATAACAGATATAGAAGCAGGCTACTGTCTCCACAGTGCAAACAGCAGTGAAAAATATGTTTTCTCTCCTGCATGGAGAGTTAATGTAAATGGCGAATCAAAAATAATAGACTAAAAAAGCAGGCTGAGCCTGCACTCATGTCGCACCCTGACTCTATGCAAACATAGTTTCATGCGTCTTAATTTTACGCAAATTCCTATACACTAAAAAGCAAGCTGTGACAAACTAAGTCACAGCTTGCTTTTTTAGTCTATTACTGCTCTTTTAATGCTTTTTCCTGTTCCTCCTGAATTTCAGGGAATACTGAAAGCATCGGCTTTATATCCTTGTTTTTGAGTTTTCTGTCAACATAGTTCTTCGTAATCTTCATTACTAAACCTGACAATGCCAGAACACCGATAAGGTTAGGTACCATCATAAGACCGTTAAATGTATCTGAAATATCCCATGCAAGAGATGATGTAAGAAGCGCACCGCACATGATTGTCACAAGGTGAATAACCTTATAAACAACAGTTGCCTTTGTACCAAAGAGGTATTCCCACGCCTTTGTACCATAATGGTCCCAACCAAGAACAGTAGTGAATGCGAAGAGAAGAATTGCTATTGCAATAAACTTTCCGCCCCACGCACCAAAAACGCCTGAGAAAGACTGTGCAACCAAAGTAGCGTCTGTTACGCCCTCCTTCAGCATACCTGTTTCAAGATTGATAACACCTGATGTAAGAACTACAAGTGCTGTCATTGTACAAACAATCATTGTATCTGCAAATACTTCAAATATACCCCACAAGCCCTGACGAACAGGCTCGATAACATTGGAGTTTGAATGCACCATAACAGAAGAACCAAGACCTGCTTCGTTTGAGAATACGCCTCTCTTACAACCTTGTGTTACGATAGCTTTAACAGTGATACCTGTAACACCGCCCCAAACTGCAGGAGCAGTAAATGCATACTTGAATATCATTGCAAACGCTGTTCCTATAAATTTATAGTTAATAGCAATTATTATAAGGCTGCCTGCAACAAAGAGCACAACCATGAAAGGAACTACCTTTTCGGCAAAGTTAGCAATTCTCTTAAGACCGCCCAATATAATAAGTGCAGCAATAAATACAAGCACAATACCTATAACAAGATGATATACTGAAATACCATTTTCTCCGCCATAGAGGATATTTTCTGAAAGTGCAGGAATATTAAACTCAGAAACAATGTTTACAACAATCTTGTTAATCTGTCCCATAGCACCTATACCGAAGGAAGCAAGAATTGCAAAGATTGAGAAAAGCACTGCAAGAATTTTTCCTATGTACTTACAGCCTTTAAATTTTCCAAGGCCGTCACGAAGATAATACATTGCGCCGCCTGACCATTCTCCGTCAGCATTTTTTCTTCTGTAATAAATGCCAAGCACATTTTCTGAATAATTTGTCATCATTCCGAAAAATGCTGCCACCCACATCCAGAACACTGCTCCGGGACCGCCGCCTACGATAGCCGCTGCAACACCGGCAATATTACCTACACCTATTGTTGCTGCAAGCGCAGTACAAAGCGCCTGGAACTGAGAAATTGATTTTCCCTTAACATGACCTGAAACATCCTTATTAAACAGGCTTCCCAAGGTCTGAGAAAACCAATGTCTGATGTGTGTAATCTGGAAAACACCTGTAACAACTGTCATGATAAGACCTGTTGCCAAAAGCAGGTACAATCCATTGCCCCAGACAAAGCTGTTAACATCGTTGTTAAAGTTTGTCAGCCATTCAAAAAAATTACCCATAAAAATTCTCCTTTTCTTTGCTAAATAAAGTACGGGGAAATAAAAACAGAGTTTTCGCATAACACAAAAACTCCGTATAGCAAACAAAGCTGATTAAAGCCTGTAACTCCGTCCTTTTGCCTGAGAGATTAGTTTCTAAACAAGAAACTTTGCACCTTCGGCATCCTTTTGCTTTTTCAAGCGGACTTCTCCGGAGAGCTATCCGTTTGCAGTCCCTGCATTAAGCACCTGAGAGTGTTACTCCTTCGGAAGGCAAGAGCCATTTTCCTGCAAACTTCATTTAGCCTGTATAAAATTATCGATATTATTCTACCATAAGTTGTATTATTTGTCAACTACTTTGTTTTAAGCTTTGTGCAAAGTATCTTTTTCGTCAAAAAAACGCTTGAAAATTCACAAATTATTGTATATTTTGACATATAAAAAAACATCTCAAATATTGACAAATATATATAATATATGTTAGAATAAGTCATGAGTCGAGATTTTCGGCTCATAGGTTTAGTACGTCAGTTAGCTAAGACTAACTTTCTTTCGTACAGACCTCTTACAGACTTTACATAATAGAAATTACGCCCTTTATCAAGGCAGAATTTCTGTTTGTCGATTATACAATAGAAAGGAATTGATAAACATGATGAACTTTAACGAATGGGATGGTTTTGAAGGTCGCATTTGGAAAGAAGAAATTAATCTTCGTGACTTCATCCAGAAAAACTATGTTCCCTATGAGGGTGACGCATCATTCCTCGAAGGTCCGACAGAAGCTACAAACACATTGTGGGGTCGCCTTCAGGAGCTCCAGAAGGAAGAGCGTGCCAAGGGCGGCGTTCTCGATATGGAAACTTCTGTTGTTTCTTCACTTACAGCATATGCACCCGGTTATATCGACGAAGCTACAAAGGAGCTTGAAAAGATTGTAGGTCTTCAGACAGATAAGCCTCTTAAGCGCGCATTTATGCCTCGTGGCGGAATAAAGATGGCTGAAAAGGCTTGCGAGACAAACGGATATACTCCCGATCCCGCATTCCATAAGATTTATACAGAGTATTGCAGAACACATAACGAAGGTGTGTTTGATGCGTATACCCCTGAAATGAAGAAAGCTCGTCACAACAAGATTATTACAGGACTTCCCGATGCCTACGGCCGTGGAAGAATTGTAGGTGACTACCGCAGAGTTGCACTTTATGGTATAGATGCTCTTATAGAAGAAAAGCTCAAAGACCTCAGCAATATAGGTCACAGTGCTATGACTGACGATGCAATCCGCCTTCGTGAAGAGGTTGCTATGCAGATTAAAGCACTTTCTCAGATGAAGACTATGGCTGAAAGCTATGGCTATGATATATCAAAGCCTGCGAAGAATGCGCTTGAGGCTGCACAGTGGTTGTACTTTGGTTATCTTGCTGCTATCAAGACACAAAACGGTGCTGCAATGAGCGTAGGCAGAATTTCTACATTCCTCGATATCTATATCAAGAGAGATATGGATAAGGGTATTCTTACTGAAAAAGAGGCACAGGAAATCATTGACCATATGGTTATGAAGTTCCGCATGGTTAAGTTCGCACGTGTTCCTTCATACAACCAGCTCTTCAGCGGCGACCCCGTTTGGGCTACACTTGAAGTTGGCGGTATGGGTATAGACGGCAGACCTATGACTACAAAGACAGACTTCAGATTCCTTCATACACTTGAAAACATGGGACCTTCTCCCGAGCCTAACCTTACAGTGCTTTATTCAAGCTCTCTTCCAGAAGCTTTCAAGAAGTATGCTGCTGAAATTTCAATCCGCACAAGCTCAATCCAGTACGAAAACGATGAAGTTATGCGTCCTATCTGGAGCGATGACTATTCTATCTGCTGCTGCGTATCTGCTACACAGACAGGTAAGGAAATGCAGTTCTTCGGTGCAAGAGCTAACCTTGCAAAATGCTTGCTGTACGCTATGAACGGCGGCGTTGATATGAAAACACACGAGCAGGTCGGTCCTGCATTTAAGCCCATTACAAGCGAGTACCTTGATTATGATGAAGTAATTGAAAAATATCTTGCTATGATGGATTGGCTTGCCGGCCTTTACGTTAACACACTTAATGTAATCCAGTATATGCATGATAAATATTTCTATGAAACTGCACAGATGGCACTTATCGATACTGATGTACGCCGTACATTTGCAACAGGTATTGCAGGCTTCTCACACGTTGTTGACTCTTTGAGTGCTATTAAGTACGCTAAGGTTAAGCCTATCCGTGATGAAGAAGGCGTTATCATGGACTTTGAAACAGAAGGCGACTTCCCCAGATACGGTAACGATGATGACCGTGCTGACGATATTGCTGTATGGGTACTTAAGACATTCCTTGAAGCACTTAAGCGTTACCACACATACCGTGATTCAGAGCCTACAACATCTATCCTTACAATAACATCAAACGTTGTTTATGGTAAGGCTACAGGTAATATGCCCGACGGCAGACGTGCAGGTGAGCCTCTTTCTCCCGGTGCAAACCCCGCATACGGCGCTGAACAGAACGGCCTTTTGGCATCACTTAACTCTGTTGCTAAGCTCCCCTATCACTGGGCGCTTGATGGTATTTCAAATACACAGACAATCAACCCCGATGCACTCGGACATTCTGAAGAAGAGCAATCAAACAACCTTGTTCAGCTTATGGACGGATACTTCGATCAGGGTGCGCATCACCTTAACGTAAATATCTTCGGTGTAGAAAAGCTTATCGATGCAATGGAGCATCCCGAAAAGGAAGAATATGCAAACTTCACTATCCGTGTATCAGGCTATGCGGTTAAGTTTATTGACCTTACCGAAGAACAGCAGCGTGACGTAATTGCACGTACTTGCCATGGCAGAATCTAAGGGAAAAATTCATTCTTTGGAAAGCTTCGGCTCCGTTGACGGCCCGGGAGTAAGGTTTGTAGTATTTTTACAGGGCTGCGCTATGCGCTGCAAATACTGCCACAATCCTGAAACCTGGCACAGCGGTGGAACAGATTATTCTGCCAAGGAGCTTTTCGATAAGGTATGGCGATATCGTGGATATTGGGGAAAAAATGGTGGAGTAACTGTAAGCGGTGGTGAGCCGCTTTTGCAGATTGACTTTCTTATCGAGTTTTTTAAGCTTCTTAAAAGTCATGGTGTACACACTGCCATAGATACCTCGGGTCAACCATTTTCCTCTGATGCGGATTTTATGACAAAGTTTGACGAGCTTTTAAAATACACTGACCTTGTTCTCCTTGATTTAAAGGAATCAGACCCAGTGCGTCATAAAGAATTAACCGGTTTTGGAAATGATAATATTTTTCAAATGGCACGGTATTTATCCGACAAGGGAATTCCAATGTGGATAAGGCACGTTCTCGTACCTACACTGACAGACAGAGAGGACAATCTCCTCGCAATAAGGGCATTTATTGACACCTTAAAAACAGTGCAAAAGGTTGAGGTTTTACCATATCACACACTGGGACTTATAAAGTGGAACAAGCTCGGGCTTACTTATCCGTTAGAAGATGTCCCCACTCCTACTTCCGAAGAAGTGAAGAGGGCAAAAGAAATACTTGAAATTTAAAATAAAGGAGGTGTAAAAAAACTCAGTTTTTTTACACCTCCTTTTAGGGGATAGGAAAAAACGATTTAGAACGGACCTGCCTGAGCCAAGCGAAGCTTGGGTTACCCGAAGGCGTACGTGGGTACGTCGAGAGGCGAAGGCAGTTCGTAGCGAAAAGGCTTAAAATCATCGAAAAATCGAACAAAATGAGATTTTTCAACAAAAATATAAAATTCTATAGTGTTTCCACACACTTAATTTTGCACATTAGTCGCCTTTTTGCGCTCTGGACTTTTTTTACATACCCTTTGTAAGGAGATTTAATTATGCAACCAACTGATTACATCATATCAAAAATTGAAGGTGAGTACGCATACCTTAGAGATATTCAAACAGGAAATGAAGTTTTCATTGCACTTGCACTGCTCCCTCCCGGAAGCGATATAGGCAGCAAAATTCATTGTGAAATGCTTGAATATACATTGGTAGAATAAAATGGAGAAGCCGTTTTTACCGGCCTCTCCATTTTATTTTTAAGGCTCTATAATATCTATTGGGGTAACCAATCAATAGATATTATAGAGCCTTTTATTGTTCTTTTCCATCTATTAAATAGTCATAAGAAACATGAAATATTTCCTTAATCGCTTGTAATTCAAAATCTGTAACGTATCTTTTGTCTGTTTCAATACGTGTTATAACATTTTTATCCATATCAATTCCTATCAGCTGAAGTTCTCTGGCTAAATCTCTTTGAGAAAGGTTAGCAGCATTCCTAAGATGTTTTAATCTTTCCCCTATTAAATTTTTACCATTTGAAGCTGTTCTCTGTTTCATAAAATCACCATAATATTTGTCTCATTTTTTGCACTTATTATGTTGATTTTACTACAGGAATATGATATAATCGGTTGTAAAAGTGATACAAATTACGTTTTAGGAGGAATTTAAATGAATCTTAATCTTGAACTAATATCGAGTGAGGTAGCAAATTCTGTTTACAACTTACTCAAAAATTATGATATATGCTTAGAGGAAACAGTTGAAATAGAAGCTGCTACCATATTATCTGAAATTCGTGATGTTATTGTTAATGTTGACTTATCTGACTTTGATGCCATAGAAGAAATTGTATGTATATTAGAAAAACATAACATCTATGCAGGCGACCGTCATGATTTTGGCTGAAAATCTTCTGTTATTTCAGTAAGCTTACCCTTTGCGCCCTCATACATATATACACCGCCAAACATTTCCTCAAATCTGAGCTGCTTATATATTTTTCTGGGTGCTATGCCCACGAATTGCGGCAAATATTTTCTGATGTTTTCACCATTTTTTAAAAACTCAAAACACTTCTCCTTAAATTCACCCGTATTTTCATAAGGCATTTTTGCCTTGGGGTTAGTAAGACGGTCTGCCTTTACGAAGTCTGAAAATTCACTATAATCAAAAATCTCATTTAAAACATCATAACGCATTTCAATCGATATTGCCCTGTCAAACAGGGCATTTTTTTTGTAATACTCATAAATTTCTTCAAACACCGAAAATGCAGAGACTTTCTTATCGAAAAGAAAATCCATACACCTTTTAAATTCTCCGCTGTTATAGTATTTCTCAAAAAGCTCCTCGATGAATTTCAGTTTTATAAGCTCATCAAATGAAATAAAGTTATTCTCCATAATCTCGTAAGGAGACTTTGACTTGAATTTATAGCCCCACTTCTGCGCCTCTTCACGAATACGTGAGCCCTTGAGCATTTTTAAAAACCCAAGCTGTAGCACGTGTGGTCTTAGCCCCATTACATCGTCAAAAGAGCGCTTAAAGCTTTCATAATTCTCCTTTGGGAGTCCTGCAATAAGGTCAAGATGAATATGTATATTGTCAAGCTCAATCAACTTTTTAACGTTTTCTTTAAGCTTTTCAAAGTCGATGCTTCTTCCTATTTCTTCTATGGTTTCTCTATTGGTTGACTGTACCCCTATCTCAAACTGAATTACTCCCTTGGGTGCAGTTTTCAGTATCGCTATAGTTTCTTCATCAATAAGAGTTCCCGCCAACTCAAAATGGAAGCACGTGTTTTTGCTATGTGCTATTATAAACTTAAAAATTTCTCTTGCACGTTTTTTGTCCGCATTAAACGTGCGGTCAACAAACTTTACAAGAGGAACGCCGTTTTCTATAAAAAAGAGAAGTTCCTTTTTTACACGCTCTGTATCAAGATAATTTACCTTAGAGCCTTTTCCTGACAGACAGTAGCTGCAATTAAAAGGACATCCTCTTGATGATTCGTAGTAAACTATTTTTCCCTTAAAATCTTTTATTGTTTCGTCATATACAAACTCGTATTCGTTCAAATCCCCGGGGCTTCCAATAGGGTTTTCTAAAATACGGCTGCCGTTTCTGTAGACAAGCGATTCTATATTTTCACAGGGAAGATTATCCCTTAATGCAGTCAGTAATTTACGCATGGGCTTTTCGCCCTCTCCCTTTATTATATAGTCAATAAAAGGGCTATTTTTCATAATATCCGCACTGTCATAGGAAACCTCGTGTCCGCCAAGTATTATGCACAGCTTGTGATTAACCTTTTTTAGTGACTGCGCAATATATAATATCTGTTCAATATTCCATATATAGCACGAAAATGCAACCACATCCGCCTTTTCAGAGTGTATTGATGCAATTATATTATCAATATTGTCATTTATGGTATATTCCTTTATAATCGGAGAAAATTCCTTGCAGTATTTACCTATTGACCGCAGTGCAAGATTTAAATGTATATATTTTGCGTTAAGCGTCGCAAGAACAACTTTCATATATCAATACCTCATACGCATTTGTTTGATACGTTTTCCAAATTTATAACCTCGTCTACAACACCCTCATAAAATTCAGGCTCATGACTTACAAGCAGAACTGTTCCACGAAATTCTCTGACCGCTTTTTTAAGCTCGTCCTTTGCCGCAACATCAAGGTGATTCGTCGGCTCGTCAAGAACAAGGAGATTTACCTCCTTATTCATCAGACGGCAAAGACGTACCTTTGCATTTTCACCGCCCGAAAGCACCTTCATCTGTGATGTTATATGCTCCGTAGTGAGTCCGCATTTTGCAAGTGCTGCCCTTACTTCGGCATTTGTCATTGACGGATATTCGTCCCAGATTTCCTCCAGTGATGTCTTGTCACTTGCAATTTCCTCCTGCTCGAAATATCCCTCCTGTACAAACTGGTCACGGTTTACCTCACCTGCATAGGGTGGAATAATACCTAAAAGAGTTTTCATTAGGGTGGATTTTCCGATGCCATTCGTTCCTTTAACAGCAATTTTCTTATTTCTTTCTATGATAAGATTAATAGGGCTTGTAAGAGGCTCATTATACCCAAGCACAAGGTCTTTTGCCTCAATCACTACTCTGCCCGGAGTTCTCGCAGTTTTAAATGAAAATGTCGGCTTAACCTTTTGCGGTGCAAGCGTAATAATATCCATTTTATCAAGCTGACGTTGTCTTGAACGTGCAAGCGTTGCCGTTGCCGCCCTTGCTTTATTCTTGGCAACAAATTCCTCTAAATCAGCAATTTCTTTTTGCTGCTTATTGTATGCCTGTTCAAGTTGCCTTTTCCTGAGCTCATACATACGTTCAAAGTCATTATAGTCACCGCTGTATCTTGTAAGCACACAGTTTTCGATATGATAGATTACGTTTACTACCTCGTTAAGAAAAGGAATATCATGTGACACAAGAATAAAAGCATTTTCATAATCCTTGAGAAAGCTTTTTAACCAGACAATATGATTTTCATCAAGGAAGTTTGTCGGCTCGTCAAGAATAAGAATCATCGGATTTTCAAGCAAAAGCTTTGCAAGCAGCACCTTTGCCCTCTGTCCGCCGGAAAGCTCTGTAACATCACGGTCAAGTCCAATTTCATTAAGACCCAATCCGTTGGCACATTCATTGATTTTGGAATCTATGATATAGTAGCCTGATGTATCAAGAATATCCTGAATGTCTCCTACCTCTTCCATCATTTCACTTATTTGCTCATCGGAAGAGTCTGCCATTTTTTCATACATTGAGAGCATTTCTGCCTCAAGGTCTGTAAGGTGCTTAAATGCATCACGAAGTACATCTCTGATGGTTTTCCCTTTTTCCAGAGTGGAGTACTGGTCAAGATATCCCGTTGTGATATGCTTGCACCACTCAACCTTTCCAGTATCAGGCGTCAGCTTTCCCGTAATAATATTCAGAAAAGTAGACTTTCCCTCTCCGTTTGCACCAACAAGCCCGATATGCTCCCCTTTAAGCAAACGGAAAGACGCATTATCCAAAATTTCACGGCCGCCAAAGCCATGAGTAACATTTTCAACATTTAAAATACTCATTTAATTACCCTTTTCTTTAAGATTATGATATTTTAATTATATCACAACATAAAACTATTGACAAATAAAATGTTTCATCATATAATAATTTTGTTCCGGAACATACAATTTAAAAAGGGGTGCTTGCTTAAAGCAGGCTGAGAGTAAACGTGTTTTCGTTTTAACCCATAGCCATCGAAGAAAATTCAATGGCTGCACCTGATTTGGATAATGCCAACGTAGGGAAATATTGTACAGATTTCTTTATTCGAGTCATGGTTTTTTCTGCGACTCGTTTTTTTGTTGGCTTATTCCTTTTCAAAAATCAACTAATGAAAGGAATAAACACAATGAATACTACAAAAAAAATTACAACAAGCGCACTTATGATTGCGCTTGCCACAGTGCTGATGTGGGTATCTAAAATGATACCTGCTCCCTGGATGCAGGGTGGCTCTGTCACACTTGCAAGCATGGTACCGATAATAATGGTATCAATACTTTTTGGAACTAAATGGGGGCTTTGTGCCTCTATCGCCTATTCACTGATTCAGATGATGTTCGGCTTTTATCCGCCGCCAACACAGACTTTATTAAATTTTGTGTTGGTGATACTCTTTGACTATGTCTTTGCATTCGGTGTGCTTGGTCTTGCGGGGGTTTTTTACACCCTTTCAGGGAAAAAAGCTTATTCAGCCGCATTTTCAGGCTTTGTTGTAACGTTTCTGCGCTACATATGCCATATCTTTTCAGGAATTCTCATCTGGGGAGTATATGCACAGGAGGGACAGAGTGTTCTTGCCTACTCTCTTATCTACAACGGTACTTATATGATTCCTGAAATACTTATTACAACAGTTGTACTGGCACTGATATTTAAACTGAATAAATCCCACTAATACAAATGGCAGATGATTTTTTATCATCTGCCATTTCAGCGTGTCGATAACTTTATCAGTGCTTACTGCGTGCTACATAATGAGTATGCAAAAGCTCATGTGACCTGTGTCCGCAAGGCTCACCAAGATACTCTTCATATATTTTCTTGATATAGGGGTTTTCATGACTCTTTCTTATCGGAAGTGACTTATCCTCGCTGTAAATAGCCTTTGCTCTTTCAGCACGGATATCCTTATCCATTCTGTCCTTGCTTGATACAATGGGCTGACCGCCGCCGTTTACACAACCGCCGGGGCATGCCATAATTTCGATAAAGTCAACCTCAACCTCGCCATTTTTAACCTTATTAATAAGCTCACGTGCATTACCAAGACCGTGTGCAACTGCTGCACGAATTGTCTTTCCGCCTGCCTGAACACTAGCAATTTTAATTCCGTCAAGACCTCTTACCGCCTCATACTCAATCTCGGTATGGCTTGTGTTGTCAAGAATGTCTGCAACTGTTCTGATTGCAGCTTCCATAACACCGCCTGTTGCACCAAAGATTACGCCTGCACCTGTAGCTTCTTCGCCAAACGGGTCATCAAACTTTTCATCAGGAAGCTGTGTAAATCTGATACCTGATTGCTTAATCATCTTTGCAAGCTCTCTTGTTGTAATAACGCTGTCAACGTCCTGCATTCCGTTTACAGAAAGCTCTTCACGTGCTGCCTCGTACTTTTTAGCTGTACACGGCATTACTGAAACTACAAATATGCTCTTGGGGTCAATACCCATTTTTTCTGCATAGTATGACTTGATAACTGCGCCATACATCTCGTGAGGAGATTTACATGATGAGAGATTATCAAGCATATCAGGGAAGTTATGCTCACAGAACTTTATCCAACCGGGTGAGCATGATGTAATCATCGGAAGAGTGCCCCCGTTTTGAATTCTGTGAAGAAGCTCTGTTCCCTCTTCCATAATTGTAAGGTCAGCTGCAAAATCTGTATCAAAGACTTTATCAAATCCAAGTCTGCGAAGTGCTGCCGCCATTCTTCCTGTAACGGGTGTACCCATTTCCATGCCGAATTCTTCACCCAATGCTGCTCTTACCGCAGGAGCAGTCTGAACAACAACATGCTTATCGGGATTTGAAAGCGCTGCCCAAACGTCATCTGTTGCATCCTTTTCACGAAGTGCACCAACGGGGCACACTGCAATACACTGACCGCAGTTTACACAGGAAACTTCACCAAGGCTCTTTTCAAATGCACAACCGATAGATGTCTTAAAGCCTCTTTCCATTGCATCGATTGCACCAACTGTCTGAATGTTTTTACACATATTCACACATCTGCGGCAAAGGATACATTTATTGTTATCTCTTATGATAGACGGAGAAAGAGAGTCAATCTCATATTCATTTCTTACACCGTCATAATGGATATCTGTAATACCAAGCTCGTCAGCAAGTGTCTGAAGCTCACAGTTGCGGTTTCTTTCGCAAGTAAGACACTTTCTGTCGTGGTTTGAAAGAATAAGCTCCAGTGTTACACGACGTGCATTTCTTACTGCGGGAGTATTTGTATATACCTCAAGACCTTCGGCTACGGGATACACACAAGCAGCCTGAAGCGCTCTGCCGCCCTTAATCTCAACAAGACACATTCTGCAAGAACCTGTCTGACTTACATCCTTAAGGTAGCAAAGTGTAGGGATTTCTATACCTGCCATTCTGGCAGCTTCCAATACTGTTGAACCGACAGGAGCACTAACGTCCTGACCGTTAATTTTTAAATTGACCATTTCCATTTCTCTGCACCCCTTTCTTACTTCTTAATGATAGCGCCGAACTTACATGTTTCTACGCAAGCACCGCACTTGATACACTTATTTGTATCAATAGTAAACGGACTTCTGATTTCACCTGAAATAGCGCCTACAGGACACTTTCTCGCACATGCAGAGCAGCCCTTACACTTATCTTCAAGTATTACGTAGTTTGTAAGCGCCTTACAAACGCCTGCGGGACATTTCTTATCAACAACGTGCGCAACATACTCATCTCTGAAATATCTGAGCGTTGAAAGCACAGGGTTAGGTGCTGTCTGACCCAAGCCGCACAAGGAAGCATTCTTAATGCTGTGGCAAAGAAGCTCAAGACGGTCAAGGTCCTCGAGTGTACCGTTACCCTTAGTAATCTTTTCAAGGATTTCCAAAAGTCTCTTTGTACCGATACGGCAAGGTGTACATTTACCGCAGGACTCGTCAACTGTGAATTCAAGGAAGAATTTTGCAATATCAACCATACAGTTGTCCTCGTCCATAACAATCAGACCGCCCGAGCCCATCATTGAGCCGATTGAAATAAGTGAATCGTAGTCAATGGGCGTATCAATAAGCGATGCGGGAATACATCCGCCTGAGGGACCGCCTGTCTGTGCAGCCTTGAACTTTTTACCGTTTGGAACACCGCCGCCGATTTCTTCAACGATTTCACGAAGGGTTGTACCCATAGGAATTTCAACAAGACCTGTATTATTAATCTTACCGCCAAGAGCAAATACCTTAGTACCCTTACTCTTTTCTGTACCTATTGTATTAAACCAATCTGCACCGTTATTGATAATAACAGGGATATTGGCATATGTTTCAACATTGTTAAGAATTGTGGGCTTGCCCCAGAGTCCTTTAACCGCAGGGAACGGAGGACGGGGACGAGGCTCCCCTCTGTGACCTTCAATAGAAGTCATAAGAGCTGTTTCCTCACCGCATACGAATGCACCTGCACCAAGACGTACTCCGATGTCAAAGCTAAAGCCGCTGCCAAAAATGTCATCACCTAAAAGGCCGTATTCCTTGGCCTGCTTAATAGCAATTTCAAGACGCTGTACAGCGATAGGATACTCTGCACGGATATAGATATATCCCTGATTAGCACCGATTGCGTAACCTGCGATAGCCATAGCCTCAAGCACGCTGTGGGGGTCACCCTCAAGAATACTTCTGTCCATGAATGCACCCGGGTCACCCTCATCGGCATTACAGCAGACATACTTTTGCTCATTCACACTCTTTGATGCAAATTCCCACTTAAGACCTGTGGGGAATCCGCCGCCGCCACGTCCACGAAGGCTTGATTTTTTGATTTCGTCAATGACATCCGCAGGTGACATCTCTGTAAGTACCTTTGCAAGTGCTTTATAACCGTCAAATGCAATATATTCTTCAATATTTTCAGGATTGATAACACCGCAGTTACGAAGTGCTATACGCATCTGCTTTTTATAG
The DNA here is from genome assembly GCA_045646985.1 of Clostridia bacterium. GTDB lineage: Bacteria > Bacillota > Clostridia > UMGS1883 > UMGS1883 > UMGS1883. The sequence continues at coordinate 4,447 of JAZRLV010000104.1, read as the reverse complement.
AAGTCAACCTCGTTAAGAGATTTAATAGTATCGTCTTCCTTGATAGTTTCATTGTAAACAAGACGTTTTACGATTCTTCCCTTGAGAAGATGCTCTGTTACGATTTCCTTAACATCTTCTTTCTGAACTCTGCTGTAGAAAGCGCCCTCAGGATAAACAACCACAACAGGGCCCAGTGCGCAAAGTCCAAAACAGCCTGTCTTTACAATTTTTACTTCATTTTCAAGACCTTGCTCTTTAAGCTGTGCTTCAAATTCGTCTATAAGCTTAGTGCCGCCTGAAGAAGTACAACCTGTACCGCCGCAGATAAGCACGTGTGATCTGTACAAACTCATCTTTTTACTCTCCCCTCTTACTGCTGTGCGCCGACTGTATATTCAGTAACGACAGCACCGTTAACGATATGGTCGGATACAATTTTTGCAACCTTTTCAGGTGACATTTTAACATATGTTACCTTTTCCTTACCGGGAATATAAACCTCAACAATAGGCTCAAGAGCACACATACCAATGCAGCCTGTCTGCTCAATCACAACATTGTTAAGATTACGCTTTGAAGCCTCTTCCAAAAAAGCTGTCATAACGGGGCGGGCGCCTGCTGCTATACCGCATGTAGCCATACCTACAACAACCCTTACACCGTCTTCTCTCTCTTTTCTTAAGTTTACATTATCAAGAACTTTTTTCTTAATAGCTTCAAGTTCAGCTATAGTTTTCATATTATTCCGCACCTCCATAAATTTCGGTTAAATTTTCGTTAATATACTCGCCAATCCACTGCGCAACACTGATTTCACTAAGTTTAACCTCTTCGCCTAGGATTTTTCTCAGCTCCCGTGTGTCGAGAGTAAAGGTTTCTTGCAAAAATGAATGATTATACACAAAATCAATAGTTGGATTCATACTTATAATAGAAACCATAACCGCCGCAATATCTCCAAGCGGCTGACGGTCAATGCTTTTGTAGGAAAAGAAAGCACGAATTGTGGTCCCCACACCCTTTTCACTCTGTATCTCTATATCTCCGCCCGCAAGAACGGCAGCTGCTTTTAAAAGGGGAATCCCAAGCCCTACCTTTCGGGTTGTACGTGTGGTAACAAACGGGTCAGATATATTTTTAACCATATCCTCGTCCATTCCGCAACCGTTATCCTTAACCGTAAAGGAAAATACGTCTGCGACAGGATTTTCCTCAATAAATATCTCTATAAGGGTTGCATTTGCACGGATTGAATTTTGGGCAATATCAAGAATATTTAAGCTGATTTCCTGCATTAGTTTGTATACTTTTCAAGGATACCGGCAACGTCATCTGCCGTGATACGTCCGTATACATCCTCATTAACAGTGAAAACAGGCGCCAGACCGCACGCACCTATGCAACGTGTTGCCTCAAGCGAAAACTTACCGTCAGCGGTGCACCCGTCAACATCAATTCCGATAATTTCCTTAATTTTTTCCAGAATATCACCGCTGCCCTTAACGTAGCATGCTGTGCCGAGGCACACACCAATCTTATACTCACCCTTGGGGTTAAGTGAAAACTGTGTGTAGAATGTGACAACGCCGTAAACCTCTGCCAGCGGTACATTAAGCCCGTCAGCGATCATTGTCTGCACTTCGATTGGAAGGTATCCATAGATTTCCTGAGCCTTGTGAAGAACAGGGATAAGCGCACCGTCCTGATCCTTGTAGGCGTCGATAACCTTCATAAGCTGTTCTTCCTGTTGTGCTGTTCCCTTAAAGGGGATAACTGCTTCTTTTGCCATGACTTTACCTCCTGAAAATATCTAAAATTAATTATATTGCTTTATAAATCGATATTTTTTTATCGATAAAAATAACACTATTTTAATTATAGCAAAAGAAAAGTCTTTTGTCTATAATTAAAGCTTCTTTTTTTACAGTTTATTTTAATTTCTTTAAGATTTCGTCAACAGTTATCTCATTAACTTCCAAAAAATTAACTTTTTCTGAAATATTGGTCAAAATATGAGCATCACTGTCTTTGATATATTTGTATTTTGGGTCTCTTTCATAAAGCTCTGCATTCCCCGAAAGCTCCAGGGCAGTAAACGCACATTCTTTGGGCACACAGCCTAAGATTGAAACTATTCCGTTCTTTTCCCTGTCAATATGTGCCGCAATGCATACACCGCCAAATGCCTCAACCTCTCTTTTCACTTCCTCAAGCGGCATATTAGTAGCGTTAATAAGTAAAACGTCTATTTCGCCCGTTTTTTCATCATACTCATTCATAATGCACTGCTCTCCAAAAATATCGGCACGGTTTTTTATGGGTGGCAAATTTTTCTCGAGTTTTTCGCCCATTGCTTCCGCCGCCTCTACTGTCGGAAAAAGGCACAAAAGATGAATATTCTCTGCCGTTTCTGCTTCTATAGCAGGCACAACAGTAATATTGTACTGCTGTGCCGCTTTCATTGTTGCACGAATATTTCTTGCACTGTTGTGGTCTGCAACTGCTATTGCATTAAGTCCGTTTATGTAGCTCATTCCCGCAATACTGTGGGGAGTCATATCCATATCTGCACACGGTGACAAGCAGGAATGAATGTGAAAATCATAATAACATTTCATAGGCATTCTTTTATATCACAAGCAAGAGAAAATGCACTTTTTTCTGATGAATATATGCATATCCCCTCCTGCTCGGCACGCATTTTTGCATTTTCGTCAAGCTTCATTCCCTCGGCAATTATAACCATAGCACAGTCAGTTAGCGAGGCAACGGCACAAACATTGATATTTCCCTGAATGGTAATCCACGCATCAGAGCTTTGTGCCTTACTCATAACAAGGCTGAGAAGGTCGCCTATATGACAGCCTGAAACAATGCGTTCTTCATTTTTACAAACACACAACGGTGTGAGACGGAGTTTTTTTGCAATTTCTTTTACTGTCATAAATTCACAGCCTTTACTCATTAATCATTCTGCTGATTTCGGTAATTTCTTTTGCAAGCATTTCTATTTTTTCACGCAAACGGAAAATACAATCCTTTTCCTGTGCTTTACCACGCACTACGTCCTCTGCAAAGGTATAGCAGCCGGGACTTCCGCAGCTTCCGCAATCAAGCTGAGGAAGTCTGCTGTAAATTTCTTCAAGCTTTTGCATTTTACGCATTGCTTCGTTTATATCGCTATCAAGCGGAGAAAATGGCTTATAGTCAAGCTTTTTCTCCCAAAAGAGCTTCACACCCTCACCGCAGCCTTTTTTACTTTCCATACTTTCAGTAAGATTTCGTATTCTCGAATTTGCAACAAACTCATTTTCTACGTTCAAAGGGCCGCCCGTACACCCGCTGGCGCACGCAAGCGCTTCTATAAAATCAACATTATCAAGCTTTTCATCCTCTAAATCCTCAAGCAGCCTTATAACATCATGTATACCGTCAACTGTTATGTAGTTTTTAATTCCCAGTGCACTTGCCTCACCGCCGCTGCGTGCCCAACGCACACCGTCTTTTCCTGCTTTAGACAGCTTTTCTACATCTTTAACACTATGAAGAACCTGTGCAAGGCGGGTATATACGTCCTTAACCGATATTACACCGCTTACAGCAGATTTATTAAGTGCAAGAGGCTGCTTTACTGCCGTAACCTTTGCAGGACACGGAGAAATAAAGAATGTTCCTATTTCCTCCGGTGTAAGTCCTGTTTTCTCCATTGCTTCCTTGCGTGCCATCTGTGCCGCTGCCTCCATAGGCGATGTCAGCGGAACTATTTTTTCGCAAAGCGACGGAAAACGAACTGCGATAAGTCTTACCACCGCAGGGCATGCGGATGAAATCATCGGTTTTTCAGCCTCATTATTTTCCAGGATTTCACGCATCGCACAGGTAATAACCTCTGCCCCACGTGCTACCTCAAACACATCGTCAAAGCCTATTTTCTTAACTCCCGTAAGAATTACATCAATATCTACAGCCTTTGAAAACTGCCCGCAGAATGCCGGTGCTATCAGTGCAATATTGTATTTGTACTGCGAAAGCATATCGAAGCTGTCACTTACAACCTTTTTTGCGTGATACGGACAGCGTCTTACACATTCACCGCAGTCAATACATCTTTCGCTGATAATTTTTGCCTTTCCATTTTGCACACGTATTGCCTGTGTTGGGCAAAAACGCATACAGTTAGTGCATCCTTTACATAATTCTTCCTCAAGGTAAACACTATGATATATTAAATCTTTTTTCATTTCCGGGGACACTTTATACGTACCTCCCTTAGCCGAAAGAGAATAATCCGAACTCGATTTTCAGAGGCGGATTTCCGCTTTCGCTATGTTAAAATACTCGGAAATACACAAAGTATTTCCTGCGTTTTTGCCTTGTGCAACCAAAAATCTGCTCTCTGAAAATTCTTCGACTCCAAATGGATGAAATTTTGAGTAGATTTTGGTGCGGAAGATGAAGCAAGGCT
>JAZRLV010000103.1:0-1532 GCA_045646985.1 Clostridia bacterium | reverse complement strand
TTATACCCAGCGATATTACATATCCACAAATCAAAAACGGCATTATGGAAATTCCTGTGAGGACTCTTAACATAGAAATCCCAACAGAAATAGAAACGCCGACGGAAAGGGCGATGGCAACCGATTTTTGCGAGATGCCTCCGTTTGTAATTTCGCTTACCTGTCTTTTAAGCGAGTGAACAGCAGGCTCGGCAGAAACGACAAAGTAACCCATGACCATTCCTATCGGTATAAGCATATTCTTAAAAGAAGCTCCTGCAATTTTTGCACCAATCAGTCTGCCTGCCGGCATAAATCCTACGTTGGCACCCGTCAAAAACATAACGAGGCCTATATATGTGTATATAAATCCGACAGACATTTTAACGATATTATGTATGTGAAATTTTCTTGCAACAAGCTGAAAAATGACGAACACAAAAACAATAGGAACAAAAGCAATTGCAACCTCTTTTGCATATAAAGGCAGTGTATGCAAAAACTGCAAAAATGCCTCCGTCGTAGTTTTTACACTTGTTATCACATAAGGGGTAGTAGAGGGTTGCGGTTTATAAAATATACTCAGCAAAAGAACCGACAAGATAGGTCCTATACTGCAAAGCGCAACAAGACCAAAGCTGTTTTCTCCCGTATGCTTTCCCTTTTTTCCATAAGCAAGACCTGCGCCCAGTGCCATTATGAACGGCACAGTAATCGGCCCTGTTGTAACACCGCCTGAATCAAAAGCTGTGGGTACAAATTCATTCGGAGCAAAGAAAGCTAACCCAATTATAAAAATATAAAATATCAAAAGAAGATTTCTGATTGGAATATTCTTTTTGCTTCTCACAAGTGTAATACTTAAGAAAATACCTACACCTATGCCCACACAGTTAATCAGGATTGCATTGGGAATTGAAGGAACCTGCTCAGCAAGAACCTGCAAATCAGGCTCGGAAACAGTAATGATAAAACCCAGTATACAGCATATAACAAGCGGAAGTAAAATCTTACTGCTTTTATTTAAATGCCTTCCTATACCGTCTCCCAAAGGCTCCATAGACATTCCTGACCCTACTGTAAAGAAGCTCATTCCTAAAATTAGCAAAATTGTTCCAAACAAAAACACAACAAGCACACCAGCGTCTAATGATACGCAGGTAACAGAAAGTATAAGAACAATAATCGCAATCGGTAAAACAGAAGAAAGCGACTCCTTAATTGATGCAAAAATGTGTGTCATTTTAAAATACTCCTACATAAATCTTATATATAAATCTATTGTATCACAAAAGAAGCCCAAAGGCAAATGCTTTTGAATCCTTTATGAATATTCATATTCTCCTCTAAAAGCAATTATGTGCGTGGGTAAAACAAACGAAAAAGCACACCCTGTTGAGTGTGCTTTTTCATTTGGTGGGAACAATAGGGCTCGAACCTATGACCCTCTGCTTGTAAGGCAGATGCTCTCCCAGCTGAGCTATGCTCCCATATTAATGGTGACCCGTACGAGATTTGAACTCGTGTTACCGCCGTGAAAGGGCGGTGTCTTA
>JAZRLV010000102.1:0-4665 GCA_045646985.1 Clostridia bacterium | reverse complement strand
ACCCTGAGTAGCATGTGACCAGTCAAGAATATATGCTGTTCCGTCCTCGGAAATTATAATGTTCGACGGGTTAAAGTCACCGTGACAAACCTTGTTATGCTTGGGCATACCCTCAAGACGTGTATGAAGGTCATAACGGGTAGTTGCATTAAGCTCTGATTCGCTGATTTTGCGGTTCATCTTATCCTTGAGCTTGTTAAGAAGCGGAGATTTTTTGGAATGAACCAAAAGTTGCAAATCAACAAGCATTTCAAGATATTCATCCTTCTTATCCTCGTTTTCTTCCATAAGCTGAGCGAGTGTCTTTCCCTTGATATATTCAGACACGATTGCCCATTTACCCTCAACCATTGTTACCTCAAGAATCTTGGGAATATTAAGACCTGTTTCCTCTATTCTTGCCTGATTGAGTGCTTCATTCAATACGTCTGCCTTAGAATAGTTTTCGTTAAATACCTTAACGCAAACCTCTCCGTCACGGTAAATTGTCTTATTATTTCTTACTGCGATTACTCTGTCAAGTTTCATTTATGTTTCCCCCTCTTCTATACTCAGGCTTTCTTACCCTTGCGGTAAGGCTTTCTTACCCTTGCGGTAAGCCTTTTTTACTTCGTCCTTCTTTACACTGCCAGAGAGCTGCTCTGCACCGGGCATAGCCTTTTCTGTGAAATGCTTTCCGTAATAAGCATTAAGATACATCTGCTTGATTTCGCTCATAAGCGGATATCTGGGGTTAGCACCTGTACACTGGTCGTCAAATGCCTGCTCTGTCATTTCGTCAAGCCTGTCAAGGAATACTTTTTCGTCAATACCGTAATCCTTAATAGTTTCCTTAATACCCACTTTTGCCTTAAGGTCGTTGATAGCTTTGATTAAGCCCTCAAGCTTTTCTTCGTTGCTGTCGCCCTTAATTCCGAGATAATCTGCAACCTCGCCGTAGCGTGCAAGAGTATGGGGATGGTCATACTGAGAGAATGTTCCCATTTTTGCAGGTGCTTCTGCTGCGTTGAATCTGAGCACTTCTTCAATCATAAGTGCGTTTGCAACACCATGAGGAAGGTGATGGAATGCACCTAATTTATGTGCCATTGAGTGACAAATTCCGAGGAATGCATTTGCAAATGCCATACCTGCCATAGTAGCAGCGTTAGCCATTTTTTCACGTGCTTCCACGTCATTCTGACCATTCTCATATGCACGGGGAAGGTATTCAAACACGCTCTTAAGTGATTTAAGAGCAAGACCGTCTGTATAATCTGTTGCAAGCATTGCTGCATAAGCCTCTATTGCATGTGTTACTGCATCAATACCCGATGCTGCTGTAAGACCTTTGGGTGCAGACATATGGAAATCAGTATCGATAATAGCCATATTAGGCATAAGCTCGTAATCTGCAAGAGGATATTTAACACCTGTTTCTTCATCTGTTATAACTGCAAAAGGCGTTACCTCTGAACCTGTACCTGCTGATGTGGGAACTGCAATGAAATATGCCTTTTCACCCATTTTTGGGAAAGTATATACTCTCTTTCTTATATCGATGAAACGCATTGCCATATCCATGAAGTCTGCTTCGGGGTGCTCGTAAAGAACCCACATGATTTTAGCAGCGTCCATAGCACTACCGCCACCCAGTGCAATGATTGTATCTGGCTTAAATGCCGCCATCTGAGCTGCACCGTTCTTAGCGTTTAAGAGTGTGGGGTCAGGCTGTACATCAAAGAATGTTGTGTGAACAATACCCATTTCGTCAAGCTTGTCTGTGATGGGTTTTGTATATCCGTTCTCATAGAGGAATGTATCTGTTACGATGAAAGCTCTCTTTTTGCCCATTACATTTTTAAGCTCGTCAAGAGCAACGGGCAAGCAGCCTTTCTTTATATATACCTTTTCAGGTGCACGGAACCAAAGCATATTTTCCCTTCTTTCTGCTACTGTTTTGATGTTTACAAGGTGCTTTACACCAACGTTTTCTGAAACGCTGTTTCCGCCCCATGAGCCACAGCCCAATGTAAGAGACGGAGCAAGCTTGAAGTTGTAAAGGTCACCTATACCACCATGAGAAGAAGGTGTATTAACCAAAATACGGCAGGTTTTCATACGAGCTGCAAACTCATTAATCTTTTCTTTCTCTGTAACTTCATTAAGATATACAGAAGATGTATGTCCAAAGCCTCCGTCAGCAACAAGCACCTCAGCCTTGCAAAGAGCATCTTCAAAATCCTTTGCCTTATACATTGCAAGTACGGGAGAAAGCTTTTCGTGTGCAAATTCCTCGCTAAGCTCAACAGATTCAACCTCACCGATAAGGATTTTTGTTCCCTCGGGAACAGTTACTCCGGCAAGCTCTGCAATCTTAGATGCTTTCTGTCCTACAATCTTAGCGTTAAGTGCGCCGTTAATAATAATTGTTTTTCTTACCTTTTCTGTTTCTTCTTCGTTAAGGAAATAGCAGCCTCTTACAGCAAACTCTTCCTTAACTACATCATAAATGCTTTCAGGAACGATAACGCTCTGCTCTGAAGCACAAATCATACCATTATCAAATGTCTTAGAATGAATAATTGAGTTTACCGCAAGCAAAATATCCGCACTCTCATCTATAATTGCAGGAGTGTTACCTGCACCAACGCCAAGTGCGGGCTTACCGCTTGAATATGCAGCCTTAACCATTCCGGGGCCGCCTGTAGCCAGAATTATATCAGCCTCTTTCATAACTGTGTTTGTCATTTCAAGGCTGGGAACATCAATCCAGTCAATAATTCCCTCGGGAGCGCCTGCCTTAACCGCTGCCTCAAGTACAAGCTTTGCAGCTGCAATGGTAGAATTCTTCGCTCTGGGATGAGGAGAGATGATTATAGCATTTCTTGTCTTAAGTGCGATAAGGCACTTGAATATTGCAGTAGATGTCGGGTTAGTTGTAGGAATAACCGCTGCAATAACACCGATAGGCTCTGCAATTTTCTTTATACCAAAAGCCTTATCTTCTTCGATAACGCCGCAGGTCTTTGTATTTTTATAAGCATTATAAATATATTCTGAAGCGTAGTTGTTCTTGATAACCTTATCTTCAACAACACCCATGCCTGTTTCCTCTACAGCCATTTTAGCAAGAGGAATTCTCGCTTTATTAGCAGCACTTGCCGCAGCCAAAAAGATTTTGTCAACCTGCTCTTGTGTGTAGGTTGCAAAAATGCGCTGTGCTTCTCTGATGCGCACGATAGCTTCTTCAAGCTTTTCTACGCTGTCTACAATTTCATAAATTTTGTTCTCCATTATGATATCCTCCCTGGTTCATATTTGTCTTCATTTCTTTACATTTACATCATAACACAAAAAAATGAACTTGGGAATTATTAAATTGTTATATCGGTATTATCATATCGATATAACTCTACCGATAGGGCAGATATTTCCTTTTCGAATTACAAAGCTCCGTTAAAAACTGCTTGTCTAGCTTTGTAAGCTTATATCCTTTTTTATATATCAGAACATCTTTATATACTTTTTTATTATCAATACAATCCTTCTGCACTAAATTATATCTGTCAAGCACCTTTTGCGGTGCGGGAGAAACCCACATAAAGGTTTGTGTATTTTCAGAAAGCAGGTCAAACTGGCTTGCTCTTTCAAAGATAAAAATTCTGCGGTCGATATCGTCTGAAAGCTCTTCTTTTATTACCTTTGTAACAGGAAGCGACGGCACATACGGGTCTGCGTGGGCAATTTCAATATATCCGCTTAAATCCTCGTAGCTGATATTTTCCTTTTTAGCAAGCAGATTATCCTTGCTCATAATCAGGCAATAAGAAAACTCTGTCACCAGTTCATAGCAGAAGCCCTTTTCCTCAAGCATAGCTTTAAAATACTTGTCATAGTTTTCTGCATAACGGATAATTCCCAGCTTATAGTCATGAGTCAGGATATTGTTAATAGTACGCTGTGAGTTTGTTTCCTTATAAAAAATTTCGGCAGAGTCCTCCCCTATGCTTTTTGAAAACTGAACAAACGCTTCAGAAATATACGAAGCTCTGGGGACAGAAATTGAAAATTTCTGCTTTTTCATTGACCCGTTCTTGTAAAGCATCTCAACGTGCTCTATCTGTTTAAGTATACCTTTTGCGTAGTTTATAAATTCCTCCCCCTCGGGGGTCAAAAACATACCCTTGGCACTGCGGTCAAAAATTGTAATTCCAAGGTCTGCCTCAAGCTCCTTTATCGAACGGCTGATATTGGGCTGTGCTATAAGGAGTGCCTCCGACGCTTTATTAAGCGAGCCTTTTTTTGCAACCTCCACCGCATATTTCATATGTAATATATTCATAACATCACTGCTTTCTGTTTTCTATTTGTAATAGCAACGCTATAAAGACTGTATAATTTAGATACCAAGCTTATTTACGGAAACTTTTTGTGAAGTTAGGATTAAAAACATCCTTTTCTTACACAATATAAAATCTTATTACCTTTGATATTATATCATATATTATGTTGATTGACAACCTCATCAGACAAATTTGTATGTCGGCGTATGCGGATACGGTAGAGGGCGTGTTGGACGAAAACAAGCAAATCCCCTGAAAAGCGTGCTTTTTAGGGGATTTTTAAATGTTTGTTATAGGGAATTACTTTCTTATAGAGCGGTTCGTCGAAAATCGCCGAACC
>JAZRLV010000101.1:0-1770 GCA_045646985.1 Clostridia bacterium | reverse complement strand
TAAAGATTGACAATTTCAATTGGGATTTAAAGGGTATGACCGTTGATGAATACACAAGGGCTAATTTCCAAGAATTCCTTAATGCAATTTTTGACTCAATGGCTTATGATATCCCTAAACTTGCCGAGCTTTCAACATCCTTCAGTATGACGCCTGAAATGATTTATAAGCTTGAAAAAGTGCTTGTACCATTCGGTAAATTCTTGCAGAAAGCAACCTTTGAGACAATCGGTAAGATGTTCGGTATAAGCAAGTATATTCACGAGTCTATCGAGGACCGGAATGTAAAGGACTTTATTTTAGAGGTTGTTACAAATATGTTTGCAGGTGACGAGCCTTACAACCCATATACACCTGAATATCTTGCCATGTGGGCACTCTTTAACAAGAGAGTTAAGAAAATTATTAAACCTATAAAAGGATCAGAAAAAATAGCAGAAATTCTTGATATCATCCTTGACGGCGTGCTTTACGACGCACCACCAAGCGACTGGAAAGGAACATTTTCTAAATAAATGAAAAAGGACTTGCAAAAAGCAAGTCCTTTTTTGGTGGAGCATAGGGGACTTGAACCCCTGACCCTCACACTGCCAGTGTGATGCGCTCCCAACTGCGCTAATGCCCCTGGATTATGAATTACATATTCCGAATTACGTATTTTCTACGCAGATTCTGTATGCAATTTCCTGTAATTGCTCGATTGATTCAATACTGCACAATTCCTGACGGTATCTTGCACCGCCGTGAAGTCCCTTTGTATACCAGCCTGCGTGTTTTCTCGCTTCACGCATACCGATAAAGTCACCCTTGTATTCGCAGATTTTTTTGATGTGGTTTATCATAACTCTCATTTTTTCTGTTACAGGTGGGTCGGGGATAATTCTTTCGTGGTCGAGATATGCGTTGATTTGCGAGAATACCCAAGGACAACCTAAAGCCCCGCGACCAACCATAATTAAGTCACAGTTTGTGTCTTCAATCATACTTGCAGCCGAAAGTCCGTCAATGATATCACCGTTACCGATAACGGGAATACTAACAGCCTTTTTCACCTCTGCAATAATGTTTCTGTCAACAGGCGGAGCGTACATCTGCTTTTTGGTTCTTCCGTGAATTGTGATTGCAGATGCACCTGCACTTTCAGCTCTTTGAGCCATTTCTACTGCATTTATTGAATTTTCGTCCCAGCCTGCACGGATTTTTACAGTTACAGGCACAGGTGAAGCCTTGACAACCTCTCTTATAATTTCTTCTGCAAGCTGCGGATTCTTCGAAAGGCAGGCACCGGCACCGTTGCCGATAATTTTGGGCGCAGGACAGCCCATATTTATATCAATAATCTGTGGATTTACCTTCATAACGGATTCAATGCTTGCCGCCATAATTTTAGGGTCGTTTCCGAAAATCTGCACAGCGGCAGGGCGTTCCGCTTCGGATAAAAACATCAAATCCTCTGATTTTCTGTCTCCCATTGAAACACCCTTTGAGCTTATCATTTCACTTACAACATATGCGGCACCGTAGCTTACGCACAATTCGCGAAAAGCACGGTCGGCAACACCTGCCATAGGCGCTAAAACTGCTTTTCCGTTAAATTCAATATTACCAATCTTCAAAATAATTACCTCGTAAAATCTGATAGAGTAATTTTATCATAACAGTACGATTAAAACAATAAAAAATACTGTTATTTTTCTTTTTTCTGTGTTACAATAAACCTAATCTTAATATTAAAGGTGATTTTATGAAAGCATTTATGGATAAAGATTT
>JAZRLV010000100.1:0-14399 GCA_045646985.1 Clostridia bacterium | reverse complement strand
CTTAAAATTAAGAAAAATCGAATAAAATGAGATTTTTCAACATAACAATCCCTCAGTCACTTCGTGACAGCTCCCTTTACACAAGGGAGCCTTTTACATATCTCTGCCTTTTTGCGGTCTGGACTTTTTTTACATCCCCTTTTACCCCTCTATTGATTTTTTTATTGCTTTTCGCATTGCTTTCTTCTTTGCACGTTTTTCCTGTTTTTCGTCTACTATCGAATATATTACAGGAATTACAAACAGTGTCAGGAAAGTACCCACCGTAAGACCGCCGACAAGCGCTACTGCAAGAGGCTGCATCATAACACCGCCGCCTTCAGAATCCAGTGCCATAGGAAGGAAACCAAGTATTGATGTAAGCGACGTCATCAGAATGGGACGCATTCTGACAATACCCGCATTTACTACCTGTTGAGTTCGGGGCATATCGGGGTGCTCTCTCTTTTGGTCATTTATAAACTCTATAAGTACTATCGCATTGTTTACTATGATACCAATAAGCATCAAAATACCAATACAGCTTACCACAGAAAGAGGGGTATTAGAAACCACAAGCCCCAGTACAACACCAATCATTGCAAGTGGAAGAGTACAAAGAATTATAAGAGGTTGCACTGTGTTTTCAAACTGTGCCGCCATAATCATATACATAAGAAGAATACCGAGCAAAATAGCAACTACAAGTGACAGCATTGCTTCTATCATCGTTTCGTACGAGCCTGCTGATTGCTGCGTTACACCTTCAACAGTTCCCACTTTCAAAAGCTCTTTATTGAACGCACGATTGACCGTTCCCATATCTGTGCCATAAATCTTACCTGTAAGGGTAATAACTCTTTTCTGGTCAATATGTGTAATTGTTGTCTGTCCCTGTTCAATATAAACATCTGCTATATCTGAAAGTGTTATCCACTGCCCTACAGGACTCTTTATTTGCAGTTTTTTAAGCTCTTCAAAATTATCAACATAATTTTCAGGATAAACAACTCTGATATCATACTCTGAGCCATTTTCCGTATATTCAGATGCTTTAGCTCCGCCGAGGGCATAGTTCACCAAGGTTGCAGCGTAGGTTGTATTTATACCATAGCGTGCTGCACGGGATTTGTCAAGCTCAACACGCACCTCAGGCTTTGTCTCGCCTATAGATGTTTCAGTTTCCACAACGCCCTCTATCCCCGAAAGAACTGCCTGTGCCTTTAAAACATAATCCTCAAGAGCCTCATCATCTGTTGCCGTAAATCTGAACGAAACCTCATCAGATGCCATTGCCACAGACTGGCTTGATGCTTCAACAGAAATCTCTGCACCGCTGATTTCAGAAAGCATTTCTCTTATCTTCTGCACCGCATCAGCCGTTGCGGTTTTCCTGTTTTCCGCAAGTGTAAGTGTAACGGTTGCCTGATTGCCGTTTGAAGCACCAAGCGCTGCCATCATTCCACCTGCTCCTACACTTGTTGAAATAGTTTCGACATCTTTATAAGTTTTTACAATTCCTTCAATTTCACGTACAAGCTTATCTGTTTTTTCAAGCTGAGTTCCTTGCGGAAGCTCAACTGTAATAGACACCGTACCCTCGTCACTTGACGGCATAAGAGTCATACCCTTAATTGAAAGGATAAACATACTAAGCACGAACACCGCCATTACACCTGCAAGGAATGACTTTCTGTGAGAAAGAACAAAGCGAAGAGTTCTTTCATACACACTATATAAGAAATTCATCATTCTGTCAAACGGTGTAAGGATAAATGAAAATGTTTTGTTTCTTTCCTCTATATTTTCAATTTTGGAGGAAAGCATTGGAACAATAAGCATTGTTGTAAGCAGCGACGCAGTCTGTGAGAATACTATAGCAAATGCAAGCTGCTTGAACATGATAGCCATCATATTGTCTATAAAGAGTATCGGAACATAAACTATACAAGTTGTCAGCACTGATGCCACAACCGCACCGATAACCTCGCCGGTACCCTTCATAGCGCCCGTCTTTGCATCGTCGCCATATGCTTTTCTTCTTCTGAAAATATTTTCAAGGACAACGACGGCATTATCCACCAGCATACCTACGCCAAGCGCCAGACCGCCAAGTGAAACAATATTCAGTGTCATTCCAGAAATAAACATGCCTATAAATGTAGTAATAACTGATATAGGCATTGAAACACCGATTACAAGAGCATTTCTTGCATTACCAAGGAAAAGAAACAAAATAAGTATTGCAAGAAGTCCACCTATAATTGCACTTTCTGCAACAGAGGCTATAGAGTCCTCAATATAGCTTGCCTGCTCCATTGTTATGTCATAGCGGAATTTGGGATGCTGCGCCTTGATTTCTTCAAGAGCATCTATTACTCCGTTCACGACATCAACAGTATTGGCATCTGACTCACTGCTTACAGAAATGGAGATAGAGTTTTCTCCGTTAATGCGGGAATATGTTTTTTCGTCTGCATATGTATCATTAACATCAGCAATATCCTTAATGTATATTACCTGACCCTGAGATGTTGTAAGAGGTACAAGTCCTATATCAGAAATCCTGCGAAACTCTCCCATCATACGAACTGACAAATCTTTTTTATTAGACTCTGTATTACCTGCGGGAAGATTGCTGTTTTGTGATGCAACTGCACCTACAATATCTGAAAAAGACATATTATAGCCCTGAAGCTTCTCGGAATCAACTTCTATTTCAATAATTCTATCCTGTCCGCCGTTTATGTTAACTGACGCTACACCGCCGGCAGATTTTATTTTAGGCTCAACATTATCTTCAACAAACTGCTTTGTCTGGATAAGGTCATATCCCTCATATGATACAGACATCATCAAGGACGCCATAGAATTCATATCAAGCTTTAACACTGTAGGCTCACTTGCATCCTCGGGAAGCATCATTGAAATCATATCAATGTTATTTTCGATTGTACTTACGGCCTCGTCAATATCGGTATTGTTACTAAACTGTACCATGACGACGCTCATTCCCTCCATGGATTGGCTCTGCATAGTGTCAAGCCCCGAGACGGAAGCTATCGCCTCTTCTATAGGCTCTGTTATAAGGCTTTCAATTTCCTCTGAACCAACATTTGAATATGTGGTCATAACTACTGCCATTTTCAAATCCATTTCCGGCATTGCATCAATGGGAAGCATGGAAAGGGAATAAATACCGATTACTACACAAATGAGAATTACCATAGTAACGGCAATCGGTCGTTTTACCGATAATTCATGTATTTTCATTGCTATCCGCCCCTTACTCTACAACTTTAATTTTGTTATTTTTATCAGACAGATAGTCTTTACCGGAAACAACGATATTGTCACCCTCGGAAATTCCGGAAATAATTTCTGTATATTCATCTGTAATAATGCCGACTGTAACATCAGCTCTTTTTGCGTTGTCTCCATTTGCCACGTAAACATACTTTGCTCCGTCTTCATCCTCCAAAATTGCTTCTGACGGAATAACAAGTGCATCGGCAGAATCCTTGAGTGTAAGTGTGATATCTGCAAACATACCATCATTTATAAGTCCATCTACATTGTCGATTGCCACGCTTACAGCATACATTCCCGTTTTTGCATCCTTTACAGGGCTTACATTGCTGACAGTTCCCTCAATATTTTCTGCCCCTGCCGCCTTTACGCTGACAATAGCCTTAGTTCCGACTGTTATATTTGGAATTATACTTTCTGTAACATTAATATTCGCATCAATGCTTTGTGTTGATTTAATGCTGAAAATCTCCACCCCCGGGCTAACCATCTGTCCCTTGTTAGCATTTCTGCTTGCTATGTAACCTGAAATAGGAGCACGCACAACGGTATTATTAAGGGCATTCTGTGCAGCCTCTACTGCTACAGATGCGCTGTTAAGGGCTGCCTTTGCGCTTGCCTTGCTCTCTGCAAGTACAACATCTACTGTCAAATCATAATTACTCTGGGCAGTATTAAGATTAAGCTGTGCATTTTCATAACGTGTAACAGCGCCGTCATACGCAGTTTTACTTATTGCACCGCTGTCATAAAGCACCTTCTGATTTTCATAATTTGTTTTTGCATTATTGTATTCGATTTTTGCAGCATTAAGAGCACTCTCAAGCTGTAGCTTTGTCTGCTGCGCAGTTCCGTTTGTCACACTGTTATACTGAGCAAGCGCAGACTGATACGCTGCATTTGCCTGATTATACTGTGTACGATAATCCGTATCATCAATCTGAAGAAGAATATCTCCTTCGTTTACGTAATCACCTATTTCACTATAAACTACTCTTGCAGTTCCGCTTGCTTTTGCGGAAACACTTGTTGATTCAGATGCTTTTATTTCGCCTGTATATGTAACTGTATCCTCAATAGCTGTTTTTTGCGCTTCTACAACAGAAACATTTACAGCCACGTTTTCAACATTTTTCGGTGAAGATGCCTCCCTGCCTTTTCCGCAGCCTGTTACTGCGAGCAATAATACAAGCGAAAGTGCTGATGCTGTTAATTTTTTCATTTTTTTATTCCTTTCTGTCATTATTTAAGCCCTATCTCAATTTCATAGCCGTATTTTTCCACAGCAAGCTTGTATGTAAGCTTTGCATTCTCAAGCTCTGTCTGTGCGCTTGTAACGTTTGTCATAGCAGATGTAAGGGCGGTGTTTGTGATCATTCCCAAGCCATGCTGAATAACAGCGATATCATATTCCTGCTGACGCAGTGCAAGCTTTTCCTCACAAAGACTTAGCGCATCTTTTGCATCAAGAATACTGTTATATGAAGAATTAATTGATATTCCTATAAGCTTCATTGTATTTTTATATGTAGATTCTGCCGCAACCTTCGCCTGATTTGCTGCTGAATGCTGCGATGATGATGCGCCAAGAAGTATTGTTGTATCCATATATTTTTCTGCCTGTGTATATACGGATTTCAACTGATAAATATCATATCTGCTCTCCATTGCTTTTGCAGTGTCTGTCAAAAGGTCGGCACTGAATTCTTTGTATTCAATATCATCTGTAAGATTAAGAATGAAATTTTCATCTTCTATGTAAAGAGCCACTGCAAGGCTTTTTCGTGCAAGGTCAAGATTTCTTTGAGCTTTTTCAACAGATACCTTCATTTCGTTCACGGAGTACTGTGCATTTTTTACATCAAGCTCCGAAACCAGTCCCAAGGCAAATTGTGTATCCATCGTGGCTTTATTGTTTAGCGCAAGCTCATACGCACTTGTGAGATTTTCGCTCACCGCTTCAGAGAGCTTTACTCCATAATATTGCTGTGTTATGGAATATGCATTGGAGCTTTGCAGCTGTTTTTTTGCACGGATTGCACTCTCTACCCCTATTTTTGCCTGTTCTACATAGTAGCCTTGCTTAACGGCTACATTGGCAAGTCCTGCAGGGAGGCGGATAGGTCCTTTCAAGTCTCTTTGATTTTTCTTTGCCTGCTGTAGCTGACGCTCGGCATTCTTTATGCTTGTGTCAGCACTGACATAGCCCATATCTCTCTCCTGCGCCATAGCTATGGCATCATTGAGACTTAATGTATATGTAACTGTTTGTGATGCTTCTTCTGCAAACACTGCCGGTGTCAAGGCTGTCATTACCATTAGTGCAGTAAGCAGTGATAAAATTCTTTTCCTCATAAATACATCTCCTCTTCTTTTCAGAAAAAATCACATTATAATTATACACACTTAATTTTTAAAGTCAATCAAACAACACTTAATTTTACACTTTATTCACATTATATTTAAAACAAAATCTGCAGCAGTATAAATACTAATGCAGACTTTTAATTATTTAGAAATATTTACAATTTCGTATTCAAGCTTGCCCATAGGAGCCTCAACCGTAACAGTTTCTCCTATTTTATGTCCGAGCAACGCAGTTCCGAGCGGTGACTCGTCAGAAATCCTTCCCTTCATCGGGTCAGCCTCTGTAGAACCTACAATAAGGTAGTCGCTAATCTCACCGTCTTCTACATCTTTAACAGTGATTTTTGCACCTATTGATACAACATCTGTAGCAACATCATCTTCATCTATAATTTCCGCATTTTTAAGCATGTTTTCTATTTCGGAAATTCTCGCTTCTATTTCTGCCTGTTCATTCTTCGCTTCATCATATTCGCTGTTCTCTGACAAATCGCCGAATGACTTTGCTACTTTAAGCGCTGCCGTATTTTCCTTTCTTCTGACATTTTTCAGATTGTCAAGCTCATCCTGAAGTTTTTTCAAGCCTTCAGCAGTGAGTAACACCTTCTTTGCCATTTCCTCATAACCTCATTTCATTTTTCCTTTTTTTGCAGTACATACTCTATTTATTATATTATTAAAACGCCTCTGTGTCAAGCAAAAAAATTTTGTCAGTTCTTCTGTTTATATCCAAAACCGCCTCTTTATCAGGGATTTTCTCCATTAAAGTATAAAGCGCCGCCCCGCTGTCGCCACCCCATAGCCTTTGAATATCACAAATGCTTTCATCATAAATATATACGCCTCTTGCGTTTAATATGTTTTTTCCTTGTGCTGCTTGCTTACAAAAATCTATAAGCACTGTATTCGGAGGATAATTCATTTCTTCCTCATCACATCTTATTATAATAGCATCATCACGGATATCATTATTAAAATAAGGAATGTGCCTTATTATAGTCCCTTGCTTAAAATAAAGCTCGTCATATATTCTTCCATTTATTTCATTCGGAGAAACAACAGTAAAAAGCCGTGAAAGACCGCATAATGCGTTAATAATACAATATGCAAGGTGATGCGGTGCTGCAACGTATATTTCACCAAATGGAATGGGCATAGAAAACTTTTTTGCACTTTGTCTGCAAATTTTTTCAATCACCGATACAACTACTTCTTCTGAAATATTATTGTATTCTTTTATTTTGTTTTCAAATACCCTGCGGGAAACATCGGGGCAAGCAACAATAATATTTTCTTCGCCCTTTCTTCTGGCAAGTCTGCGCAATGCTGAAGTCTTGTTTTTAACTACCACCACCGCTGCATCTTCATATTCGCTGTATTCATATGCGTGCGAAAACACGCCTTTTCTTTCCGCAATTTTAAGTACAATATTCTTTTCCAAAAAAATTCACCCTTTCTCAATAGTTATATTCAAGAGAAAGGGTGAATATTATACTGTTATCCAAGACGCAAATTTCTTTAATTTTTCCTCGCCTATTCCATCAATCTTTTTAAGCTCATCTATTGATTTAAAAGAGCCGTTTTGTGCTCTGTATTCAACAATGCTTTTTGCAAGTGCTTCTCCTATACCGTCAAGCTTGCACAGACTATACACATCGGCAGTATTTATATTAAGCTTATTTGAAGCGCTTTGTTTACTGCCGTCGTTTTTTGCAGGGACTGTAAGTTCTTCCCCGTCACGAAGCATTAAAGCAAGATTAAGCGTATTAAGGTCTGCCTTTGGTGTTTCTCCGCCTGCGTATTTAATCGCATCCTTTATGCGTGCACCGTAAGCTATTTCATAGTATCCGGGTGCATTTACCTCACCTTTTACGTGTATCCCGATAAGCTTTTCTTGCTTGTTATCTGTATACACTTTTGAAAAGACTGTTACTGCTACAAGCACAGCAACGATAACAAAAAACATTATATCTTTAATTCCCATTTTGCGCATTGGTAAGCTCTCCTTTTGTATAACCAAGTGCCTTATCAGCTATATCGTTTATCTCTTTTCTGTAATCCAAATCCTCTGTAGCTTGTGCGGTTTGTACTATTTCCTCATATGCACGCTTAGCCTCACTGCTACCCTTAGGATAATTTTTCATTGCTGCGTAAAGAGCTTTTACCGCAGAAAGATTATACTTACCGTTTATAACTGCTCCTTTTGCCGCCATTTTAAATACATCTGCGCACTTTTCATATTCCTTGCATGCGTAGTAGATTTGTGCCTTTTCCTCAAGATGAGCAAGATTTCTTTTATCCCTCTTTATAGCCTTATCGATAAGCCCGACTGCCTCATCACTCTTTTTATCAAGTTCTTTTCCAAGACGAAGCATATGCGCTGCCTTATGACAGCTTTGCGCATCTGTCATATTAATTGCCGCCGCTGCCCTGTAAAGGTCGTAGGCTCCGCTGTAATCACCTTTTTCTCTCTTTAAGTCAGCACTGCATCGCATAAAAGCTTGGCTCATCAGCATCACTGATATAACACAAGCAACTAAAAGAACATACGAAGTTTTACTAAGATAATTCTTCTGTAGCAAGCGCTTGTTACATTTTCCCGTTGCTTGTTCGTTATACGCTATAAGACCTGCCCACAAAAGCAGTGCCGTAAAGCTACCATTAAAAGGCAGAATAATCATCATCACTGTCAGGAACATTTCAATAAGGCTTTCCCATGTTCTAAGCTTTATAAAGTGGTTTATGCTGAAAGCTGCGATTGCAATAATTACTAAAAGCCCCATTATTCCACTGCCTGCAAAAATTTTGAGAAAAAGACAGCTTAGGGTATTTTCGCCATAAGCTTGTGTTTTGAAAAGGGATGCACTGCTTTCAAAACCGCCGCCAATACCAAACAGGTGGCTTAGCGCATATGAAAAGGCATCCGCAAACATAGTACCGTTTAAAGAAAAGCGCATAGCGATTATCAAAACCAGTGTAAATGCTGATAAAATCAAAATACCTGTTGTGATGAAAAGCTTCTGATTCTTTTTACCTATAACATATATCACTAAAATTGAAAAAGCAAAAAGCCAGGCAGCCAGACTTCTGCACATAACAAACGAAAAAAGCATCAACGCAGCACCCAAAACAATCATATGTCTGCGCACAGCAGAGTTCCCCTTTAAAAGATGCAGTGATGCGCATATGCACAAAAATAAAAATACTGCCAGTATATCAGCACTTCCCATTCCCTGTGAAAAGCTTTCCTTACCTGCAACGGGAACAATGCAGGTAACCCAGTATATAATATTTAAAAGTGCACATATAACTCCGCCCGTACTTAACATATACATCATTCTGCGAGCGATAGTATCTTTCGAACTTTCAGAAAAATAATCCACCGCCAGAGAGAAAAACGCCGTTACAGCTCCAATTATAAATAAATATATGAGGTGACCCTCTCTGTTACTTGCCCATATAGACGAAACCAAAGAATAAAAAAGAAGCGTAAGCATTACAAAGTGATACCTTGAAACATAAATTTTCTCCGTATCCTTTAATCGTATCAGAAGCAAAGCGAGCGAAAAAAAGCTTACTGCATATGCCCCCGCAAAGGGGCCCAACATTCCCACAAGCGTTGGCGCTAGCACTATAAACAGTGCCATTGCCGCCTGCAAAATAGCCAGGCTTTTATTTTTATCTATAGAAAAAAGCATATTCTCACCACATTAATATCATTTTGCTTCTGCATGGCTCTTTTCCACAAGAGAAGCTATTTCGTCAGTAAAATCATATTTCTCAAAGCTGTCACACTTTTTTGCATACATTAAATATTCAATATTCCCCTCAGGTCCTTTTATGGGAGAAAAATCTATTCCCAATATGCAAAATCCGCACTCTTGCGCAAAGTTCGTTACTTCCTCTATAACTTCACGATGAACTGACGCATCACGCACAACGCCTTTTTTTCCTACCTTTTCACGCCCTGCTTCAAACTGGGGCTTGATAAGCGCAACTAATTCTCCGTTTTCACGAAGAAGATTTTTTGCAACAGGAAGCACTAATTTTAAAGATATAAAAGCAACGTCGATTGATGCAAAATCAAGCTCCTCCCCTATATCCTCGGGAGTTACGTAGCGGATATTAGTGCGTTCCATATTAACTACACGTTCATCGGTACGTAATTTCCACGCAAGCTGACCATAACCTACATCAACTGAAAAGACCTTGCGTGCCCCGTTCTGAAGCATACAATCCGTAAAGCCGCCTGTCGATGCGCCTATATCCATCGTAACAGCACCCTCAAGATTTATCGGAAAGCTTTCCATTGCTTTTTCCAGCTTAAGACCGCCACGACTAACGTATTTAAGAGTTTCGCCACGTACCTCTACTTTATCCTTTTCGCCTACCTGTTCACCTGCTTTATCAGCCTTCTGATTATTTACATATACCTTACCTGCCATAATAAGGCTTTTTGCAAGGTCACGCCCTGATACCAGGCCGTTTTCTACCAAATATATATCAAGCCGCTGTTTCAACCTTTAAGCATCCTTTCTATATCAAGTGCAATTTTTTCGGCATTAAATCCGTAGCGCTCGCTTATCTCTTTCATAGAGCCATGCGTAACAAATTCATCCTCAACTGCCTTGATTTTCATTTTAAAATCATACCCTCTTATCTTTGCCTCTGTTGCAAGCATCTCACCCATTCCCCCCCGCATAAGATTTTCTTCAAGGGTATAAAGATGCCCGCTTTTTTTGCTGCTTTCAAATATTGTGTCAAAGTCAAGAGGCTTGATTGTTCTCACATCTATAATTTCTGCACTGATTCCCTGTTTTTCAAGAAGCAGTGCCGCATCTATTGCTATGCTTACACTCTGCCCCTCCGCCGCAATAGTAACATCCTTGCCACTCTTAACAACCGATGCCTTAGAAAGGACAAATTCACCGTTATTGATATCTGTCTTTTCTCTGCCTCTTGGATACCTGATAGCAATAGGTCCGTTATGCTGATTAACTGCATAATCAAGCATTTTCTCAAGCTCGCTGTATGAGGACGGGGCAAGAAGCACCATATTAGGTATTCCCGTAAGATAGGAAATATCAAACAAGCCCTGATGTGTTGCGCCATCGCCCGCTACAAAGCCTGCCCGATCTACAGCAAACACAACATGATAATTTCCTATTGCAATATCGTGAATAAGATTATCATATGCACGCTGAAGAAAAGACGAATAAATAGCCGCTACGGGCACCCCGCCGCCTGCGGCAATTCCGCCTGCAAATGTAACGGCATATCCCTCTGCAATTCCCACGTCATAGAATCTTTCCGGAAATTTTGCTGCAAATTGCTTAAGACCGCTGCCTGCCGTCATTGCGGGGGTAATAGCAACAATTTTATTGTTTTTTTGCGCAAGGGCACAAAGCTGTTTTCCGAAAACATCAGAATACGATTCCCTTTTGCTTTCTGTCTCCCCTGTTATTTTTTCAAAGGGTCCTATACCATGAAATTTCTGCGGCATCTTCTCCGCCGGGGCATATCCCTTTCCCTTTTTTGTAATAACATGAACAAGCACAGGCTCATCAAGCGCCAGCGCACGTGCAAACAGCTCCTCCATGTCCTCGATATTGTGGCCGTTTACAGGTCCCAGATATGTAATGCCGAACTGCTCAAACAACAAATTAGGCGTAACTGCCGATTTGATGTGTTTCTTTATTTTGTGGAGAGTTTGCATCAGCTTTTCTCCGCCGCCGGGCATGCTTCTGATTTTTTCAATAATCTTTCGTTTTGACGCTGTATACTTTTTGTTAGTTCTGGCACGTGACAAAAACGCAGAAAATGCACCTACATTTTCAGATATTGACATTTCATTATCATTAAGCACAATAAGCATTTTCGAGCGCAAATTTCCGATATTATTAAGCGCCTCAAACGCAAGTCCGCCTGTAAATGCACCGTCACCTATCACTGCAGCAACCTTGTAATTTTCGCCCGTCAGCTCTCTTGTCTGGGCGATACCTGCCGCTGTGGAAAGCGAGGCTGATGCGTGACCTGTGAAGGATGCATCATGTATGCTTTCTTTAGGATTGCAAAATCCGCAAAGTCCGTCCATCTGCCTGAGAGAGTCAAGTCTTTGCGCTCTTCCTGTGAGTATCTTATGAACATAGGACTGATGCCCCACGTCCCACACAATTTTGTCCTTTGGCGAATCAAGCACTCTGTGAAGTGCTACAGTAAGCTCCACAACGCCCAGATTCCCCGCAAGATGTCCGCCCCTCTTTGAAACAGTGTTTATAAGAAGGTCACGAATCTCGCTGCAAAGCACAGGAAGCTCATCTTTTCCGAGCTTTTTCAAATCGTCAGGGGATTTTATTTTGTCAAGATAATTATACATAATATCATTTCCTCAAATTTTCATCATTTGGAAGCTGCGGTTTTACAAATGCGGTGTTATATCCCTCGTAAATAACCATTCCCGCCTTTGCACCGGACGGTTTTTTCACATGGCTCACAGGGCAATAGTCAACCTCTACATACTGAGAATTTTTTCCCTTTGAATAAAATGCAGCAAGTGATGCCCCAACCTCTATTACATCATCAGGGAATTCTTCTCCCATAAATTTCACTAAAGTATGTGAACCCGGGATATTTTTAGTGTGCAGCCACAAATCACGGCTACGCCCCATTTTAAGTGTCAGATAATCGTTTTGTACATTGTTGCGTCCTACATAAATTGTGTAGCCGTTATATTCAAATTCAAGCGGTTTTCCCGTTTGTTGTTTTTCTTTTTTCTTTTTACTGTTATCGCCTTTGATATAACCATAAGAAGCAAGCTCCGCCCTGATTTCAGAAAGGTGCGTCGGTGTCTGTGCATTTGACACACTATAAAGCACCGATTCAAGATACTGTATTTCCTTAATGGTAATTTCAATCTGCTCACTTGCATAAATTTCTGTGTTTTTTGCTTTTTTATATTTTGTATAATATTTTTCCGCATTCTGCGACGGCGTTTTTGTTATATCGAGCTTTATTTCAATTTCTGATTGATTTTCGTCATAGAAATTTTGCGCAATCAATCTTTCGTCGCCTTTTTTCATTCGGTAAAGATTTGCAGTAATAAGGTCTCCGCAAATTCTGTAATGCTCTCTTTTTGCTGCTTCCTTAAGCTCACATTGTAATATATTAAGCTTTTTTTCTGCCCGTTTAAGATTATTAGTGACAACCTTTGTAATTGCACTGCTTCTGTCATTCATACGTGTATTTAAATCACGCATAAAATAAAACTCACACGCAGCGCTGTTCATGCTTTCAGTAAATGTACACTTCATATTGCCTTCATACTGCTTTATCTCAAACGGCGCAAAATCAGCCACCTTATTTGTATTTTCAGAAAAAAGAATGCACGGAGAAAAGTCTGCATTTTTTTCTCTATCAAACATTTTTGCAAGCTCTGCAGCTGTCTTTTGCATCTGCGCTTGTGTAAGCTCGCCCACAAACAGCTTTCTGCTGCCACAGGCACGGTATACACATTCCCCTGCAAGAAGCGGACTTATCCCCATAACACCATCTGTTATGGCACGGTCTGCCTCTCTTCCCTCGGCAGATGCTTTGAGAAGATTATAATAGTCCTCCTCTGTCGATTCATGTGGATTTATTTTATCTGCAGCGGGCGGCATCATATAGCAAAGCCCGGGCAAAATATTTCTTACCGAGCTTACCGTAAGGTCAATATGTTTTACAGAATCTATAATTCGTCTGTTTTCATCAAGAAAAATAATGTTACTGTTACGCCCCATAATTTCGCAGATTATATGGCGCTGTGTCAAGTCCCCAAGCTCATTCCTCGACGAAAATTCGATATCTACCACTCTTTCAAAGCCAAGTCTTTTTACACTGCATATTTTTGCCCCTGTAAGATGCTTGCGAAGAAGCATACAAAACATGGGCGGCATAGCCGGGTTTTCCTTGCTCTGGGTAACAAGATGCATTCGTGCATTTGCACTGCTGGCACTTATTACCAATCTTTTAGTGCCGCTGCGCCCCTTTATCACAAGAAGTATTTCATCACGCTCAGGCTGATGTATTTTTTCAATTCTGGATTCCTTTAGTTCATTATCAAGTTCATGGGCAATACAACCCAGTGCTATAGCATCAAGCGGCATATATTTTCTCCTATAAGCATACTTTTAGAAGTTTAGTATATCACAGAAGATTATTTTTTGCAATACAAAAAAAGAAAGGTTTCATGCAACCTGCTCAGATTGAAATTGAATATGGAAAATTTATAATAGTTGTTCACCAAATGCGTAAAGTAATACTTTTTCCGCAATATTTGCAAGCGAATCACCTTGGGAAGGTATCCCCTTCTTTTGTAACCAAAAGAAGCAAAAGTTCCGGGGTTCCGATTCCCCGGACCCCAAACCGGCCTCGCAGGGGCGATTTCAGTATATGACGTGCAATTTAATACAAACAAGTGGTCTTTGTTTATAAATTTTCTTTGCCTTTATTGTGCCGTCTGCATCGGCAAACCTATTGCCGAGGAGGTCAGACTAAAAATTGCCCGTCTGCAGAGGAAATTGTTACGGCAATTTTTGCCCAAACAGTCAAAGTAAATTTATAAACCCCAAGTTTGTGCTACAAGTTAGCTAACCTTAGCGATGAAGATGCGTTTTTCAGTAATTTTTGCCTTTAACCGAGAAATTGCGAGAAATCAGTTTCCTTTGCTCTCTCGCAATTTCAGCCGTCAGAGCAAACTGAGTGTT
>JAZRLV010000099.1:0-23495 GCA_045646985.1 Clostridia bacterium | reverse complement strand
GTAAAATGGCAGGAACATTCTGGTCACTTGTGCCGCCGGTAATTGCAATCGCTTTGGCGCTTATTACAAAAGAGGTTTACAGTTCTCTTTTTGTAGGTATTGTTGTAGGCGGTCTTTTTGCAACAAACTTTAAACCGATTCAAACTGTAGATGCAATACTTAATGACGGTATAATTGCTTCTGTTTCGGGAATTGCAGGAATTTTTGTATTCCTTGTAGTTCTTGGTGCTATAGTTGCACTTGTAAACAAGGCAGGCGGAAGCGCTGCATTCGGTGCATGGGCAAAGAAAAACATTAAGTCAAGAGTCGGCGCAATGCTTGCAACATTCGTTCTTGGTGTGCTTATATTCATTGATGACTATTTCAACTGCCTTACAGTTGGTTCAGTTATGCGCCCTGTTACAGATGCACATAAGATTTCAAGAGCAAAGCTTTCCTACATAATTGACGCAACTGCTGCACCCGTATGTATGATAGCTCCTATTTCTTCATGGGCTGCTGCTGTTTCAGAGTTTGCTCCTGAAGGACAAGGCCTTGCACTCTTTATCAAGGCAATTCCTTATAACTTCTACTCACTTCTTACACTTGTATTTGTAATTGCAATAGCGCTTATGAAGTTTGATTACGGCCCGATGGCACTTCATGAAAAGAATGCTATTGAAAAAGGCGACCTTTATACATGCGGTGACCGTGCCGAAAGTGAGCAGGTTGTACCTTCTTCAAAGGGTAAGGTAATCGACCTTGTATTACCTATCGTTGTACTTATTGTTATATGTGTATTTGCACTTGTATATGTAGGCGGAATTTTAGATGGTGCTAACTTTATTGATGCATTCTCAAATACTGATGCAACAGTAGGACTTCCCTGGGGTGGTCTGATTGCATTGGTTGTTACTATTATTTATATGGTAGCAAGAAGAGTTATGACGTTTAAAGAGGCTATGGATTGTGTGCCAAAGGGCTTTATTGCAATGGTACCGGCAATAACAATTCTTACTCTTGCAACTTCGCTTAAAAACATGACAGGACTTCTTGGCGCTGATGCATACGTTGCAGGTCTTATGGATGGTGCGGCAGCCGGTCTTGCTAACTTCTTGCCTGCGATTATATTCCTTGTTGCATGCTTCCTTGCATTCTCAACAGGTACATCATGGGGAACATTTGGTATTCTTATCCCGATAGTGGTAGCAATATTCCCCGAAGGCAGCGAAATCCTTGTTATAGGTATGTCAGCATGTCTTGCCGGTGCAGTATGCGGTGACCATTGTTCCCCCATTTCAGATACAACAATTATGTCATCGGCGGGCGGTGAGTGTAATCACGTAAATCACGTGTCAACACAGCTTCCATATGCAATAAGTGTTGCAGCAATTTCATTTGTAATGTATCTTATTGCAGGTGTTATTCAGAATGCAGTAATTCTTCTTCCTGTTGGAATAATTCTTACAGTTGCATTCTTGTTTGCAATGAAGGCGATTACAGGGAAGAGAGCATAATAAATTCATACAATATATAAAAAAGTGGTGCAAGCTTTTGCACTACTTTTTTTGTTAAAAAATGTGAAATAGGCACTAACAAAACATTGACTTTTATTCCCCTTAGGTGTATACTTAGGTGTGTATACATAGGTATTTTAATTAAAATTTATATAATCATTATAAGGAGTGAATGTTAATGAAAAAAGTTTTAAGCGTTGTATTAACATTGATGATGGTCTTTTCAGTGTTTACAACAGCATCGGCAGCAACGGTTAAGGAGCACGTCGAAACAGTTTTTACTACGATAGAAGATCCTTTCTTAGCTTTTAATAATATGCCTATTAGTATTACTTCTTCTGTTACAACTGCACCCTTGGTATCAGGCGGAGTTAATGCTGATTTTACGGCAACTCTTGGTATGCAGCAGTTAAGAGATTTTTTTGAAAGCAGCTATTTTATTGAAACTGTACTTGCAGGAGACAGTGATGCTTTGAATGAATTTAAGAGAGCGACTATAAATACTGTGATTGATGTAACAATAAGTCATCCAGGAGTTACTGTGACAGGTGCAGATGATGCCGGTAGCCTAACAGATGATAACGGTCTTTTTTATGAAAACTTAGCACGTGATGTCAATCCCAACGAGGTTAAAGTTCATTTCGCTCAACAAAACGTTATTACAGTGACACAGCTTCTGGATAGTTTGAGCAATCCTGCTGGATATTTATCCGATCTTACCTTTGAACTCCCCGGTGCGTCAAAATATACAACAGTGGGCGAACACACCGTAACCATTACAATGTCCGGAAAAACATCCGTAATTTTTGACGGTCAAAGTGTACCGGATAAAGCTATCACCTTAAACATTGTATATGCAGGTACAGGATCACATACAGCAAACATTTACAGCCCTTCTTCGGGTGGCGGTGTATCAAAATACTCTCTTACATACGAAACCGATGGAGGTTCATCTGTTGACAGCGAAACATACACAAGAAACGCAACAGTTAAGCTGACAAAGGTTCCCAAGAAGGAAGGCTACATATTTGAGGGCTGGTATCTTGATAAGGAGCTTACTCAGAGAGTAACTGAAGTAAAAATGACAAAGAATACAACTGTATACGCTTCTTGGGTTGTAGATAATGGTCTTGCAGGAAATGGTTATGAGACTCCCGAAAAGCTCAATGGTGTAGATCATTTTGCATATGTAGTAGGTTATCCTGACGGAACAGTAAGACCTAATAATAATATCACTCGTGCTGAGGTTACTACTATATTCTTCAGATTACTCAAGGAAGCAGAAAGAGAAAAGGCTCTCACAAACGGTAACGGCTTTGCTGATGTAAATGAAGAAGACTGGTTTAACACAGCTGTTTCAACTATGGCAAATATCGGAATTATAAACGGAAGAACGGCAGACAACTTTGTTCCCAATGCAAATATTACACGAGCTGAATTTGCTGCAATCTGCGCAAGATTTGTAGACGCTGAATTTGCTTCTGAAAATAAATTTGCAGACGTTTCAGGTCACTGGGCAGAAAAAGATATTTGTGAGGCGGCAGAATACGGCTGGATAAGAGGGTATGAAGACAATACTTTCAAACCAGATCAGTTTATCACACGTGCTGAAGCAATGACAATGATTAACAGAGTTCTGAATCGTGTGCCTGAAACCACTGATGATTTGCTTCACACAATGAAAAAATGGTCTGACAACAGCGATGAGTCTGTATGGTATTACATTCCGGTTCAAGAAGCAACAAACGGTCATGACTATGATAAGAAGAATCATGTATATGAGAAATTTACAGAGCTTAGAGAAAATATTGATTGGACAAAATACGAATAAAAGTAGGCTTAAATAAAACAAACCGGAGCAGAATTTTCTGCTCCGGTTTGTTTTATATATAGGTTTTAAAGAACAACGCCGTCTTTAAATATTGAAATTTCTTCGCATTTATTTATTTCGTTCTTTGATTGCTTGCCGTTTGCAATTTCAATACAGTAATCAAGCAGTGCCTCGGTGGGGTCGATGCCATTAAGCATTGGGCTTGCATCAAAATCAATCCAGTTTGCTTTTCTTTCTGCAAGAGAATGATTTGTTGCAATCTTGATTGTGGGAACAGGTGCTCCAAGGGGAGTTCCTCTGCCAGTAGTGAAGAGTATCATATGTACACCGCAGGCGGTAAGATTTGTTACAGCCACAATGTCATTTCCCGGACCATTAAGGAGAGAAAGACCGTTTTCCTTAAGAGTATCGCCATAATCAAGCACGTCAACCACTTCGGAAAGACCGCCCTTTTGTACACAACCGAGAGACTTTTCCTCAAGCGTGGTGATGCCGCCGGCTTTGTTACCAGGAGAGGGGTTTTCGTATACAACCTGATTGTGGCGGATAAAATACTGCTTGAAGTTATTAATAAGTGAAACTGTTTTATCAAATATTTCACGGTTTTTGCAGCGCTTCATAAGAAGATGTTCTGCACCGAACATTTCAGGAACCTCTGTCAGCACGCAGCTGCCGCCCATAGAAATAAGAAGGTCGGAAAGCCTTCCAACAAGCGGATTTGCAGTGATACCGCTGTAGCCGTCGCTGCCGCCGCACTTAAGACCGATTTTAAGCTCTGAAATACTGATAGGAGTGCGGGGGATAAGAGCTGCCTTTTCCTGAAGCTCTTTTACAATTTTTACTCCCTCTTCAATTTCGTCAGGTGATTCCTGTGCGTTAAGGAATTTAACACGGTTCTCGTCCCACGTACCAAGTACAGTCTTAAATTGGTCAATGTAGTTGTTTTCACAGCCAAGTCCCAGTACAAGCACGCCGCCTGCGTTGGGGTGATTTACAAGACCTTTAAGTATCAGCTGTGTTGTGCTGTGGTCGTCACCAAGCTGAGAACAGCCGAAGGGGTGTGTAAACGCCTTGGCACCTGTTTTTTCGGCGATAACCTTTGCCTGACTGTTTACACAGCCTACTGTGGGAATAATCCATACATCGTTTCTTATTCCTACACTGCCGTCAGTGCGTCTGTAACCCATAAATGTGCGGTTGGTCGCAATGCGGTCTTTTTTTACTTCTCCAGGCTCGTAGGTATATTCAAGCTCACCTGAAAGATTGGTTTTCATATTATGTGTATGCACGTGCTCACCTTTTTTTATGTCACTTGTAGCGTGACCTATGGGCTGACCGTATTTTATAATGTTTTCGCCCTGTTTTATATCAATGCGTGCATATTTATGACCGTCTGAAAGATTAACTTCAACGTTATCAAGATTATTTATTAACATATTTCTTTACCTCCGCACAAAGGTCTGACAAATCTTCGCCCCAAAGTGCTGTGTTTGCAAGAATTTCTTCAACAGATGCATTCTTCATGAAGTCGCATACATCTTTATCGTCGTTTGTCATATCTGTTCTGTAGAAATCGATAAGCTTAGCGAATGAGAAGATAAGTGTTTCGGGCATTTTATTAAATCTCTTGATATATTCAAGAATTGAGGGGAGAACTCTTACCTTGAACTTACTTACGGAGTTAAGCGCAATAGATGAAAGGAAGTGCTTAATATACGGATTTGAAAAACGTGTGATTACGTCATCTGCATACTGAATTAATTCCTCTTTGGGGAGGTCGAGAGTGGGGATGATTTCATCATATACACACTTTTTGATGTGAGAAAGCATCTTTTCATCGTCAACGCAGGATTTAACAGTATCAAATCCCTCCAAAAGAGCATAGGGAACGAGTGATGTGTGTGCGCCATTAAGAATACGCACCTTTCTTGTGCGATATATTGCAAGGTTTTCGGTAATAATAACATTAAGGTCGCATTTGTCAAAGGGAATTTCCTTGCAAAGGTCCTTGTAACCGTCAATTACCCAAAGATGGAAATACTCTGAAGTGTTGAGCATATTATCCTCGTAGCCGAGGTCAATTTTTTCGTCCTTGGGGAAGCCTGTATTGATTCTGTCAACAAGGGTATTGCAGAAAATATTTTCCTTTTCCACCCATGCGGCAAAGTCAGCGCCCAAGTCCCAAAGCTCTGCATACTGAAGAATTACTTTTTTAAGTGTTTCACCGTTTTTGTCAATAAGCTCACAGGGGAGAAATACAAAACCGGGAAGTGAAAGGTCAAAACGCTTTTTAAGAAGCTGTGTAACCTTTGCAGGGAAAGATACAGGTGGTGTATCTGTCAGCTTATCATTTTCGTTGAAGCTGATACCTGCCTCTGTAGTGTTGGAAACGATAAAGCGGAATGAGGGATTTTCTGCAAGCGCAATGTAAGATGCATAATCCTCATACGGCTTTACACAGCGTGAAATTACGTCAATTTTTCTTGTGTCAACACCCTCACTGCCACGACAGATATGTGTATAAACGCAATCTTGTGCGCTAAGCATATCGCACATACCATTTTCTATGGGCTGTACCACAACAACCTTACCGCCAAAGTCTGTTTTTTCGTTTACAATCTGAAGCATCCAGTCAACGAAGCCACGCAAAAAGCCGCCTTCGCCAAATTGAATAATTTTTTCTGAATACATAATTATTCCTCCTTGAGTTTTATTAATTTGAGTATATGACAAAAGTTTGCTAATTTCAATCAATTTTTTGCTATTATTGTGCGAAAATATCAATTTTTTGCTTGAAATAAATATAAATAACTGTTATAATGAGTTTGCGAAGCAAACTCAATGAATTGCCTTGCGGCGTGAATTGAAATTTGCGATTTCATGAATTAAGCCTTACGGCTCATGAATTGCACTGCGTGCATTAATTATATGGGGTGAAAGTATATGAGTCTTGCACTGGATGAAGTTATAAAAAGCTATACCGTGACACGTGAAAAACGTGCAGGTGCGTATAATATGATTAGTGCGCATTACCATGACCATTACGAGATATATTTTCTTACAAAGGGAAGTGTGCGCTATTTTATTGAGGACAGGGTTTTTGACCTTAACGAGGGAGATGTGATTCTGATTCCGCCCCACGTAATACATAAGACAGCCACACTTAAGAACAGAGGTGCGGAGAGGCTGCTTATCGCCTTTACAAATGAATTTATTATGTATCCGCCTAATGACAGACTGTTTTCGTGCTTTAAAACGTTTTATTATAAAGATGCGCCAATCAGGGAGATTGTAGAAAAGGCTGAGGAAGAGTATCAGCGCTCTGACCGTTATTCGGAGGAGCTTATTGCAGGATATATCCGTGAAATTCTTGTCCGCCTTAAAAGAATAACCGACGAAGCGAAAAATGAAGAGCTTTCGCCCAATAATTCTATAGTGCAGAATGCTGTGCATTACATTTCTGAAAATTTTGCACAGGAGCTGTCGCTTGGAATGTTGTCAAAAACATTCGGATTGAGCGAGTGTCATTTTTCCAGACAGTTTAAAATGTTTACGGGATTTGGCGTAAATGAGTATATTATAAGGGTGCGTGTGAAAAATGCGGAAAAATTATTGGTTACAACAACGCTTCCGGTTACTGAAATTGCGCAAAGCTGCGGGTTTAACAGCAGTAGTTATTTTGCGGCTGTATTTAAAAAGATTAGGGGACTTCCCCCGGGGGGTATCCGCAGAAAAAGGAGGGAGAAACAGTGAGAGCGATAAAAAAACTGCTTAGATTTACTCTTCTTATAATAATTATTGTGTCGGCTGTTATTATATCGGGCGGTTACGGGAAATATAAGCAGGCTATCGGGCAGATGCCCATTGAAGCTGTAGCACAGAAGATAAGAAGTGCAGATGACTTTACCCCGATTGATGAAATTTCTGACACATTTATAAAAGCTATTGTTTCGGTTGAGGACAGGCGTTTTTACAAGCACAAGGGCATAGATATAATTGGAATAGGCAGAGCAATCAAAACAAATATTGAAAACCGCAAGCTTTCAGAGGGCGGTAGCTGTATAACGCAGCAGCTTGCTAAAAATATGTACTTTATGCATGATAATTCACTGAGCCGCAAGGTTGCAGAGGTTATGATAGCTGTAAATCTTGAAAAGAAGTATTCAAAAAATGAAATACTGGAGCTTTATTTTAACGTAATTTATTACGGCAGCGGATATTACAGCGTAGGCGAGGCAACGAAAGGGTATTTCGGAAAGAAACCGTCAGAGCTTACAGCTTACGAGGCAACGCTTCTTGCGGGAATTCCGAATGCACCGTCTGTTTATTCGCTTGACAACAATCCCACACTCGCAAAAAAGAGACAGAAAACTGTTGTGAATGCGATGGTTGATATGAAGTATCTTACAAAGGAAGAAGCACAGGAAATATTGTCGGAAAAGTAGGTGATAGTATGGAAAAATATAATATTACGGGAATGAGCTGTGCTGCGTGCAGTGCACGGGTGGAAAAGGCTGTGTCACAGACAGAGGGTGTGGTAAGCTGTAGTGTAAATTTACTTACAAATTCAATGATGGTTGAGGGCGCGGCGAGTGAGGATAGTGTTATTGCAGCGGTAGAGAATGCCGGCTATGGCGCAGTAAAAGCAGGCGCAAAAAAAGCGGAGAATACAGATGATTTGACGGGCAAAGGCGAAATAAAAAAAATGAAAGCCCGACTTATATCGTCAGTTATATTTTTAATAGTACTGATGTATTTTTCAATGGGGAAGATGCTTTTTAATCTTCCTTACCCGAGGTTGTTTGAGGAAAATATCATAGCTGTTGGAATAGTGCAAATGCTCCTTGCAGGAATTGTGATGGTGATTAATCAGAAGTTTTTTATAAGTGCGTACAAAAGCACTCTGCATCGTGCACCTAATATGGATGTATTGGTAAGCTTAGGCTCTATGGCATCGTTTTTATACAGCGTTTTTGCACTGTTTGCTATGACAGATGCGTATGTTAAGGGCGATATGGTGCGTGCACACAGCTTTTTGCATGAATTTTACTTTGAATCTGCGGCGATGATACTTACACTTATAACAGTTGGAAAAATGCTTGAAGCATATTCAAAAGGAAAGACAACCAATGCTATAAAAAGTTTAATGGATTTATCACCGAAAACTGCAACTGTTATACGTGACGGAAAAGAAATGGTTATTGCGGCAAGTGATGTGAGGGTAGGCGATATATTCCTTGTAAAGCCCGGAAAAAGCATTCCGGCAGACGGAGTTGTTATTGAGGGAAGCAGTGCAGTGAATGAATCGGCACTTACGGGTGAAAGTCTGCCCGTTGATAAAAAAGAAGGTGACAAGGTTTCGGCTGCTACAGTTAATCAGTCGGGATTTTTACGATGTAAAGCGACAAGTGTGGGCGATGATACAACGCTTTCAAAAATTATTAAGATGGTAAGTGACGCTGCATCTACAAAAGCGCCTATTGCCAAAATTGCCGACAAGGTATCGGGCATTTTTGTGCCTGTGGTAATTGCTGTTGCCCTGATAACTACGATTATATGGCTGCTTTGCAGCGAAAGCTTTGGCTTTGCGCTGGGCAGAGGAATTTGTGTGCTTGTAATCAGTTGTCCGTGTGCATTGGGACTGGCTACACCTGTTGCAATAATGGTGGGCAGCGGCGTAGGTGCACGTGGAGGAATTCTTTTTAAAACGTCAGCTGCACTGGAGCAAACAGGCAGAGTAACGATAGCTGCGATTGACAAAACGGGTACTATCACAAAAGGTGAGCCGAGTGTGACAGACATTATACCAAATGAGGGTGTAACAAGGAAAGAACTGCTTGAAACTGCATATTCACTTGAACAGTACAGCGAGCATCCTTTAGCCAGAGCTATTGTGAAAAAATGCAGTGAGGAGAATATAACGCTCTTTGAAATTGAGGGTTTTTTATCACTTGTGGGCAGCGGAGTATGCGGCAAAATAAATAATGAAAATGCTTTTGGCGGAAATTTAAAATTAATAAGCGAAAAAGCAACGGTTTCAGAGAAAGTGAGAAATAAAATTCAGGAGCTATCCGAAAAAGGCAAAACACCGCTTATATTCGCAAAAGAGGGAAAAGTGCAAGGTATTATTGCAGTAGCGGATATAATTAAAGAGGACAGTACAGAGGCTATAAAAGCGCTCAAAAAAATCGGTATACGTACTGTAATGCTGACGGGTGACAACAGGAAAACGGCTGAAAGTATCGGTGCACAGGTGGGAATTGACGAAGTTATTTCAGACGTGCTTCCCGATGGAAAGGAAAAAGCAATAAGGGAGCTTCAGAAACAGGGCACAGTTGCAATGATTGGTGACGGGATAAACGATGCACCTGCACTTACAAGGGCAGATATAGGTATTGCTATAGGCGCAGGAACAGACATTGCCATTGAATCGGCTGATGTTGTGCTTATGGGAAACAGCTTGAGTGATGCACAAACGGCAATCAGATTAAGCCGTGCAACGCTGAAAAATATCCGTGAAAATCTTTTCTGGGCATTCTTTTACAACGTAATCGGAATCCCTCTGGCGGCAGGGGTATGGATTCCTGTTACAGGCTGGCAGCTTAGCCCGATGTTCGGAGCCGCCGCAATGAGTCTTTCAAGCGTATGTGTAATAACAAACGCACTAAGGCTTAATTTCTTTAAAATTAATAAAAGGGAAAAGGAGAAAAAACAAATGGAAACAACAATCAGAATTGAAGGAATGATGTGCCCCCATTGTGAGGCGAGAGTAAAGCAAACACTTGAAGGCACAGACGGTGTTACAGAAGCAATTGTAAGCCACGAAAAGGGACAGGCAATAGTAAAAATGAATAAAGAAATTTCCTTTGAAGCATTAAAAGAAATTATTGAGGCACAGGGATATAAGGTGCTGTAATAGCGAAAAGCGGT
The DNA here is from genome assembly GCA_045646985.1 of Clostridia bacterium. Classification (GTDB taxonomy): domain Bacteria; phylum Bacillota; class Clostridia; order UMGS1883; family UMGS1883; genus UMGS1883. The sequence goes on along the minus strand of JAZRLV010000099.1, from coordinate 13,238 downwards.
CTGTAAACGTAAAGTTACAGACGGCTTTTGTTGTAAAGTATTATAAATCAATTATTTCTCCTGCAGCGTGCATAATTGCAAGACGTGCGCTTTCGTATGTTATACCGCCCTGCATAAAGCCGACATAAGGCTCTTTTATAGGTGCATCTGCGCTAAGCTCAATACTTGCTCCTGATACAAACGTACCTGCAGCCATAATTACCTGATGCTGATATCCCGGCATATCCCATGGCATAGGAACAGCAAAGCTGTCAATGGGGGATGCTTTTTGGATACCCTGTATGAATTTTATGAGCTTTTCCTCGCTTTTAAATTTAATAGCCTGAATAATATCATAATGGGGAACTTGGGGCGTAGGATTAACCTCATAACCCAACTTTTGCATAAGCGCCCCACAGAAAACAGCGCTTTTAATAGCCTGTGCAACAATATGCGGTGCCATAAAAAGCCCCTGATACATATATCTGTTCTGTCCTAAGGTTGCGCCGCATTCTTTGCCGATACCGGGTGCTGTCTGACGGAATGCGGCAAGCTCCACATATTTCTTTTTACCTACGATATAGCCGCCACATTGCGCCAGAGAGCCGCCTGTGTTTTTAATAAGCGAGCCTACAACAAGGTCTGCACCATGCTGCGAAGGCTCTGTCTTTTCGGCAAATTCTCCGTAGCAGTTGTCAACAATACAGCATACATCACTGCGCAGTGATTTTATAAAGCTTATCGCCTCACCAAGCTTTTCACAGCTTAGAGTGTCACGCCAGTCGTAACCCTTTGAACGCTGAAGAATAACGGCTTTAACATCAGGGGTGAGAGCTTTTTTTATACCTTCAAGGTCAACATTCCCGTCAATTAAATCCACCTGACGGTACGATACGCCAAAATCCTTTAAGTTGCCTCCGCTGTTTCCTGAAATTCCGATAACCTCTTCAAGAGTATCGTACGGCTTTCCCGTTGCTGCAAGAAGAGTATCTCCGGGTCGCAGGACAGAGAAAAGCGATATTGCAAGGCAGTGCGTACCATTTACAATATTGTGGCGCACCAGTGCGTCTTCAGCACCAAAAATGTCTGCATATATACGGTCAAGTGTCTCTCTGCCTATATCTCCGTAGCCATAGCCTGTGGATGGGTACAGACAGTTTTCTCCTACACGGTTTTTTATAAACGCATCGAGTACTTTTTCCTGATTGAAGCGTGCAATTTCATCAATTCTTTCAAAATAGGGAGCGATTTCTTTTTCTACCGCCTCGCCAAGCGTTCTGATTTCATCTTTAATGTACATAATTTACACCTGTCAGTTTTCTAAAATTTTATTTGCTGAAAGCTTGCCTATAAATTCATCAATATCCTTTGATGCTACATCTTTAGATACATCGTATTCTTTGAGCACAGCTTCAAGCATTTCTTCTTTAGTGATGTCATTTTGTAAGAGATTCCAGAAAAATACTCCTGTATCATTAAGGGTAAGCATACCGTTGAAATTAACATCAGACCCTACAGAAACCACGATGTTTTTCCCTGCTACGGTGCGAAGAAGATAGCCCTCACTTATTTTCATTCAAAACACCTCCATTATGCCTAAATAAAAATATATTGTTATAATAACATATTGCAATATAAAAATCAACCGGAAAATTATAAGGACTTTCCTTTTTATTTTGCTTAAAATATCTTTACAAGGAAGGGAAAATATGTTATTATATGATAGATAAATTAGCATGGATTTTTATGCCATGCTGAAAATGTAGGGGACAGATAAATGCGACAAGAAAGATTGAATATAGGTTTAATTTTTAGAATAGGAATTTCACTTTTGCCGATTATTTTCGGTATGCCGTCTGTTGCGATGGTTTTATGTGCATACAATATAGCGGTATCTTTTATACTGTGCGGTCCGCTGACTTCTTTGGTAAGTGCTCTGGTATCGGTATGTATATCAATGTTCTTTTTCGGCTCCTTTGGTGAGGCGGCAAAGGTACAGGGGTTATTCCTTTCATTAGAGGCAATATTGTGTGCTGCAGCATGTATATATGCTATCGTAGTAAAAAGAAACTTTTTTTCAGGGGTATGGCTTGCGGCACTTGGATTTTTACTGCCATCGTTTATGAGTCTGCGTTATGAAGCGACGGCAGCAGGGGTGAGTGTTGCACAATTCCTTACAGACATGCCTGTTGCACTTATGAAAGAGCAGATGCAGCTTCTTTTAACCCAAAGCGGTGCGCAGCTTGATTTTTCCGTAATAGAAAAACTGCTTGACTCTATGCATTCATTAATTGTAGCGGTAATCCCGTCTATTCTTGTTATAAGCTCAGTTATGGTGGGCTATGTCGTTATGTGGCTTGTATGTCTGCATCAAAGGAAATTAAGAGGCGGAGTCTCTTCAAGCTTTGCACTTATAAAAATTCCACGTACTATGGTAATTGTGCTAATGGCTTCGATAGTTATTGCTGTTTTAAATATTAATGAAACAATTACCTATGTTTCTATGAATGTATTTTTGATACTGGCAGGAATATGCTTTTTTGCAGGAATGTCGATTCTGGATTTTTATGCAAGGGGCATTATAAAAAACAGTGTAATAAGATTTATAATCCATATACTTATAGTAATGACATCTTCGACAATTACTGCGATAAGTCCTTTTATAAATCTGTTTACGATATATGCGCTTGTTGCTGCACTTGATGCATTTATCAACCTGCGCAAAATAGGAAAAGAAGATTATATGAAGGAGGAATTAGATGAAGCAAAAGAACGATAAGTTTAATCCGATTCCAAAATCTGCAACACCGTTTTTTTCGGTGATAATACTTGTATGTGCAATATTCCTTATCCGTGAAAATATGAAGGTTGCACTGCTAATGATAGTTTGCTCACTTTTGATTTTGCTTGAAAAGGTAGTCTGGCATTTTCACAGAATCAAAAAGATGAAAGAATATATCAGTGATGCTGCAAGTGATGAAAACGAGCTTCAGAATAACGAGGCACTTTTTAAATCAATGAATCCTATCGCAGGAATTCGTGTTGACGGCACGATTGCATGGTACAATTCTGCGTTTAAGGAAATGTTTTCTTCAATTTCAGACAAGAAGATTTCAGAGCTTATCCCCGAAATTAAAATTCGTGAGATATATGACTCAGCAGAGCGTGAGTCTATAATTGCAAAAATCGGCGATGAAACCTACAGTATACGTGCAAACGTAAAAAGAAGAACATCACCTGACCATGCGGCAATTATGATTTATCTTGAAAAGGTGACAGAACTTATCGAGGCAAGGCGTGCTGCTGAAGATGCACGCTGTGCAGTTTGTCATATCATGGTTGATAATTTTGATGAGGCTGTTGAGGATATAACAGATGAAGAACGTCTTGATGTTATCACGCTTTTAGATAAAAATATTATAGGCTGGATTCAGGATGTGGGAGGCTTTGTCAAAAAGACGGAAAAGGATAAATATATATGTATATTTACGAAAAAAGAGCTTGAAAAATTTATTGAAAGCAAATTTGATATATTGCAGACAATAAAAAGCTTTAACCCCACTGCAAAAATATCCCCAACGGTCAGCATCGGTATCGGTGTGGGCGGTGAAAGCCTTTATAAAAACGAGATATCTGCAAGAAAGGCACTGGAAATGGCGCTCGGCAGAGGCGGAGATCAGGTTGTTATCCGTGAAAACGGCAAGTTTAAGTACTTTGGGGGAAATTCAAAAGAAACAGAAAAGCGCACCAAGGTAAAGGCACGTATTATGGCACATAACCTGAGGGAGCTTATCGAGGCTTCTGATAATGTGCTTGTTATGGGGCATCGTAACAGTGACGCCGATGCAGTAGGTGCTGCAATAGGTATTGCGAGTCTGGCAAACTTTGCAAAAAAGGATGCAAAAATTGTCCTTACTACAAGGGACGACACTGTGTCACTTCTCCTTAAAAAGATTGAGGAAAATCATTATCACGATAATATGTTTATCGGAAAGAGTGGAGTTAAAGAGTTTATTACACCAAAAACTCTGCTCGTAATTTGTGATACACATATACCCGAATACACCGAAATGCCCGAGCTTCTTGAAATTGTAAAAACAAAGGTTGTTATTGACCATCACAGAAGAAGTGAGAGCTTTATTTCAAATGCAGACCTTGTGTATCACGAGCCATTTGCATCGTCAACGTGTGAAATGGTTGCCGAAATTATGCAGTATTTTTCAAACCATTATTCAGTTTCCACCGTTGATGCGGAGGCACTTTATTTAGGTATTGCGGTTGATACGAAGAACTTCACCTTTAAAACGGGTGTAAGAACGTTTGAGGCAGCGGCATATCTCAGAGCCGCAGGTGTAGATACACTTCATGTCAAAAAGCTTTTAAGAAGAACAATCGAAAATCACAAGCTTAAGGCATCTATTGTGACAGAGGCACAGCTGTATCGTGACAATATTGCAATTTCAATGTATTCAGGCGTTGTGCCGCATCTTGTAATTGCGTCGGCGGCTGATGAAATGCTTGAAATCAACGATATTAAAGCGTCGTTTGTTGTGGCACGAAGTGAAAATAATAATGTTATGATTAGCGGGCGCTCACTCGGAGAAATTAATGTACAGGTAGTGCTTGAAAAGCTGGGCGGTGGCGGACATATGATGGTTGCCGGAGCACAGATGGAGGGTATATCTGTTTCTGATGCGAGCGATATTCTTAAAAAGGCAATAGACGAGACATTAGATGTTTAAGAAAGGAAGTTTAAATAATGAAGGTTGTACTTTTAACAGATGTAAAGGGACACGGAAAAAAAGGCGATGTTGTTGAGGCAAGCGACGGTTATGCAAGAAATTTTCTGCTCCCGAAAAAAATGGCGGAAATCGCAACCGCAGATGTGCTTAACAATATAAAGGGAAAGAACGAAGCGGCGGCATTTCATAAACAGCAGGAGATAGACAAGGCAAAGGAAGTTGCAAAAAGCCTTGAAGGTGCAAAAATAGTTCTTACAGGAAAAGCAGGAGAAAACGGAAAGCTTTTCGGAAAGATTACAAACCAGAACGTTGCCGATGCGATTAAGTATCAGCTGCACCATGTAATAGATAAGCGTAAGGTTGTGCTTCCCGACGGTATAAAAGCCATTGGTGAAACAAGTGTTGAAATTAAAATTTACCCCGAAATTTCAGCAACTATAAAAGTAGTTGTTAATCCCGAATAAGATATTGAAAGAAATATGGTGATATAAATGGAAATGCCCATTGGAAGAACCATGCCCTATAATCTTGAAGCAGAGACAGCAATCTTAGGTAATATGATACTTGATGAAAAGGCTCTTGTTGAGGCTATGGATAAGCTTGACGAGGACTGCTTCTATGCTACTGCAAATAAAACAATATTTAATGCAATAGCCTCTCTTTTTGAGGAAGGCGTGCCGGTTGATATGGTAACACTTTCTGAAAAATTAGGCGATAAATTAGACAGTGTGGGCGGTATTGCATACATTACAAAAATTGTGCAGAATGTTTTTACCAAAGAAAATCTGGCACAGTATATAGAAATTGCCCGTGATAAAAAGATGCTGCGTGCGCTTATTGAGTCTGCAAGCGAGATTATGGATATGGGTATGAAGGATGAGGAATCTACTGCCGATATCATAGACAGAAGTGAACAGCTGATTTTCAGAATAACCGAGCAACAGGGAAGTAAGGGCTTTGTACACATTGGCGAGGTTGTAAAGAGCACACTTGCAATTTTGGACGAGCTTAAAAAACGTGGCGGAAAGGTTACGGGTATAAGGACAGGCTTTACAGGTTTTGATGCAGCTACAGCAGGTCTTCAGAACAGTGACCTTATTATTCTTGCGGCACGTCCCGGTGTAGGTAAGACAAGCTTTGCGCTTAATATAGCGCAAAATGCTGCAATACGTGAAAAGGTCCCCGTTGCAATATTCTCGCTTGAAATGAGTAAGGAACAGCTCGTAAATAGAATTATATCGAGTGAGGCACTTGTTGAAGCAGGAAAGCTGCGAATCGGTGATATAGATGCAGGCGAAATGACAAAAATTGCACACTCACTTAAGGATATTATAACGGCACCAATCTACATTGATGATACCCCGGGTATAACCGTTGCGGAAATCAGGGCAAAGTGCCGCAGACTTAAAATGGAGAAGGGTTTGGGACTTGTTCTCATCGACTACCTACAGCTGATGCAGGGTAAAGGTGAGAGCAGAACGCAGGTAATCAGTGAAATGTCCCGTTCTCTTAAAATTATGGCAAAAGAGCTTAATGTTCCAGTGATAACACTTTCACAGCTCAACCGTGCATCTGAAAAGCTTGCACGCAGACCTATGCTTAGCGACCTTCGTGAAAGCGGCTCGATTGAGCAGGACGCAGATATTGTTGTTATGCTTTACCGTCCGCAGGAGGAGTCGGAGGAGGAAAGCGCAGGAAACATTGTAGAATGTATTCTTGCAAAGAACCGTGCCGGTGAGTGTACAACAATAAATCTTGCATGGCGTGGCGAATATACTAAATTTATGAATCTTGACAGCAGAAACTAAAAAAAGCAGCATGTCGCACCCTAAACTTATGCAAACATAGTTTCATGCGTCTTAAATTTACGCAAATTCCTATACAATAAAAAAGGTGGTGTGGTCATTGCTTGACAAGGTGCGCAGAACAATTAAAGAAAACGGCCTTTTAAATATGGGTGACAGTGTAATATGCGCAGTGTCGGGCGGTGCGGATTCAATCTGCCTTTTACATACTATGCTTGTACTTAAAAGCGAATACAAGCTATCGCTTTATGTGGCAAATGTAAATCATTTAATCAGGGGAAAGGAATCTGACGCAGACAGTGAATTTGTAAAAAAAGTGTGCAGGGCGGCTGATATTGAATGCTTTTACCGTGAATATGATGTTATGAAAATTGCACGGGAAAGAAAATTAGGGGAAGAAGAGTGCGGTCGCATTCTAAGGTATGAATTTTTTGATGAGCTTTCGAAAAAAGTGGGAAATGCAAAGATAGCTACTGCGCACAACCTTAATGACAATGCAGAAACAGTTGTTTTCAGGCTTGCCCGGGGAACATCGGCACAAGGACTTTGCGGAATTAAATATAAAAGAGATAATATAATTCGCCCTCTGCTTGATGTATCACGTGAAGAAATTGAAAAGTATCTCCACTCAAACAGCCTTTCGTGGAGAGAGGATTCTACCAATCAAATTCCGATTTATGCAAGAAATAAGATACGGCTTAATGTAATGCCACTTCTTCGTGAAATATCATCAGGGGCGGAACAAAAAATTGTTTCTGCCGCAAGGTGTATAGCAGAGGATAACGAGTTTTTGAGTGAATGCGCACGGGTAGTAAAAAGTGAGTGCTTTTTTGGAGAATATGTTCTTATAAAACCGTTTAATGATGCACCGCTTCCGCTAAAAAGAAGAATTGCGGCAAATGTACTACAGGATTGGGGCGTGCGTGAGGTAACGGCTGAAAAGATTGAAAAGTTTATAGATTTTTTCTACAAGGACAGCGGAAAGAAGTTTGATATTGATGCGCAGTGCTATGCGGAAAAGGCATACGATAAGGTGAATTTTTGCCAAAGACAAAATGATAAAGAATTTTCAGATATTCTTGATGTAGAACACGAGGTATCGCATAAGGACTGGAAATTAAGCGTGGAATATTCTGACACGCAAGCTGTAAAATACGGAAAAAATACAGCGGTGTTTGATGCAAAAAAGCTTACATTACCGCTTTTGGTGCGCTACAGAAAAGACGGCGACAAAATATCTCCAAAAGGTATGTACGGAACGAAAAAGCTGAGTGATATTTTTTCTGACGAAAAAATTGACAGACATTTACGGGATTTAATTCCGGTAGTGGAAAAGGATTCTAAGATTATATATGTTGGTGGAATGCGTCAGTCCTCGCTATACGCACCAGACGAAGAAACGAAGAAATTTATTATTATTAAATATACAAAAAAATAATTTACAAAAGAAAGGCAATGTGAAACTATGGGAAACATCAACGAACCTATTGAAAAAATACTTATATCGGAGCAGGAAATACAGGAATGTATAAAAAGACTTGCTAAAGAAATTGATAATGATTATAAGGGGAAAGAGCCACTGATGTTATCGGTTTTAAGCGGTAGCTTTATGTTTGCATCAGATTTGATGAGAACAGTTTCAATCCCTGTAGGAATTTCATTTATTTTTGCTACCAGCTACGGCAGCAGTACAGTTTCATGCGGAAATGTTGAAATTCACACAGGAAAAGGTTTTGATCCTGTAGGAAAGGATATAATAATAGTTGAGGATATTGTGGATTCTGGACGCACACTCAGCTGTATTAAGAAATATTTGCTCGAAAACGGTGCTAAAAGTGTAGAATTATGTACATTCCTTGACAAGCCTTCACGCAGAGTTGTTGATGTTGATGTAAAATATATCGGGTTTGAAGTTCCTGATGAGTTTGTGGTTGGCTATGGTCTTGATTATGACTATAAGTACAGACAATATCCGTTTGTAGGAGTGCTTAAAAGCGAATATTATGAATAATATGTAAAATGGATTGTCTTGTATTAAGATAAATGTTAAAATGTCAAGTGTGAAAAGGGGGTATTGTTTTTGAAAAAGTCTTTCAGAAGCATAAGCTTTTATATAATTTTACCGATTATAATTATTATATTAATGATGATGTCGCTGCAGCAGCCTGATTCGGGCAAAATGTCTTTTTCAGAGCTTGTTACAGCTGTGGAAAAGAAGAATGTTGAGCATCTTGAAATAGGTGATGTTGCAACTGTTGCCGAGATTGACGGAAAAAAATACACTGTCGAGGTTACTCAGGGGATATTATTTACCGTTATTGGTGAAGAAATCGAGGAGCAGATAAAAAGCGGGGATATTACAACTACAGTTCCTGCTCCTGAAACAGTATCGTGGTGGGTTTCACTTATTCCTACGATTCTGATGATTCTTGTAATAGGACTTTTCTGGTTCTCGCTTATGAAGCAGCAGACAGGCGGTCATGGAATAGGCAGCTTTGGAAAATCAAAGGCAAAGACACCTGCTGAAGGAAAGCAGAAAATTACTTTTGAAAATGTTGCAGGTGCTGACGAGGAAAAGAAAGAGCTTGAGGAAATTGTTGAATTTCTTAAAAACCCGAAGAAGTTTATTGAACTGGGCGCACGTATCCCTAAGGGTGTACTTCTTGTAGGACCTCCGGGAACGGGTAAAACTCTTCTTGCAAAGGCTGTTGCGGGTGAGGCAGGCGTGCCGTTCTTCTCAATTTCAGGTTCAGACTTTGTTGAAATGTTTGTCGGTGTAGGTGCAAGCCGTGTGCGTGACCTTTTTGAACAGGCACGTAAGAATCTTCCGGCAATTATCTTTATAGATGAAATTGATGCCGTAGGCCGTCAGAGAGGTGCAGGTCTTGGCGGCGGACACGATGAACGTGAGCAGACTCTTAACCAGTTGCTTGTTGAAATGGACGGTTTTGGAACTAACGAGGGCATTATTATGATTGCGGCAACTAACCGCCCTGATATTCTTGACCCGGCACTTCTCCGCCCGGGAAGATTTGACAGACAGGTTGTTGTTAATTATCCTGACCAAAAGGGCAGAGAGGCTATTTTAAAGGTGCATTCAAAGAATAAGCCTGTGTCTGAAGAAGTTTCACTTGAAACTGTTGCAAAGACAACATACGGATTTACAGGTGCAGACCTTGAAAATCTTTTGAACGAAGCGGCAATCCTTTCTGCACGCAGAGATAAGAAAAAAATCGGACCTGACGAAATTGACGAGGCAATGCTAAAGGTTGTTATGGGGCCTGAAAAGGCTACAAAGCAGCATAATAAAGAAAATAAGAGAAAGACCGCATACCACGAAGCAGGTCATGCGCTTGCTGCAAGACTTCTTCCTACGCAGGATAATGTACATCAGGTATCTATTATACCAAGAGGAAGAGCAGGCGGATTTACTCTTAGCTTGCCTGATACTGATAAGAGTTACATTTCTAAAAATGAAATGCTTGAAAGCATTGTTATGATGCTTGCAGGACGTGCGGCTGAAAAAATAGTGTTTGATGACATTAATACAGGCGCTTCAAGCGACCTTGACAAAGCGACATCAACTGCACGAAAGATGGTAATGCAGTACGGTATGAGCGATAAGCTTGGCTATGTAACGTTTACAAGCGAAACTCACGAAGTATTCTTAGGCAGAGATTTCTCACAGGGAAGAAACTACAGCGAAAGCGTTGCATCAAGCATTGACGAAGAAATCAAGCGTATTATTGATGAATGCTACGCAAACTGTGAAAAGCTTCTTAACGATAATCGTGATAAGCTTGACAATATTGCAAATGCACTTATAGAGCATGAAAAGCTTGATGCTAAAGAATTTGAAGAGGTTTTCAAAAACGGAGCACTTCTTAAGGAAGAACAAGAGGTAAATAACGAAGCTAAGGAGAATGACACAAATGAAAATTTACAAGGCTAAAGATTACAAAGATATGAGCCGAAAGGCAGCAAATATTTTATCAGCACAGGTAATTATGAAACCAAATTCAGTACTCGGGCTTGCAACAGGTTCTACACCCGAAGGAATTTATGCACAGCTTATTGAGTGGTACAATAAGGGCGATGTGGATTTTTCACAGGTTGTATCTGTAAATCTTGATGAATACAAGGGACTCACAAAGGATAATGACCAGAGCTACTACTATTTCATGTGCAGCAAGTTCTTTAACCATATTAATATTGATAAGAAAAATATAAATATCCCTGACGGCACACAGGAGGACAGTGAAAAAGAGTGCGAAAGGTATAATAATGTTATACGCAGCGTAGGCGGTATTGATATGCAGCTTTTGGGAATAGGCGGAAATGGTCATATCGGATTTAACGAGCCTGGGCACGCATTTGAAACCGAAACACATTGCGTTAAGCTTGCTGATGGTACTATAGAAGCAAATTCAAGATTTTTCCAGTCTATCGACGATGTACCAAAGTATGCTTATACAATGGGTATCAAGAGCATTATGCAGTCTAAAAAAATTCTCCTTGTAGCGTCAGGCGAAAGTAAGGCTGATGCAATGTATAAAACAATTTGCGGACCTGTTACTCCATCAGTTCCTGCATCTATACTTCAGATGCATAACGATGTTACAATCGTTGCTGATGAGGCTGCATTATCTCTTATAAAAGGAATATAAAGATATGATTATCAGAAACGGAAAGGTCTTTACCGATAAATTTGTCTTTGAACAAAGGGACGTTTTTATAAATGACGGAGTTATAGTTGAAAGTATTGAATGTGTTTCTGACACAACACAAATTGATGCAACAGGAAAGCTTGTAATTCCTGGGCTTGTGGATGTTCATACACATGGCTCCTACGGTCATGAATTTTGTGATGCTGATACCGAGGGTATGTATATTACGGGAAAATATCTTAAAGAGCATGGTGTTACAAGCTATTGTCCTACTTCAATGACTGTATCAAAGGAAGATATTATAAAGATACTTAAAACAGCAGATAAAGATTACGGCAACGAATGTGCAAAAATTATTGGTGTTAACGTTGAAGGTCCTTTTATATCTGCAGCAAAGAAAGGTGCACAGGAGGAAAGGTTTATCCTTTCGCCCAATTTCAAGCTTCTTTGTGAATTAAATGATGCATGTGGTGGAAAAATTAAGCTTGTTACCGTTGCTCCTGAAATAGACGGCGCACAGGAATTTATTAAAAAGGCATCTGATATTTGTAACGTATCACTTGGGCATAGTACGGCGGATTTTGATACTGCGACGGAGGCTTTTAATAATGGTGCAAACCATGTAACGCATCTTTACAATGCGATGAATCCTTTTTTGCATCGTGACAGTGGAATTATCGGTGCGGCACGTGATGCTAAGGCATATGTGGAGCTGATAGCAGACGGATATCATATTCACCCGTCTGTTATACGTGCAACATTTGAAATGTTCGGCAGCGACAAGGTTGTTCTTATAAGTGATTCCATGAAAGCTACGGGGCTTGCGGACGGAGAGTACAGTCTTGGCGGACAGGCGGTATATGTAAAGAATTGCAAAGCAACACTCCCTGACGGCACGCTTGCAGGTTCATCAACAAATCTGTTTGATTGTATGAAAAAATCGGTTTCATTTGGAATAGGGCTTGAAGAAGCAATAAAGGCGGCGACCGCAAATCCTGCAAAGAGCATCGGCGTATATGATAGTGTAGGCTCTATTACTGTGGGAAAGAAAGCTGATATAGTAATTACAGATAATGACCTTAACATTGTAAGTGTTTTATAAAAAACATTTTAGCTAAAAGAGGTGACTGATAATGTATATAACAAACGATATTAAATATATTGGAGTTAATGACCATAAAATTGACTTGTTTGAAGGACAATACAGTGTGCCCAATGGAATGTCCTACAACTCATATGCAATTATTGACGAAAAAATTGCCATAATGGATACTGTTGATGCTGCATTTACACATGAATGGCTTGATAACATTCAAAGTACACTCGGTGGCAGAAAGCCAGACTATCTTATTGTTCAGCATATGGAGCCTGACCATTCGGCAAATATTTTTAATTTTGTAAAGAATTATCCCGATGCAAAGATTGTAACATCTGCAAAAGCTGTTGTTATGATGAAAAATTTCTTCAGAGTTGATTTTTCAGACAAAACTATTATTGTCGGTGAGGGAGATGCCCTTTCGCTCGGAAAACACAATCTTACCTTTGTTACTGCACCTATGGTGCATTGGCCCGAGGTTATTGTTACGTATGATTCTACTGATAAGGTGTTGTTCTCTGCTGACGGGTTTGGTAAGTTTGGAGCGCTTGATGTTGAGGAAGATTGGGCATGTGAGGCAAGGCGTTACTATATAGGTATCGTCGGAAAATATGGCGCACAGGTTCAAGCACTTCTTAAAAAAGCCGCTGCCCTTGATATACAGACTATATGTCCGCTGCACGGTCCTGTACTCAGCGAAAACCTTGGATATTATATAAATCTGTATAATACGTGGTCAAGCTATCAGAGTGAAGAAGACGGTATTGTAATTGCATATACGTCTGTTTACGGAAATACTAAAAAAGCAGTAATGCTACTTGCAGAAAAATTAAAGGAGAATGGTTGTCCCAAGGTTGTAGTTAATGACCTTGCACGCTGTGATATGGCAGAAGCTGTTGAGGATGCGTTCAGATACAGCAAAATTGTGCTAGCAACAACCACATATAAT
>JAZRLV010000098.1:0-4764 GCA_045646985.1 Clostridia bacterium | reverse complement strand
TCCGACTTGCCCTTTGCTGCAATTTTGGTTGTGCCTGTCTCAAAGGTGAACATAAGAGCGTTGCTGACGTCTTCTGCCTTGCTTGTGATAATCATAACACCCTTTGAGCGGTCGAGACCCTCCACAATGAAGTCAACAGTTTTTACACCTGCCGCATAGGTTATGATAGAGTAAAGCGGGAGTATCCAGCTGTTTAAAACAAAACCGCAGATAACATAAAGAATAATGTTGTATATCATTACAAATGTGCCCACAGTGATGCCGAGCTTCTTTGAAAATATAACAGCCATAACTTCAATGCCGTCAATAGCACCGCCAAAACGTATGGTAAGACCGCTGCCGACACCTGAAATAAGTCCGCCGAATATTGCGCAAAGCAGTAAATCGTCGCCCGCAAGGGGAGATGCCATACTCACATCAATGGGAAGTATGTCGGTAATCAGCCATGCGCCAAGAGAGTATATGCCTACTGTGTAAAGAGAATATATGGTAAATGATAATCCCTGCTTAGAAAGTCCATATAAAAAAAGCGGAACATTTAAAATCAGCAGAAACAGCGATAATGTAAGATAAGGCGGCGTTATTTGTGAAAGTAACATTGATGTGCCGGAAATCCCGCTGTCGTACAGCTTAACGGGTGCAAGAAATACTGTAACGCCAAATGCGTTTATAAAGCCTGCAACTGTTAAAACTATAAAGTTAAATACAGAAAGATTTGAAAGCTCAGATTTGATTTTCAAGTTTTTCACTGCCTCTCAACAATAATGTGACTATTGTATCACATTATAGGAAAATTTTCAAGGGCGGAGATATAACCATACTGTAAATTTTTTCTCCATTTTTTTAGGCGAAAAACCGCAAAAATACTGTACATTTCAAAAAAAGTGTGCTATAATGTTTCTGATTGCAAAATTTTGAAACATATAACTTGTACGGAGGGAAAATATATGGCGGCTTTTGTTCACACAAGCAAATCAGTACCGCTACCCATGGAATTTATAAATAAATATATGATTAATGCTAACGCCACTTATGTAAAGGTATATCTTTACGGTCTTGCAAAGTGCTATGAAGAGGCTGCTGATGTATCCAATGCTGCGATAGCAGAGGCGCTTGACATATTGGAAACAGATGTAAGCAAGGCTTGGCGTTACTGGAAAAAAGTAGGGCTTGTACATAGTGAGGGTAAGGGAACGTTGGTTTTTGATGCAATGCCTCAATCAGAAAAAAAGGCAGAGCCGTTAAATGAGACTTCAGCGGCGGAGGAAACCGGGGAAAAACAAAAAACTCCCTCGATGAAAGAAATTGCAAAGGCAATGAACATCAATCCGAAAATGAAGGAAACTGTCACAATGGCGGAGCAGCTTCTTAAAAAGCCCCTTTCTCAAAGAGAGATTACGGCACTTTATAATTTTATGCAGAGCTATTCTATGACACAGGAAATGGTGCTGGTGCTTCTTGAGTATTGTGTTACACTTGACAAGACGAGCTTTTCTTATATTGAAAAGGTGGCAGAGGGCTGGCATGAGCAGGGAATAAAAACTCTGGACGAGGCGACGAAGGTCTTAAACCGTGTGGTTAAAGAGGCAAGAATGCAGAAAAAATGCAAAAAAATGTTTGGACTTGACAGAGAACTGAGCCATACGGAAAACGGTTACATAGCAAGATGGGTGTCGGAGCTTTCTATGAGTGAGGCTATGATAAGAAATGCATATGAGCGAACTGTGAATAACACGGGAAAGATATCAATGCCTTATATGAACACTATATTAAAATCGTGGCATACAAAGGGCATCAAAACAGTATCGCAGATTGCTGAAAAGGAAAACAACTCTTCTTCAAACGCAAAGGGCCGTGATACAGGCTATCAGCTTGATGATATGGCGGCTATAGAACGCAGATTAAGACTTGAAAAACAGAAAAAATAAAGAGGTGATTTGCCTTGGCTGAATCAATATATGAAAAAGCTTCAAAAATAATTGCAGAAAGAAAAGTAAAACGGGAGAATGAGCTCAGGCGCAGAAAGGCAGAGGCTTTTGCTAAAGTTCCCCGTATTAAAGAAATTGAAGAGGAGCTTGACCGTTTCGGAATTCGTATGTTAAACCTCCTTGCAAACGGAGAGTGTGACGAAAATCGTGCTGTAAGCGGAATTATGGCTGAAAACAAGGAATATGTAAAAGAGAGAGAAAGACTTTTGGATATACACGGCTTCGACCGTGATTATCTTACTGTTAAGCCTGTATGTCCAAAATGTGAGGACAGCGGGTTTGAGGGCAGTGCAATCTGCACCTGTCTGAGGCAGGAAATAACAGCGTGCGCTCTCAGAGAGGCGAATATGTCTGCGGCACTGGCAGGGCAGACCTTTGAAAACTTCTCACTTTCATATTACAGTGACGAATATGTTCCTGAATATGGCTGTTCCCCCAGAGAGAATATGCAGGCAATTTTAAAAGAATGCATAAGCTATGCCGATAACTTTGATAAAACTGATGAAAATTTACTCCTTTGCGGCGGTTGCGGTCTTGGAAAGACATTTCTTTCCTCTGCAATAGCTAATCGCCTGATAGAAAAGGGCGTTGATGTCCTTTATGTTAGCTGTAATGCGCTGTTCCCTATTTTGGAGGATATGCATTTCGGGCGTGAGGTTGGGGAGAACGCTGCATATATTGTTAAAAAGCTTAACGATTGTGATTTGCTTATACTTGATGATTTGGGAAGCGAATTTGTAACGCAGTTTACCAGTGCCGAGCTTTTCAGAATAATAAACAACAGGCAGATTTGTGGCCGCAAGATGATTATTTCTACAAATCTTAACCGCACACAGCTTGGCAAGACCTATAATGAAAGAATTGCTTCAAGAATAACGGGCGGTTTCAGCATACTTGAATTTTTGGGCGAGGATATCCGTAAGATTAAAAAACTTGAGGGAAAGTATTAACGGAGGTACACAATGGCAGAGGCAAAGAGGCTGCTTTGTGAATATGCAGAGCTTATTGAAAAAATACTGGTGCAGTTTGCAGCAGACGAAAATAAAGCAATACAAATGATAGGGGAGCTTAAAAAATCTATGGAAAAGGATAATTCCGTAGAAAAAGAAGCCGAGGAGCTTTTCAAGGCTTGTGTTTACAATGCACTTGCGACAATTAACACTGCTCCTAATCAGAAAACAAAAAACACTCAGCTTCTCGAGGCGCTTACAGATGCAAAGGAAGAAATTAAAGCCATTGAGCAACTGTTGTGATATCAAAAAAACATAAAAAAAGATAACGAAAACAATCATTGGATATATATGAAACAAAAAAATATTGACAAATGCTTATAGGGCGAATATACTATAACAAAACAAAATGTGAGGTTTTTTGTTATGAGCTTGAATATTCTTTTTACAGCTTACATACTTCTCATTAACGCTATAATTATTCTAAGCCTTATTAAGCAGAGTAATAATAGCGCTATTTGTCGTGTATGAATGTATAGAAGGTTTGAACTTGTAATATAATTTTGCAGATATGACCTACGGCAAGTGCGCTGTAGGTCTTTTTGTTTGTATTATGAAAGAATTGAGGAAAGAGTTATGAAAAGAATTGAAATCACCGACATTACACTGAAAAAGCTGTCACAGGATCGGGCGGTATCTCTGCTTTTCCGTGAAAAGACAGCGATTGCAGCCTGTGCTGATGCACTTGGCGCAGATGCGGTTGAGCTTGCACCCATAAGTAGTGTACGTGAGGATACAATTATATATAAAACAGTTGCACAGAATGTGAAAAAAGCCGCAGTTGCAATCCCTGTAGGCTTTTCGGCGGAAGGTGTAAATGAAGCATGGGAATGTGTAAAGGATGCAAAGCACCCCAGACTTCAGGTAGAGCTTCCCACCTCTACTGTTCAGATGGAATACACTTATCACGTTAAGGCTGAAAAAATGCTTTCTCAGATTGCGATTCTTACCAAAGAGGCTAAAGCCTTGTGCGATGATGTTGAATTTGCGGCTCTTGATGCAACACGTGCAGACGAGGATTTTCTTATTAAAGCCGTTAAGGAAGCAGTAGCAAACGGTGCAGGTATTGTTACAATTTGTGACGATGCAGGAATATCTCTTCCTGAAGAAATTGCCTGTCTTGTAAAAAAGGTAAAGGATGCGGTGGACGTTCCTGTATATGTACAACTTTCTGACCGCATCAGTATGGCAGTGGCTTGTGCTATTTGTGCAATAGAGGCAGGTGCTTGCGGTCTTAAATGTGCAATGGCAGGCAGTGATGCACTTATGATGGGTGCAATTTCAAATGCAATAGCATCACGCACAGAGGCAATCGGTGCAGAGACATCACTTGAAAATACTAAGATTCACGCAAGCATTGACGAATTACTTGCAAATATAAGCCATGATACTTACGAAAATACAGCTACAGTAAGCGAAAAGAAAAAAATATTACTCGATTCAGACAGCACTCTTTCAGATGTGGCAAATGCTGCAAATGTTCTTGGATATGACCTTTCAGACGAGGACAATGGAAAGGTTTTCAAGGCTCTTTCCCAGGTGTGTGAGAAAAAGGGCTCTGTAGGGGCAAAAGAGTTTGAGGCACTTATCGCAAGCTCTGCTATGCAGGCTCCGTCAACATATCATCTCGAAAGCTATAGTACAAACAGCTCAAATCTTACAAGCTCAATGTCACAGGTAACACTTAAATGCGGTGACGAAATTCTTACAGGTGTCAGCACAGGCGACGGTCCTATTGACTCTGTATTCCGTGCTATTGAAGAGTG
>JAZRLV010000097.1:0-44568 GCA_045646985.1 Clostridia bacterium | reverse complement strand
GGTGCATAAACCTCCGCAGTCAGCTCCATAACCCCCTCAAACCGCATAGCAGGGTCTAAAACAGCTGTGCCGTTAACCTTTACCACTGTGCCGCTTTCTGTTATGGGGTTGATTTCTGTAGTTGCACTGCCGCTCCATCCGTTCCAGCCCTCTGCCGAAACGCCGATGGGGCTTTTTGCAAAGCCTGTCAGTGAAAGGCTCAGCACCATTAAAACAGTCAGGAATAATGATAGTATTTTTTTCATCATCTTAACTCCTTTTCTATATTTAATATTTATTTTTATCACCATAAGCCTACTTCCGTTGTTTTCTTTGAAATCCTGTTGGTTATCAGAATCAGCGTCAGGTTAATTACCGAGTTGAAAAGACCGACTGCCGCAGAAAAGCTCCAGCTCTGGTCAATCAGACCCTTCTTATAGACATATGTAGATATAACCTCCGCCACGGGTGAGGTTGCATCATTATAAAGAAGAAGTATTTTTTCAAAGCCTACGCTAAGGACATGACCCACCCTTAAAATAAGCATTGTTACAATCGTTGGAACTATGCCCGGAATAGTTACGTGGAGTGTCTGCTTCCACTTGCCTGCGCCATCAATTTTTGCCGCCTCATACAGTGCCTGGTCTACACCGGAAAGTGCCGCAAGATATACTATCGAGCTCCAGCCAAGCTGCTGCCACAAGCCGCTCAGAACATATACGGGAACGAAATATTCCTTATGCATAAGGAGGCTTGTTTTTTCAAATCCGAAAAAGCCAAGCACCGTATTAACAATACCGGTGTCCAGAGTAAAGGTTTTTACCATACCGCATATAACAACTATGGATATAAAGTGAGGCATATATGTTATATTCTGAACTATTTTACCAAATTTTACGGATTTAAGCTCATTAAGCAAAAGTGCAAAAATTATAGGAGCCGGGAAGGTCACAGCCAGTGTTGAAAGACTTATACTAAGAGTGTTTTTCAACAGTGTCGCAAAATACGGGCTGTTGAAGAAGTCCATAAAATGTCTGAAGCCGACCCATTCACTTCCCACAATGCCCTTAACCGGCATATAATTCTTAAACGCAATAATTGTTCCGTACATCGGCACATAATGGAACAGTATGTAATAGGCAATCACAGGAATAACCATAAGGTAAAGAGCCCTGTTTTTACGAAAATCCTGTGCCGCCGCCTTTTTTAAATCTGCCCTGTTTTGTTTTGTATTTGTTTTCATACCGCACCTCCGTCATTCTTTAACTGCGCCAACAAGGGTGCCCTTAGTAAAGTATTTCTGCAGGAACGGATATACACACAAAATAGGCACTGTCGCAACAACAATGGTAGCATACTTGATAGTTTCCCCGACAGATGCACGGTCAGTGCTTAAATCAACACTGCCTGCCGTCATCGCCGTTGTATCGTTACTTATCAGGATTTCACGCAAAATAAGCTGCAAAGGAAATTTGTTTCTGTCAATCAGATATACACTGGCAGTAAACCATGCGTTCCAATGAGCAACTGCATAGTAAAGCACCATAACTGCAATTATCGCCTTTGACAAAGGAATTACAATCGAGAACAGTACTCTCCAGTGACCTGCACCGTCAATCGTCGCCGCCTCCGTCAGGCTGTCGGGGATAGAACCAAACGATGTACGCATAATGATAAGATTATATGTAGAAATAAGTCCCGGCAAAATCAGTGCCCAGTAGCTGTCCCGCAGATGATATATTTTTGTAAGGACAAGATATGTGGGAATAAGACCACCGCTGAAAAACATTGTCACGGTTATCATCATCATTATATACTTCTGCCACATAACTCCTTTTCTGGAAAGGAAGTACGCACCTATCGAGGTGAAAAGGATATTAAGCAGGGTACTCATACCAACTATATATATGGTATTACCGTAGCCTCTGAGTACCATCGGGTTTTTCGCCATCAGTTTATATGACTCAAAGCTAAATCCCCTTGGCAGCCACATAGCACCCGTGTAGCCTATCATTTGATTACTGTCACTGAAGGAGGCAGTTACAACGTGCCATAACGGATACACCATCACAAGCATCAGTGTAAGCATAAATACTACATTAAATACATCAAAAACTCTCTCACCGACAGATGTTTTTATTTTCTTTTTATTTTTCTGAAAAACCAAGTCTATTCCTCTTTTCTCACTTGCTCATATAACGGTCATATGCCGCCTGCTGAATTTCTGTCGCACGGCTAATACGCATTTTTTCAATCTGCTTTTTAAAGGAATCAAGCTCTGAAAGGGGCTTTTCTCCGATTATAAATGCAATTATTTGTTCGTCACAGTATTTTTTAATATCCGTATAAATATTTGAATACTCCGTAGCCTCCTCCGCTGTCAGCACAAGCTTGGGAAGCCATGTTTTTCCGGAATGCTCCTTCTGTGCATTCCATGCAGCAAGAGCCTCCTTCTGCTGAGGCAGCTCATAATACTGCTCGAGGTATCGGGGGTCGCTGACATATGTACCCGACATTCCTGCCAGCATATGCTGAGCCAGAGCCTGCGATACGGAAAGCCCTTCGGGATTTTTCATTACCTTATCGGTATATTTGGGGTATCCGTCAACCATTTCGTAGGAAACGCCCTCTGTACCAAAGTTTGCGTACATATGACCCTCTTCCCCGTAAACATAATCAAGATATTTTGCCGCAAGCTCAGGATATTTACAGCTTGTCGTAATTGCCGTAGAGGAATTTCCCGAATGTCTTGAAACACCAACAGATCCAAATCTGTTCGGCTTTCCGTTAACGGAGGGAACAGCTACACCGCAAAGGTCAAATTCTGTCCCTTTTTTTGCTGTAAGCCATTTTCCGAGATTCTGTCCGCCGCTGGCGAAGCATGCACCGGAAAGTCCGTTAAGAATATTAGACTCCGTGGTATTATTATCGGGAAGCGCATAGTTTTTATCAAGTATTCCTTCCTTATACCAGCGATTGAGAATTTCGATACCGTTGTCAAATTCCTCCGTAAGGGGGCCGAAGGTAACAGTATCACCATCAAGGTAGAATTCAGAGTTCATACCTACAAGTCCGTAGAGCATCTTCTGTCTGCCGTTACCAACGGTAAGCGGTGCTGTCGCACCCTTTTTATCACGGAAGGCACGGAGCATTTCTTCCCAGTCCTCCAGTGTTTCGGGCTTATCAAGTCCAAGGTCACGAAGCCAGTCTGCCCTTACAATGGTGCCTGCCGTGTTAAGCATCGAATCACTTCCCGTTACGGACGGAAATACGTAATAATTACCCTCATCTGAGGTTACCGCCCTTTTAACGTCAGGATTTTCCTCAAGATATGCACTAAGGTTAGGTGCATAATCCTTTATCAAATCGTTAAGGGGAATTATAACCTCGTTGCCGATTGCTGCATCAGGTCCGCCTGCAATAGCATCAATCCAGTTGTACTGCATTAAGTCGGGATACTCACCCGATGCTATCAAAAGGTTAAAGGTCTGCTTGCCCTGACCTGCCGCAGGATGAAGATACTCAATCTCCACGCCCGTTCTTTCCCGAAGTCCTTTGGCAAATTCTGTGTCGCCAAAGTTTGCCGCCGTTGCGGAAATATTACCGTGCAGCTCCATCCAGTATGTAAGCTTTACATCGGTGTCAATAGGGTACTTACTTAAATCAATGTCTGTTTTTTCCCCCGAGGTGCTTTTATCATCGCAGGCACATAAGGTAGCGCCCATCGCACCTGCCAAAAACAAAGCAACCAATTTCTTTTTTGTCCTTTTCATTTCTTTTAACACTCCTTCTGATTCTCATTATCCTGATTTTAACTTAACATCATTTTTCTTCTTTGCCAATAGTCAATAGCCGTAATAGTAGTCAATTATTGTTCTTTCCCATATAAAACGGAAATTTATTCTTCAAAATCAAGCATCATCTGAATAAGTCTGCCGCTTGCACTGGTATTGGGACTCCATGGGGCAAAATAAGGATTGCGGGGATGATAGCGTTCAATCATATAAAGCTCATCAGTCATTGAATACTTAATCGTTGCATCAAGGGTTTCCTTCGCCCGTGCTCTATCTCCCATTCGCATAAAGGTATAAAACCAATGGTATTCTGTAACACTTGTGTACCATACACGGGTTTCTCCGTCATCATCCACCAGATTATACTCGCTCGGCTTCCTATTGTCCTTCATTTTTGAATAAAGTCCCCTTACAGCCATAAAGCCACGCTTTTTGCCGTAATTGATAAGTTTTTCTATTTCTTCGTTTGTAAGGCTGAGCACCTCGGGAATATTTCTTACCGCAGGCTGAAAGGCAAACAAAGCCTCATCTCCCTTAAAAGACGGAACAAATGCGCTGTGCCTCATCTCATCCTTACCCTCGGACTCTTTTCTGAGATAATCAAAATGGTAATCAAGCACCTTTATGTAATCCTCATATTCCCTGCGAACTTCATCTGCACGGACATCTTTAAATTCCGCAACAATATCCACAAATCTTTTCAGATCATACGCAACACGAAAATCCGTATTCAGGAAAGCCTGAAAAACATATTCACAATCACAGCTCTGAAGCGGTGGGAAAAGTCCGGGGAAGCAATCATCCCTATCCGCAGTAGATGCACGGGTCTTTCGTATCCATTCAAATGCACGCATTGCTTTATCACGGTATTTGTTGTAAAAATCCTTTCCGTTTTTCGTGCGGCAATATGCAGCAAAGCTGTAAAGTACATTTCCCGTCACCATCGCCCAGTGAAGTCCGAGCGGAACTATTTCGCCCTCCTTAGTTTGAAGCACATCAAAGTAGCAGGAAATTACTTCCTCTACATATTCGCCGAAATCACCTATACGGCATATAGCCTCCATCGCAAACAGTGCTTCAAACGGCCATATAAATCTCTGCAAGCCGCCCTGACGGCAAAGCAGGAAGCTTTCTCCTACGGGGTAGCAGAAATTCTGTAAAATCTGCGTTGTAAGGTGTCTGATTATTTTTACCTTTTGTGCATCTGCCAATATATGTGCAGGCAGCCTGTTTATTTTTTCAAGCTCCCTTCTCCACCATGCGGCAGTGTTTATTTTAATATTTTCATAGTCAAAAGCACTATACTCTCCCTTGCCTATTGAAAGATAGAATACCTTTTCCTCATTTTGGGCAAGGCTTAGATTCATCGTGGCGGAGCCGCTTGAATTATCCCATTCAAAAGAGGCTCCGTTTACGCCGACAAATCGTTCCCCATCTGTAAACAAGCTGTCATTAACCTTATTCCAGGTGCTTTCGGATTTTTTCCATACCTCTATATCGGGATTATGCGGATAGTATCCATCGGGCGAACCAAAAATCAGTTTTTTCTCTGCCCCTGTTCTTAATAAAAACCCGAATTTTTCCGTGACCTTATTTTCTGTATTGTTTTTAAGTGTTACCTTTATATAACAGGTGGGTGTCCTTCCTATATCACAAACAGTTTCAATATTCGCTCTTATTTTTCCGTAATCATTTTCTATAGCGTGAACGGGAACACCATCCTCGGTTATAAAGTTTTCCACAGTTTTAAAATCAGCAGACTCGTTATCCCCATGAACAAACCATATGCCGTGGCAAAGAAGCTCCTCATACGGCTTTGCTGTAGGACCGGGATTAACCTCAACCTCACCAAGCATCAGCTTTCCCTCCGCCCACAGGGTGATTATCCTTTCCGCCTTCGGGGGGTGGATATATCTTCTTGTAGTTTTAGACCGCTGCCATTCAATAATTTCATTTTTCATACCAACACATATAATTAAACCCATCTCGAAAGAGGTAGTTTTAATTATTTCTCCTTTCTTTAAAATTCGTTATTTCCACAATGCACTGTTTGGAAATTTCAATTTCTTCCTTAGAGATTTCTTCATCAAAATCAGAAAATGTGTTACTTTCTATATCATTTCCCGTCAGAATCGAATACCAAAGTAAACCAAGTGTATATCTGCCAATTCCACGACTTGCATGATGTGAGTCTCTATGCACTTTTTCAATTCCTAATGCAATAAGTTTTTGAAAAGCTTCTCCTGATGGAATGAGGAAATCTGCGCCTATCGCCTTAGACGCCTTTTCATACGATACTTTTATATCTTTAAACATATCTGTATGATTTTCATATCCCAAATTTTCCTTCATTCGTGCAGAGCCTTGTTCATACGCCCATGTCTGATGAATTGCAATCCTTGCTTTTGGCACACATAGTCGTACATATTCAACTAATTTATCAAGATATGGCCGGTAGGTTTCATAACGAGGTGAATCCGGGCTTGCCTGTTGAATGGTCACAATATCCCAATCACGATTTAAAAGTGCCTCTTTTAATGAAACCTTAAAGCCTGTGCTTTCTCCATTCATTTGGAGAATATACGCAGGAGTCTCACTCATCATATTTCTGTAGTGCGTAGAAAGGCTGCATCCTCCGATAAATAAATTGAAACAATTCAACGCAAATCCATCAGCCTTTGCAATGTGGTGCAAATATCTTTGGGCATCCTCTGAAAAGCTATTACCAATAGATAAAATATTCATTTTGCAACAACTCCATTTTTTATTTGTTTTCTCAGTCAATAACGGTAATATTCATCATTTATTGTTGTTTCGCCAATGTGACGGAGGCATTCCCTCATATTTTTGAAAAATACGGTTGAAGCTTCGAAGATTTTCATAACCAACCTTGAGTGCAATGTCCTTAATAGGCTTGTCTGTATTTTTCAGCATATCCTTTGCATGAAGAAGTCTTGTCTTGTTTATGTAGTCCGGCAGTGACATCTCTGCAACCTTTTTAAAATGCCTTGAAAGATAGCTTGTAGAAATATCAAACAGGTTTGCAAGGGAATTGAGATCCATTACCTCACGATAGTTTTTGTCTATGTACATTTTAATTTCCGCTACCTTATCAACCTTTGTCGTACTCAGGTGCATCTTCTCGCCTATTTCTCTGATTGTAGTTAAAAGAAATTCCTGCATACGGGCAGCGCTTTTTGAGTTTTCAAGTATTTTTCCGTAATCGATTTCTACTGCCTGCTGTGGAATTTTATACAGCACGCATCCCAAATCAATCATCAGGCATCTGACCTGCTCTAAGGGAGGCTTCATTTCCGAAAGCTCTGAGAACATATAGTTTATTTGCTTCTCTGCACTTTCCAGATCGCCTATTGTTATATTTTTTATCAGCTTTGTCTCTGCTTCAGAATCAAACAGCAAGGCAACATCTCCCTGAATAAGCTGAAGCTCCTTTGCCCCGATTGGCTGCGTCATACGCATAATTGCCTTATATTGCAAAAGATGTCTGCACTGATTATACGCCTTTGATAAATATCCCATATTCGGGTAAAGCTCCGAAAGTGAAAAGCTTATTTCAATAAAGAAATGCTCCTTTATCAGCTGTATGCCTTTGCACAAAGTGTCATATATGCTTCCGTCCTGATAAGCCTCCTCCGTTTCAGCATTTATAATCAGAAAAACTTCATCTGCCACCGTTACAGTTTCAATATGACAGTTCTTTTCCGCAAGCAGCTCATCAAAAATATTATTCAATATAATAATAAGCTCTTTAAATTTTTGTTCTCTGGCAACGGAGGAATTGTCAAATCGTCCGAAGAGTTCACCTATGTCATCAATCTCAAAACCGCACAATGTAAAATAGCTTCCCGAAAAGCTGATGTTGTTTTTCTCGAGCAGCCCCAGGGTATAGCTTACAGAATAGTTGCTCACAAGACATTCTGACAGTGTAGAGCGCTTATGTTCATAGCTGAACTGCTCTGTTTTGCGAACAGATTGTCTGTATTCATTTATCAGCTCGCTTATCCCCTTTTCAATGTCTTTAAATTCATCCTTCGAGCCTTGTATATTGAGCTTATCCAAAATTGACAATATGGGACTATAATTACGCCTGATAGAAAAGAATATTATCGAAGCGCAGAACAAAAGCATTATCACAAACAAATACATCTGCACTTTATTGAGTATACTGACCTCCTCCCACGCCATCTTTTTTGAATAAACAAGTGTAACAATCATCGGAATGGCAGAGTATTCTGTTGTTTCAACAATACTCCATTCGTCACCATAATTTTCTTTAATTTCCTTATTATGTGTAATCTCCTTTTCTATACCCGATTTACAGTGGGACATGTATATATTCCCCTTAAGGGTTGATATATATATATCACTGTCTGTCATCCATTGAGGATAGCTTTCCTGTTCAAATATCAGCGCCTCATTCGCTTTTGTTAAAAGCAGCAGCTCTTTTCCGTTTGACGCCACATATTTTTCACGGAAAATAATGTTGCCGTTCTCCTCATCTATGTAAGTTTTTACTCCGTTTCCTTCAACACTCAGAACACTGCTTATCCATTCTTCATAAGACAGATTTGTATTCTCTCCGATTAGCCGGTAGTATGCAGCCGCTGTGTGGTATGCCCCATGCGAAAGAATGGCATCGGTGTGCGGTACATAAATGTAAAAATCCACATTCCCCTGAACACTTGAAAGGTTTTGGAGTAATCTTTTAACACTTCGTTTTTTATAGTAATCATCAAACGAATTTATTTCCATTACCTCATCAATATCAGAGTAGTTGACAATAGTCGAGTACAAATCTCTGGACTTTGCCACAACCTCCTTTGCATTTTCGCTTATCTGACTCAGCACAGCGCTGCAATATCTGTCATTATATTTTTTTATCACCGATTGGTTTAGTCTAAATACTATACCTATGCTGACAACAAACAAAAATATCAGCAAAAAGTAAGTTGCGTACCATAGCAGCGTTACCTTTGAAAATAATTTCTTCCTTTTCATAATCCACCTACTTTACATATACCTTTATATATTAAAAGTATATCATACCGGTCGTTGACACCTCAACGACCAAATATAGGAAAGCCCGCCTTTTACATTTTCCTGCCGCCGGCAAAGCCTTCATATTCCTGAAGAAAATCCTCTGCGATTTTATTCATATAAATTCCGCACACATCATCGCGGAAGCCTATTGTAATACCCATATTGCCGAAATATTTGTCTATTATCTGTACCTTTATATATATTTTCTTTTCTTCTACCCATGCACCAGATGCTGCGCAGTTATAATACATACCCTTTGTTTCAGCTGTACCTACTTCATCTGCATAGCCCTCCTGCGGGAAGGGGGCAAACACATTTTCGCATCTTCCAAAGAGGATAGCCTTCTCCCCCTGCGCATTGGTGTATTCAAATTTTCCTCCGTTTTCCTCAAATATAAGGCGGAATTTTGTTATACCCATAGGATTTTTATCAAGTTTATATGTAACACCGTTTATTTCGTTCTCAAAGCTGCTTTTCTTATTACCGTTTACGGCGATAAGCTTAAGGTCAGCCGTCTTTTCGGCAAGGGATTTTTGCGCCTTTTCATTTTCTGCAATCGGGGCATCAGCAGCCTCCTTTGCAATAAGTTTTATAAAATCAGCAATTATACACTGCCTCACGGTTTCTTTACCCTGATTGTCGCCGTTATAAATTAAAATTATATCCTTTTCGGGTACACACACGGCAAACTGACATCCCATTCCGTTAAAGAAAAATGCGTTGTCATATGTTTTCCAGAACTTATATCCGTATCCGTGGGTATTAAAGTCGTTTAAATCCCAGTAGTTATTAAATATCTGCGTATCCGTCGCAGCTGTAAGATATTTTTCGTTTAATATTTGCTCACCGTTCCATTTTCCTTTTCTCATCACAAAAAGGGCAACCTTTAAAAGGTCGGTGGGTTTACATATTACGGCAGAGTCCCCCCAGCTATGACCTCCGGGGCATTTAAGGCAGTATGCCTCCTTTGAAACGCCTATTTTATCAAACAGCTTTTCACGAAGATACTCCATAAACGGCTTTCCCGTAATGCGCTCAACAAGCGCACCAAGCACAAATGTTCCCTCACTGTCATAATTGTAGATAGTGCCTGACGGACGTGACTCTTCCTTGTCGTTTTCAAAGTAAAAGGCTACTCTGTCCTTCGGTTTTGCAGAAAACCAATCCCGTGTAGGCTTTGCGGTAGACATCATCAGCATATGGCGGACAATCTGGTTACGCATATTTTCATCCGTTTGGTTTTTACTTTCTTCGGGAAAATATTTTATAATTTTTTCGTCAAGGGAAATAAGTCCGTCCTGCTCCAAAAATCCGATTGCAATAGAAACAAAGCTTTTGCTGACAGAATACATTCTGTGCAAAAAATTCTTGTGAAAGGGAGACCAGTACTTTTCAAAGAAAATATTTTCCCCCTTAGCCATAATAATATTGTGAGTGGCAAGGCGCTGCTCCTCAAGTATTTCGAGATACTTTTCAATATTTTCAGATTTTACACCTGCCTGCTCCGGCGTTATGTATTTCATTTTTCAATCTCCTATTACAAATTAAGAAACCACTTTCTTAAAGCAAAATATCCTTCAGCTTTTCCGTAATCACTTCGGCATACAACTGGTGCCCCAATGTTTTCACATGCCACTTATCCGCAAAAAGCAATTCTTTCATTTCATCTTCGCTGAGACCTTCGCATCTTTGTGCAATAGCCTTATGCCCGTCTGCCAATATAACTCCCGTTTGCTCAATAACCTCATAAGATGCTTTTACAAGGTCTTCATATTCTGCTACAGTACCTTCCCATCGTCCGCCCATTATAGGAGAAACTGTGGTCATTATCATCTTTTGGGAGGAGGCTTTCATTATTTCAATAAGCTTTTTGAGGTCATTTGCATATTCTTCTGCATTTTTCTTCTTTAACCAATCGTTTATTGTATGAGCCTCGCCTATAAACATATACGGAGAAAATTCTTCAATCAAATCCACTATGTATTCATTAAAATATCTACCTGAATCGCAAGCTCCTACGCCACAGTTTACTACAGCATACTCTCCCTGCCAGCACTCAATTCTATGTATATATGCTTCCCCGTACTCACAAACAAGCTTAACCTTTTTCTTGCCCTTACAATCAACTGCAAAACGGCGGTATGAATATTCGCCATAGCGTGTTATATCTGCATGAAGAACTATTTTGCGTGCAAGCTCACCGTCAAGATAGATACTCATTACAGAATATTCTTTTTTTTCTGCCACTGTAAAGAGAAGCATATCGCATCTGCATTCAAGCTCTGCGCTATCAGTTATTTTTCGGTTTCCCATTACATCCTGTCCAAAAGAAGAAATGTCTGCCTCTTCTACTTTTGATGCGGTGTTTTCTGTGACAAAATCCCGCACAAGATTTACATATCCTTTTCCACCAAAAGACATCCCTTTATGAAAACCTTTTCCGTTACCATTGTAGCCAAGCGTTACATCATAAGGCTCAAATCCTTCTGCACCCTGTCCGCAGGTATGGGAGTCTCCTGTACATAAAATAAATTTCATTAAACTCGCACCCTTTCATATTACGTAGTTTTAACATAGCACCCTCTTATGGGCAATTCAATAGTCAATATCAGTAATACTTGTCAATTTTTGTCCTTTTTACAAGTCGCTGATTTTTCTTCTAAATACCATTCCAGTCCAAATCCGTTTTAGCTCCACCCTCTTTTATGGTTTCAGTCACATCTGGACATGCACGTCCATAAGTAATACTTCACACATTTACCACACAGCCCACTTGATATTCTGTAATAAGTGTGATATAATGAATTTGGTGATAAAAGTGATTATAAATTCTATTATAAAAAACGAAGCTTTACGGAACGAAGAAATGATAAAGCAATATGAAAAATTAATCGCCGGTCTCCCAAAAGGTTCTCTAATTTGCCGTAAAAATGAGTATTATTACTTAAAGTATCGCAAAGACGGGAAAGTGTATGACGATTACATTGGAAAAGATTCGGAAACAGTCACACAATTACGAGAAAGTCTGGCTCAGCGCAAGCATTATGAAAAAATGCTTTCCGCATTAAAGCAAGAACAAAAAGCAATTAATAAAATATTGGAGGGGCTTATATGATTCTATATCACGGGAGCACAGATCTTGTTGATAAACCCCAAATCCGCAAAGGCGATATATATTTGGATTTTGGTGTTGGGTTTTACACTACCACATCTTTCGAACAAGCTGAGAGATGGGCAAAAATTAAGATGCGGAGAAAAAATGTCAGTTTGGGGTATGTTTCCATATATGAATTTGATTTAGAAAAAGCAGAAAAAGAGCTTGTTATAAAACGATTTAAGAGCGCAGACCAAGAATGGTTGTCTTTTGTTGTGAGCAACCGTAATGGCGAATTAATTGATACTAAAACCGATATGCACATTGGTCCCGTTGCCGATGACAACGTGTATCAATCAATTCGATTGTTTGAAACAGGAGCCTATGATGCAGAATACACTGTCAAGAAATTAAAAACCGAAGTGTTACATGACCAATGGACTTTACATACTGATGAAATTATTAAATATCTGAAATTTATTGAATCAAAGGAAATCAAATAGGAGGCATTTATGGGACAGGAACAGTTTACGGCAATTATGCCTTATATCAGTTCGGACTTAGTTTCGCTGATAGCTAAAAAGCAAAATATTTCTGAAGAAGATGCAATAAAAAAGCTCTTCTCATCAAAGCTATATGCAGCACTTGAAAACGAAGCCACTAAAGTATGGAACTACAGTACTCATATGTTGTATAGCTTGTTTGAACAGGAACAAAAAAATGGCAATATACAATTTCCGGATGTGTAGCCGAAAGAGAGTACTCCGAACTCGCCTGAAAAGGCGAAATTTGGGTATTTTTCGGCTTGTCGTCTTTGCAAGGCACAAAGCCTTGCTGCATCCTTCGCACCAAAACCTACTCAAAATTTCATCCTTTTCAGGTCTTTGAATTTTTAGAGAGCAGATTTTTGGTTGCGCAAGGCAAAAACGAAGGGAATACTTTGTGTATTTCCGAGTATTTTAACACAGTGAAAGCGAAAATCCGCCTCTAAAAATCGAGTTCGGATTACGCTCTTTCGGCTAAGGAGGAATATAATGAGTAAAGAAATGACTTTCATAGTATTTTGCTTAGAAAATTATAAAGTTTATCGTAATTTAACAGGACACGAAGTTTTTTCTCTTTTTGAGCGTTATGGAGTGTTTGATTATATCCGTGAATTTTATGATGTTCTTCATACTACGGGACATAATTATATCAATAAAGATATTGATATTTATCTAAATTCCCGCGGATATGTTTCCACAACTTAAAATAAAAGAGATTATCATGATTAATACTCACAGACATTTCGTTCCTCGGTTCCTCCAAGGTGCTTCTCTCAAATTTTACTATGCTTTAGATTTTACCTCTGCATTCTGATTGAAAGTGCTGCTCTAATACCTCCAATAAAAGCGAGTACGCAAAAGTCAAACATCGACTTTTACGCACTCGCTTCTCTATTCCTGCAAAGGTTATTTCACCTCATATTTTTTACTTGTAAAAACAAAATTTCCACACCCTCCGTACTAGTGTAGATTTTGTTTTAAAATCGTACATTTGCTATCTTGAAATCCTCTTTATATAGACATTTTTCAGGGTTTAACCCTGGAGTTATTTTGGAAAAACTACCACCTTGAATTTTCATAGTCCAAATCCGTTTTAGCTCCACCCTTAATTTGCAGTCTAAGGAATCTCTGGACATGCACGTCCATAAGTAACGCTTCACATAATAAAAGGCAATACTTTTTGAATTTTATTATGTGAAGCATTGTCTTTTAGCATCAAAAAATTATTCCTTTTCTTCAACAACACCTTCAATCAAATCTGCAACTATTTGATTTAGTTCAGCGGCAGTTATTTTCAACCGTACGATTTTTTCGTACAGTTCATACCTCCAACATCAATTATTTGTACAATTTAAAAAACTTGTCCGTCAGGACTTTTGTACTACATTGATGTTAGGTGTGTAACAAAAAATTCAGAGGAAAAGGTTTCTACTTTCCCTCTGAATTTTTATTTTCCAAACAAGTCAGAATGTGTGCCTGTTCGTGCAAGAGATAAAACAAGCACATCTTTTTTAATGAGATAAACAAGCAACCAATCAGGCTCAATGTGACACTCTCGGTGTCCTTTCCATTGTCCCGATAATGGATGGTCGCAATATTTTTCTTCAAGCTTTTCGCCGTTAGCTAATCTTATGATCACATTTTGCAAATGCTTCATATCACAATTACGCTTAATGGCTGCTTTGTAGTCCTTTTTGAATTGTGAAGTTAGTTTTACCTCATACTTTGTTGCACTCATCTTGCAAGATCAGCAAACATCGCATTCATATCTGTGTATCCTTTAACAGATTTGTCTGTTGCTATCCTTTCTGCTTCCATCATAGCGGCTTTTGTTTCGGCATTAGGCTGATTAAGAGATATTTCAAAAGGTATTTTACCTTCTCTGAGCGATTGACGTACAAAAATATTAAAAGCCGTTGTTAAATTCATACCCAATTCTCCAAAAAGAGCGTCAGCTTTTGCTTTTGTTTCGGCATCCATGCGAATACTTATATTAGTCGAAGTTGCCATATAATCATCTCCTCTTCTTAGTTTCATTATTATTATACTCAATTTGCACGAAAAAGTCAATGTTTTGCACGAAGATTTTAGTTTTTCTTCAATCGCAACATACTTATCATCCACTGAATGTTCTATGAAAGCTATCTTTAAATTATTGACAAGAGTTAATGTCTGAGCTCTGGGACAGGATAAACAGTTTATGTGCGTTGTAACTGCTTCGATATGTACATCTGCAACACGTTTGGCTACGGCAGAATGCATACAAAGCATATTAAAAAACTGTCGTGCAGTTATTACTCCGTCGAGATTTTCTCTGTCTATGATATTTATTATTTCTGGAAATATGTACTATTGCTCTTCAAGCATTAAGTATTCACTAACTCGCTTGCCTATATGAAGGTCGGATAAATGTTTAAATTTTATAAAGGAAACTCCTTTTCAGGTTTATTATTGCTTTATTGCCATAACAAGCAATGTTGCCGACACCACAAAAACTGTTGAGGCAATAATTATTGCTACCAAAGTCCACCCATATTTCAACATAAAGCTTCTCTCCTTATCACTTGTCTTGACCGCTAAATTTCTCAATCCAATCATTAATATCCGAAATACATTCACGCATCTGCATCAGCTTTTCCAAAGTGCTGTCGTCCGCATTAACGAAATCCACTGTTCTTGAAAACGCTGTAAGCTTCTGCACAAATTCTCTGCAAATTTCTGCAGATTGCTGTGAAATATCAATATCATCCACATCTTCTGCAGACTGCTCCCCACCTATTCCGTATGCGGACATATCCACACCTCCCGAAATCTGATAGGTCGCAGAACCAATCTTTTCGCACCCTTTACTATTCACCGCCTGCTGTATCCCTCCTGAGATACATCCCATAGAATAATTGTCGATTCCATACTTTTTTGAAACATCTTTAATATGTGCTAAAAAATCCTTTCGGCTATGCACCTGACCGTCGGAAAGCACCTCCAACGTAAGGAGCCGTACCTGTCCCGTAGGACTTTGTTTAAGCAAAAGTTCCTTTTTTAACATATTATAAATCACTCCCTTAATAATAACGTCCTTGATTTCATACTGACATATTAGCACATTTTTCAATTTTTGTCAAGCGTTTACAACTATTTAATGATTTTTTTAATGTTTTAAATGTTTTTAATGATGTTTTAAAGCAAAAACAAGCTATTTTACAAGTAACTTTCTATAACAATTTTTCTAAATTGTATTCAAAAAGTTTTTCATATTTTCCATGTATGCATTATTTGCAAAAATGCAGATAAAGTTGCATTTTGTTTAAAAAACTATACATCATGAGTATTTTTCTAAACAAAAACCAACTTTTCGGACCCGAAAAGTTGGTTTAAATTAGACTTCAAAAATGGATTTGTTGTCATCCCTGACCAGGCTTTTGTTATTTCATCAGTAAGCATGCCATATTCCTTGCCCTTTTGAAATCCCTGTTTATCCCATTCATCGGTAAGATTATTGCGAACACGAATTGACAAAAGTCGTTGTTGAATCCATTCTGTACTATACCCTTTTTTCTGATATGTTTCAAAAGCTCTGTCTATAGCAAGTTCGGGATCATTGGTTTCTTCAATTCTTTCTCTGCCTACCTGTGCTAACCACATCTTAAATGGCTCGGCTTTTGGTGATGGTATAGATTGAATAATCCGCAAAAGCTGTTCCGTGTCTGCAACATCTGTCAATCGTTTTTTTCCATCAGCGGCAGTCATTTTCAACTGGTGACAATTTGTCACCGTTTCATTGCCTTCCTCTTTTAATCTTTGTTTTAAATTATTCCAATACTTTCTTCCATCTACACTCTCGGTAAGAACAGACACAACATCAACAACAGAAAAATACCCACGCAGTCTTTATTTTCTTATCTTCAAATATTTGTATTTTGTTATCCATATGTATAACCTCCATAAAGAGTTTTGCAATTTATCATGCAAATTTTTCAATTATAAGACAACTGAATTTTACCATAATTCAAAAAACATTTCAGCTTTAAAAAGCAGGTGGAGAATGGTATAATAAAAGAATAGAAAACAACATAATAGGGTGTTGAGAATCTTTTAAAATGATATAAGAAAAATGCGAACGCGGTTTGCTGTATATTACGACCTCGAAAAAACTTAGCGAGTTTTACTAAAAAGGCGATATAATCTTATTCAAGGGGAACAGTATTGCCCCCTTTTTACAAAAAAATGCTTCTAAATGACAATTATAAAAACCTCTGTAACGTGCTATGTAAAGGCAAATGTAAGCCCTGTAAGCAATAAAATCCCCCCCGTGGGAATTTCTGTAAATGTCAAGCGAAAATGTACAAATGTACATTTTCAGTTTAACATTTATATTTCTCTTTGCTTGCGTGCGATTGCTATGTATTTTTATGGCAGCAATAAAAATTTTCAAAAAACGTGCAGAAAAAACAGCTCCACCCATTGCAAGGCCTTTATCAATAGTATATACTTATCTCGTAAAAATGGTAAGCAGTTAAAATGGTAAGCAGTTAAGCGTAATTTTTTGAGTTATTTATTCCTACTTTAACGGGATAACTATGCCCGAAAATCGCTTTTTCATGAATTTGAGGTTAATAAACAAAGTAAAGTGTAAAGGCATTTTGACAGATTTATTGTTAAATTGTAAACTTTTGTCAATCTGCTTTACAACGGCTATGTGGTATGATATTATATAATCAATAATTAATTTATGCGTGGGGTTCCCGAGGCTTTACATCATAAAGCCTTAGCATACTAGATGTCGTGATTGTAATTAAAGCCAACGGTATAGTTATGCCCATTTTTAGGGCATTTACCGTGGGCTTTATTAAGTATGATTGTATTTTACACTTTATTTTGAGAATTATTTTTTGAGGTTAATGAAAGATTATGAGTTGCTTTAGTTAATTGGCAGACGAAATGAGTCTGAATTGATTTGAAATAGCTCCGCAGAGTCAGTTGTGCTGGCGAAATGAATATCGAGGTTAAAAGAATGTAGAATTAAATCCAAAAGGATTAGTCTGCATTCTTTTTTTGTCTGAAATCCTAAAAAGGAGGAATTGAAGTCCTACAGGCACTAATTTACACTGTCTTGTAAATTAGTGTACGGACAAAGGATAATGAATGAATTATGCAATTTAAAAACGCAAAGTTTTTATCGGATTTGTATGCGTGTCATCGATAAGTTATTCGTGGTCTATTCATTTTACCTGAAAGAGATGTATTGATGAAATATTTTTAGTGCGGAAAACGAAGGAAGGCTTTTCGCCTTTCAAGTTTGACAAGCTGAAAATAATCATTAAGACGCTCTTTCAGGTGAGTGCGAATAGCTTATTGATGACTAAACTTCCGAAATCCGAAAAGATTAGACAGAATCTTGACGCAGTGGCGGCTGCGAAATATTTTACATATGTCACCGCTATGACATATTTCAGCATCGGCAATATCATTGGAACGCACCTGAGTTTAGCAGGTATGATGCTAACCACCGGATAGTTTCTATCCACCATATGGAATGTGGGAATATTACTAACCGAGCAATATGCTAACGGATATTACAGTTTCATACTAAATGGAGACAGAGATAACAAACAATCCTCAATACACCGATATAATGGGAAATATAATCAATTCACATCGGGAAATACAGAGGTAACGGGTGTTAAAGAGAACGGTATTGCTATGTCTGAAGGAAAGGATTTTCAGATGACTAACAACAAAATATATAAAAATTTAGAAACTCAATTCAAGAAAGTATTCACGCACTTAAAGGTAGGAAGCTTTAAGACAAGAGAACGTTATGCAAAAGCGTTTAAAAGATTTATGGTTTTCCTTGCCGATGAATTTCGCTTGCAAAAGCTTTCAAATATTTCAGGGAAGCACATAATTGCATATGTGAACTACTTACAGAAAAAAGGTAATGCTGCATCTACAATAAAAACAGAGCTTGCAGCCATACGCTTTTTCCATGACAATCTGCCTTATGCAAAATATACTCTCCCTACAAATGAAGAACTTGATTTGGAAAAGAGAACATTCGGCGGAAAGGACAGAACTTGGGACAGTAAAGAATACAACCTTATGATTGCAAAAGCTATGGAAAGAAATCGCAGTGATTACGTTGCTATTCTTACTCTTGCAAGATATGCAGGACTTCGTCTCGAAGAATGTTTTAAGATTGACACAAACGATGCGGAAAAAGCAATTCAAACAGGCAAACTGTTTGTCAAGGGTAAAGGCGGTCTTACAAGATATGTGCCAATTAACAAAAGCATTGAAATTGTCTTGAACAACGCTCTAAAGAAAGTTAATCGTGGAGAAAAATTGTTTGTAAAAAATGAAGATAAAACACATCTTGCAAAACAAAGGATGCAATGCTTTATTGCTTATCACAGAAAAGCATTTACCGAGGACAAGATTACTTTTCACGGATTACGTCATACATATGCACACGAAAAGTATAACGAGTTCATAAACAATGGTAAAAACGAAAAAGAAGCACGGAGAATGGTATCCGAGCTTCTGGGACATCACAGAGATGATGTAACAAGAATATATCTCTATGAAGATGGTGATGAGAATGTTTAATTCTTATCCTGACGTACTTTCCGTAAAGCAGCTATGTGAAATACTTGACATAGGTAAAAACACCGCATACAGGCTACTACAAAGCGGAGAGATAAAGAGTATAAAGATTGGTAAGGTATATAAAATACCAAAGAAAGAATTACGCAGATATCTCAGCAGATAGACTTGAAAAGATAGTCCGTCGATGATAGAATAAAGCCGAAATAATCAATAACACAGACGATTTCAGAATGTGGATTTCCGCTTCTGCTGTGTTAAAATACTCGCAAATATAAATCATATTTGCTCCGTTTTTGCCTTGCAGAAACAAAAATCTACTATTCTGAAATTCTTCGACCTTAAACGATTGAAATTTTGTGCATATTTTGGTGCGGAGGATGCGATAAGGCTTTGTGCCTTATAAAGACGACAAGCAAAAAGATGCCTAAATTTCAGTGTTTAAGGCGCCTTTGTTATTGGTTATTTCGGCTTGTGTTGACGGACTATCTGACAGAGAAAGGAGACAAAGAAAATTATGACAGGTAGTCTACAGATAAAAAGCGGCAAATATTATGCCGTTCTCAGAATTAACGGAAAACAAAAATGGATAAACCTTAACATTGATGATAAAAAGGGCAATAAAAGAAAGGCTGAGCAAGCCTTGAATGAAACATTAATAATGTATTCGGAAAATCCTTCTATGGCTGATAAAACCAGTTTTGATGAATATATATTTGAATGGCTTAAAAGCGTAAGAACGCAGGTGGATATTGTGACCTACGAAGGATACAGACAATGTATAGTAAATCATATTGCGCCGTATTTTAAGGAAAAGGACCTTAAACTGCAGGATATGACAATAAAGGATATTGAAAGTTACTACGAATACAAGGCCGTTTCAGGCAGGCTTGACGGAAAAGAGGGAGGGATATCCCAATCGACATTGAAAAGGCATAGAATTCTGTTAAGCCTGACATTCAAAAAAGCTATTCGTGACGGATTATTAAAATACAATCCCTGTGAATATGCAAAAATGCCTAAATTCGCACCTAAAAAGCCTGTAGCAAAATTTTATACTGCAGAGCAGTGTCAGGAGCTTTTAGATGTTGTAAAAGGTACTCCGCTATATGATATGATTTACATAACTATATTGTATGGTTTGCGGCGTTCTGAACTTCTTGGATTAAGGTGGGAGTCTGTGGATATGGTCAATAATATAATTACCATAAACCACACCGTTGTTCTTCAAAAAGTAGTTGTTGCAAAAGATGATACCAAGAACAAAACAAGTAACAGAGTTTATCCAATTATAAGCGAAGTTAAAGAAATCTTTATCAGACTATTAAAAGAACAGAAAGAATACAAAAAACTGTTTGGGAATTGTTATACTGACAGTGGATATATATTCACAAAGGCTGACGGTACGCCATACTATCCGAGCTATCCCACACACGAACTTCAAAAGGAATTGAAAAAACATAATCTGCCGCATATCCGTTGGCACGATTTAAGACATACAACGGCGAGCCTTTTGATATTAAAGGGATGGCAGATGAAAGAAATTTCAGAATGGTTAGGTCACGCAGATATTACAACAACAATGAACATCTACGGACACATAAATCTAGATCATAAACGAAAATTAGGCGAGACCTTAAGTGGTATGTTTGAAAAAAGCATATAATTTTGTTAGAGAAACAAATGCCGCTATTTGCCAAAACTAAGCGGAGAATGTGTGCAAAACTTTCCCTTTTGTTAGAAAAGTGTTAGAAAGCGAATTTTTATGGGGGGTTTTAGGCAAAAGAAAAATCCCCATAAACCGCATCGTTTAGGGGATTTTCGTTGGTGCGCCATCAGGGACTCGAACCCTGGACACCCTGATTAAGAGTCAGGTGCTCTACCAACTGAGCTAATGGCACATATATGGAGCTGCCCAGCAGATTCGAACTGCCGACCTCTTCCTTACCAAGGAAGTGCTCTGCCTGCTGAGCTAGGGCAGCAAATTTGGCGACCCGGAAGGGGCTCGAACCCTCGACCTCCAGCGTGACAGGCTGGCGTTCTAACCAACTGAACTACCGGGCCGGATATATTGTCACGTCAGATTGCCGTGTGCTGCTTGGCACGTCTGTTATCCGCTGACTTGATATATTATAGTTGTTTTCAAGCGTTTTGTCAAGGGGTATTTTAAAAAAAATAGTAAAAATATCAAAATTATTTTTAATTGGGTGTTTTATGGGATATTTGGAGGGATTATTCCCTGCTGCACGCTTGACACAGATGATTTTTTTAAATATACTATAGTTAGTGAAAATATTTGGAGGGATTATGATGGACTACATATTTGGTTTAAGAGGTCACGATATTGCTGATAATTTCAGCGATATGTGTAAAAACGCAAAAAATAACGGAGTTAAAAAGCTACAGTTTGCCATTGCAAAAACAATGAGTGATATAAATTTCGATGAAACAGGCTATGATGCAGAGCTTTCTGCAAAGGTTAAGAAACAGCTTGACGAGTATGATTTGCACGTATCTGTACTGGGCTGCTACATAAATCCCGTTGCTAATGACCCTGATGTACTTAACACACAGCTGACACGATTCAAAAACTTTCTGAATTACGCAAAGGATTTTAACGCAGAGGTAATCGGAACAGAGACAGGATATCAGGAAACTCTGGAGGAAACACACGGGGAGGAGAATTATCTTCGCATTCTTGAAAATCTTCGTCCCATTGTTAAAGAGGCGGAAAGGCTCGGTGTTACAGTGGGCATTGAGCCTGTGTATGCAGGTACTATTTACTCACCGCAGCGTATGAAGAGGCTTATTGATGACCTTGCTTCCGATAACGTTGGGGTAATCCTTGACGTATCAAACATGACATACCCGCAGACACGGCATATGCAGTGCGACATTATAAATGATTCTTTTGACCTTTTGGGCGACCGAATCAAGGTAATTCATTTAAAGGACTTCACCTTTGACGAGGAGGGCAAAAAAAGCTTTGCCGTTGCAGGAACGGGCGAGCTTATGACAGAGCTTATTTTTGACAGACTGTCTGAACTTAATCATATGCCCGAAATCATTCTTGACACAACAGTGCTTTCTCTTTATGAAGAGAGCCTAAACTCTTTAAAAAACATTCTTGAATAAAAAAGCAGCGTGCCGCTGCACCCATGTTGCACTTTGACTTTGTGCAAACATGGTTTCCTGCGTCTTGATTTTACGCAAATTCCTATACGATAAAAAAACTGTGCGGTTCATAATGAACTGCACAGTTTTTATTTTATTCATTTAGTCATCAATACTATTGTCAGTTGCTCTTTCAAAAATTTCATTTATTTCCTGTGAAGGAGCTTTATCACAAAGTGAAACGATAACACACACTGCAAGACCTATTATAAATGCAGGTACAATTTCATATATACCTGTCCATGCCATACACATAAGCCACACGATGTCAACTACTGCACCGCAAACAATGCCTGCAACCGCACCCTTATATGTAAAGCGCTTCCAAAACAGT
Source organism: Clostridia bacterium (assembly GCA_045646985.1). Lineage (GTDB taxonomy): Bacteria > Bacillota > Clostridia > UMGS1883 > UMGS1883 > UMGS1883. Next base: position 21,984 of record JAZRLV010000097.1, on the reverse strand, counting down.
GATAAAAGCACTACGGGACCAAAAGCACCTCCAAACAATGCCCATGCGTTTGATACCATGTTCATAACAGCCTGCGCCCCTGAGCCTTTACTGCTTGCAATAAAGTAAGCAACTACAGAAACAAGAATAACTACTATTCTTCCAACCCAAAGAAGCTCCTTTTCACTTGCCTTTTTCCTTACAATAGGCTTATATATATCACTTGTAAATGAAGATGATGCTACCAAAAGCTGAGAGTCTGCTGTAGACATTGATGCAGCAATTATTGCCGCAAGAAGAATTCCTGCAATAAATCCGGGGAAAAGTCTTCTTGCAAGTGTTACAAACACAAGCTCCTGTGCACCCTTTGCCAAAAGCTCTGCACCGATAACCATTCTTCCAAGATACGCTATAAAGATGGCTGCAAGAAGAGTAATAACCACCCAAATAATTGCAACAATCGCACTCTTCTTAACCATACTGGGCTTTTCTATACCCATGAAACGCACAAGAATGTGAGGCATACCAAAATATCCTAATCCCCAGCCAAGTCCTGTTACAATTTCCTGCCAGCTTGCGGCAAAAAGGTTGGTTGTAAATGGGAATGTCTGTTCTCCGACAGTTATAGTATTTAAAGCATTAGCATCAAGATTCTGTGTAACAGCTACTACAATCGGAACAGCGATAAGTGCTGCAAGCATCAGAAGCCCCTGGAAAAAATCTGTCCAGCAAACCGCTTTATATCCACCAAGGAAGGTATAAACAAGAATAATAACAGCGAATATAATCATTGCCCTTTCCTGTCCAAGTGCAGGGAACAAGTCGCCAAACACCTTTGCACCTGCAGAAAACGCAGAAGCAACGTATAAAGTGAAGCTTACCAAGAACACAACTGCACATATAATTTTAAGTGTGGGATTACTGGTTGCAAATCTGTTTGAAAGATACTGAGGAAGTGTAATTGCATCGCCTGATGCTTTTGAAAACTTTCTGAGTCTTTTAGCAACAAAAATCCAGTTAAGTGCTGTACCTATTGCAAGACCTATTCCAATCCATGCCTGCCCCAGACCGAAAGCAAGAATACTTCCCGGAAGTCCCATTAAAAGCCATGCACTCATATCAGAAGCCTGAGCACTCATAGCAGTTACCCAAGGACCCATTTTACGTCCTCCGAGGAAATAGTCCTTTTCTCCACCATTTGAGGATTTAGCAAAAAAGTAAATTCCAATCCCCAAAACAATCAGGAAATAAAGAACAAAAGCTAAAATTTCCGCCATTTTTATCTATCCTTTCAAAAAAATAATATTCATTTTATCATATTTTATGGCATTATTCAACATTTTTTTAAATCTTTATTTCCATAAAATCCTTGTATAGGTAAAGCGAGCCACATATGATTGTAGTCTTTCCCGTTGCAATCGCTTTTTCATAAGCCTCACTGATGCTTTCGCAGCTTTGTGCACAAAAGCCAAACGCAGTAAGCTGATTTTTAAGCACATCGGCATTCTGTGCACGTGGGTTATCCCTGACCGTAACAGTAAAAAACTGTGCCTTTTCACCAAAACCCCGTTCCTTAAAAAGATTGAGAGAAGCATCTATATCCTTATCAGCCATTGATGCATATATAACAGAAAGCTGCTCCTTGGGAAAATATCGCTCTATCGACTCAATAAGCGATGCTGTCCCGCTTAAATTATGCGCCCCGTCGAAAATCACAATCGGATTATCAGAGAGCTTTTCAAATCTTCCTATATTGCGTGCTCTCAAAAGTCCGCTGCGGATATATTTTTCATCTATTTTTAAATACGCAGCTGTTTTCACTGCCAAGGCTGCATTTTCCGTCTGATGAAGTCCCGGAAGATTTATTTTCAGTGTTTTAAATTCTTCAAAATCGAAAATCTCGCTCATTCCCTCTGTTCGGTGGTTGTGACATTCGCTGTTTGTAATAAAAAGGCTGTTTTCCTTAAGTGCTTTTTTCTGAAGAATCTCTGTGACACTTTCTGTCTGCGGTGCCGTAATAACGGCACTGTTTTCTTTTATAATTCCTGCTTTTTCAGCGGCAATTTTTTCAATAGTATCGCCTAAGTAATCGGTATGGTCAACATCAATCCTTGTTATTACACTGCAAAGCGGAGAAGATATAATATTCGTAGCGTCAAGCCGACCTCCAAGCCCTGTTTCAAGAACTACGATATCGCATTTCTTTTTATTAAAGTATATAAAAGCAGCTTCCGTCCATATCTCAAACTGCGTAGGCATAGCACCGCATTCTTTTTCTACTTCTTTGGCGGCTTTTTCAACATAGTCAAGAATATCGTCAAGCTCTTTTTTTGAAATATTCACACCGTCAACACTTATTCTCTCACATACATCTATCATATTCGGAGAAATAAATTTACCGCATTTAAGGCCGCTGTCGGTAAGTATACACTGCAAGAATGCACAGGTAGAGCCTTTGCCGTTTGTTCCTGCCACGTGTATAAATTTGAGATTACTTTGGGGATTGTGGCATTTTTCGCAAAGTGCCCCTATCGAACGGAGTCCAAGACGGCTTTTTGCCTGAAAGCTGTTTGCATATTTTTTAAAATCACTCATTGTAAATCACCTTTGGAAATAAAATTCTTTAGTATAAAAGCAAGCCTTCTCCCGCCGCACAAAACAATTAACTGCGAAGCAAACAGGATTATCATTGCCACAAGGCGCATCAAGACGGCTGCACTAAACGATGGATATATTCCCATTTTTACCAATATTACCGACATAACTGTAAAGTTCATAAAAAACTGCAGCAGAGCGCAAACAAAAGCACGCACATAATAAATTCTGTTTTCCCTTGATCTGAAAAAGCATAAGCCAAAAATTACTCCGCCAATAAATTCCACCAGAGTTATTGCGGGGTTAACCCCCATTTTCAATGCTTCAAGGAAATCTGCTATTGCCGCTACACTGCCTGCCCAAACAGGTCCGTACAAAAAGCCTACCATAAATACTGTAATAAACTTAAAGGGCAGTTTTACAAGATTTCCAATCCTGAAAGTGGCAAACATTCCAAGAATTACCGTAAGAGCGGTTAAAAGTGCCAATACACACATTTTTCGTGTAGAAATTTTCATTATAAATCAAAACCTTTCTGCAGCATGCTGCAGAAAGGTTCATAGAATCTTTTTTGCAGCAACGGAATGCGGAACCATCACCGCAAGATTTAATCTTTTCGTTAGAGAAGCAACTTCCCGTCCTCCCTACACTTAACGCAATGATTCCTACTTTGCTGTTTTTCTTTAGTTGTATTTTTTCAAGTGCCAGATTTTGTCGTTATACTCGTTTATTGTTCTGTCGCTTGAGAAGAATCCACTCTTAGCAACATTAATAATTGCTTTTTTGAGCCACAAATCCTCGTCACGATACTGTTTGTCTGCAATACGGTGAATTTCACAATATGCCTCAAAATCACGTACAACCATATAGTTATCTGCTCTGCCATGCTCACCAAAAATAAGCGTCTGATACAAATCGTTATACTTTTTGGGGTCATTGGGGCAGATTGTGCCATCTATAAGCATATCAATAACCTTGCGCACCTCTGCATTAGAGGTGTAGATGTTCTGGCTTGAATTTTCGTTAAATTGAAGCTCACGATTAACTTCGGGCGTTTTCATACCGAAGATGAAGATATTATCCTCGCCCACGCAATCAAGCATCTCTACGTTCGCACCGTCAAGCGTTCCTATTGTAAGAGCACCATTTGCCATAAATTTCATATTGCCTGTACCGCTTGCCTCTTTACCCGCTGTTGAAATCTGCTCGCTTATTTCAGCGGCAGGAATAATTTTTTGTGCAAGGCTTACGCCGTAGTTTTCAATGAATACCACCTTAAGCTTGGAATTAACAGTATTATCATTATTTACAAGCTTTGCAACGTCATTAATAAGCTTTATGATAAGCTTTGCACGTGCATATCCTGGCGATGCCTTTGCACCGAAAATAAAGGTATGCGGATACATATCAAAGGATTTATCCGTCTTAAGCTTGTTATAAAGATACATAATATGCAGAACATTCAGAAGCTGTCTCTTGTATTCATGAAGTCTTTTTACCTGAACGTCAAAAATGCTGTTGGGGTCAACATCAATTCCGTTGTGCTCCTTTATATACGCCGCAAGCTCCTGCTTTTTCTGAAGCTTAACCGCCTTAAACTGTTCACGGAATTCCTTATCATCTGCATATGGAAGCAGTTTTTCAAGCTCTGAAACATCCTTAGTCCATTTTTTACCTATTTTTGATGTGATAAGCTCACTAAGCTGCGGATTTGCAAGTCTGAGCCAACGGCGATATGTGATACCATTTGTGATTGCCACAAATTTATCAGGAGTAAGATTGTTATAGTCACGGAATACATCGTTTTTCAGAATTTCCGTATGAAGTCCTGACACACCGTTTACCTTATGACAGGTTGCAAGACACATATTTGCCATATTTATATAGTTATGAGCAATAATTGACATGTAGTTTATTTTGCCCCAGTCATCGCCATATCTTGACTGCAAATCATTTACAAGGCGGCGGTTCATTTCGTCAACTATCATATAAATTCTGGGAAGAAGTCTCTGGAACATATCCATCGGCCATTTTTCAAGAGCCTCCGCCAGAATAGTATGGTTTGTATAGGCAAACACACGGCATACAATATCCCATGCCTGTTCCCAACCCATGCCCTCTTCATCCATAAGGATACGCATAAGCTCGGGAATAGCGATTGCAGGGTGTGTATCATTAATATGCACTGCAATATATTCAGGAAGTCTATCAAGGTCCATACCCTTATGGTGGCGCTTAAATCTGGAGATAATCCACTGCATCGTACAGGATACAAAGAAATACTGCTGACGAAGTCTGAGTGCCTTACCCTCCTGATGATTATCCTCAGGATAGAGAACTTTACTAAGCACCTCTGCCAAAGCCTTCTCCTCTACTGCACGGAGATAGTCTCCGCCTGAAAAGCTTGTCATATCAAGGTCACGCTCGGCACGTGCTGACCAAAGACGAAGTGTGTTTACTATCTTTGCATCATAGCCTACAATCGGTACATCGTACGGGATACCTACAACGTTTGTAGTATCATCGTAAAATACTTTCATGCCGTTATCGGTCATTTCAGTGTAAACCTTACCGCCAAAGCGTACAGTTACCTTTTCTTCAGGACGGGCAATTTCCCAAACACTGCCGTCGCTGAGCCAGTTATCAGGTGTTTCAACCTGCTCACCGTCAACTATGAGCTGTTTGAAAAGACCGTATTCATAACGGATAGAGCAGCCAAATGACGGAAGCTCAAGCGTTGCAAGTGAATCAAGGAAGCATGCCGCAAGTCTTCCAAGGCCGCCATTTCCAAGTCCTGCATCGCTTTCCTGCGATGAAATCTCCTCTAAAGAGCAACCCATTGATTTTAAAACCTTGTCATAATCATCGGTAAGCCCTATATTAAGAAGATTATTTCCAAGAGAACGCCCCATAAGGAACTCAAACGAAAGATAAAAAAGCTCTTTCTTTTGCGCCGTTCTCTGCTGACGGCGGTATGCCGTCCATTTTTCCATTATTCTGTCACGAACAGTAAGCGCCGCCGCTTTATATATATGCGCCTTTGTAGCATCCTCAAGCGTACGTCCGTAATGACGGTTAAGCTTACCTATAATTTCGTCTTTTATTTTTTGTTGATTTGCTGTTAATGTCTTTTTAGTAGCCATATTTACAACTCCTTCATCTATTAAGATGACTATTTTCAGTTTTCCCACTTTTTCATAATATTAAAAATAATAGGCACAGGTTCACACCTATGCCTATTATTATACTACAATCTATTGTATACGTCAATGTATTCTTTCGCTGAATTTTTCCACGAAAAGTCCTGTTTCATCGCCCTTTTTACCATGGCTTGCCAGGATTTCTTGTTATCATACCAGGTTCTCTTTGCATAGTTAATAATACCCAACATCTCGTGTGCATTATAATTTGCAAAGCTAAAGCCTGTTCCTGTGTTTTCATATTCGTTGTATGGCTCTACACTGTCACGCAGTCCGCCCGTCTCACGAACAATGGGAAGCGTACCATAGCGCATGGAAATCATCTGACTAAGTCCGCACGGCTCAAACAGCGACGGCATCAAAAATGCATCACAGCCTGCGTAAATACGATGGCTTGCCGCATTATCAAACATAATAAGCGATGCAAGAGAGCCTTTATACTTCCATTCAAAGTGGCGCAGCATATTTTCATACTGTGCCTCGCCGGTGCCTAATACTATCATCTGGATATCGCCGTTTTCAAAAATATTGTCCATAACACATTCTACAAGGTCAAGTCCTTTCTGACCTGTAAGCCGTGTTACCATACCAACGAGGAATTTATTTTCGTTTTCTTCAAGACCGAATTGCTTTTGAAGCGCAGTTTTATTGGCTCTTTTCTTAGAAACCACATTACGTGCATCATAGTTAAATTCAATAAAGGGGTCCTTTGAGCTGTTCCATTCATCATAATTGATACCGTTTATAATTCCAGTAACACTTTCCGAACGTGCTGATAAAAGGCCATTTAGATTTTCTCCGAAATAATCGCTCATTATTTCACGGGAATAAGTTTTGCTGACAGTTGTTATATAGTCTGCATATACAAGTCCGCCTTTAAGGAAGCTTGCATCCTTGTAAAATTCAAGCTTATCCGGAGTGAAATAGCCCTCATCAAGCTCGCATACATCGCCAATAGTTTTTTTGTCATACACTCCCTGGAATTTAAGGTTGTGTATTGTCATCACTGTTTTAATTCTGTTATAACGCTCGTCAGTCCAGTAGTGCGCCCGAAGAAGCACGGGAATCATACCTGTCTGCCAATCGTTACAATGTATAACCTCCGGCCAGAAATCCACCACCTGTAAAAGCGCCAGCACCGCCTTGTCAAAAAACGCATAGCGTTCAATATCCTGTGCCATATCTCCATAAATCGTATCTGAGCCAAAATAAAATTCATTATCGACAAAATAGTATATAACCTCACCTATTTTAAGCTCAAACACGCCGCAATACTGGCTGCGCCATCCCATTTTTATATAGATGTTACTGATATAACGCATCTCATCCTTGTATTTTTGAGCAATAGCGCCGTATTTTGGGAGGATTACCCTCGCCTCGCACCCTTGTGCGCAAAGCTCGGCAGGGAGTGCACCTACAACATCGGCAAGTCCGCCTGTTTTTACAAACGGAACACATTCACTGGTGGCAAATAAAACCTTCATATATCTACGTCCTTTCTTGTCGTATAGGCAGTTACATTAATATAACGTATTTGTAGTTTTAAATTTTCTTTCTAAGGGGATAGGAAAAAATGCTTCAGAACGGATAAACTGAGCCAAAGCGCAAGCTTTGGGTTACCCGAAGGCGTACGAGGGTACGTCGAGAGGCGAAGTTTATTCGTAACAAAAAGGCTTATAAACAAAGGAAAATGGAATGAAATGAGATTTTCCAACAACAATATAAAAACTTTTTATTTTCACACTCTTTACATCCATTACATTTGCCGCCTTTTTGTGGTCTGGACTTTTTTTACATTCCCTTATTACAAAAGAGTTCTCTTCGGAAGTATAACCGGATAATTAGGCTGCCCTACAAGGCGCTTTGACGCACGAAGGGTACATTCCTTGTCAATAATAACATTTTCAATATCACAATCTTCCTCGATAACACTGTTTTGCATTACTATACTGTTTTTAACTACGGCTCCCTTTGCGATATGGACACCTCGGAAAATAATACTGTTTTCAACAGTTCCGTCAATAATACATCCGTCCGCAATAAGAGAGTCCGATACAGCCGCTGATTGAGCGTACTGTGTAGGCACCTGATCCTTAACCTTAGTATAAATAAGATTTTTCGACCCGAAAATCTCCCGTCTGATATCGCCGTCAAGCATTTTCATACTGTTTTCGTAATAAGTGCCGACAGAATCCACCTTACCTACAAAGCCTTTGTACTCATAGCCGTATATTTTTGATTTACCCAATTCCGTAAGAAGAATGTCACGGGTAAAGTCATGGCTTCCCCTTGCATATGCATCCTCGATAAGCTCGATAAGACGAATACGCTCGATTATATACATATCCATACCCTCAAGAGTTGACTTGGGAAAATGCGGCTCATGCTCTATTCCGACAACCTTACCGCCCGGTTCAACCTCAAAAACTGTGCTGCGACTGAGCTGTTCGTCCTTTTCTTTCTTATCGTGATAGATTACAGTAATATCCGCATCGTTTTCAATATGCTTTTTAAGAGCTTCATCAAATGTCATATTGCATACAATTTTTCCCGACGCTAAAAGCACATATTGCTGACGGCTGCGTCTTAAAAAAGTAAGTATTCCATAAAGCTGGTCAATATTTCCTGCACTTATCCCTACCCCGCCGCCTCTTACATACGGGGGCAGCATAAAGAGTCCGTAAATCTTTCTGTTAAGATCCCAGGGGGCACCGCTTCCGAGATGGTCCATCAATGATGAGTAGTTAATGTTTGTAGCAACACCTACATTAATAATGCCTGAATTCACCATGTTAGACAATATAAAATCAATCAACCTGTATCTGCCGCCAAAAGGAAGAGCTGTAACAGAGCGCATCTGCGTCAGTTCGTTGAGTCTTAGTTCCTGGCTGTCCGCCAATACTATTCCCATCATATCTCTCATCTTAGTTCTCCCCCTTTCCAGCTGTCGAATCAATAACCATAGAATTTATTCCTATTTTTGTATTATCTGCAACTACGGTGTTGCCGCCAATAAGAGAAATGCCGCCTGTACAGTAAGCGCTTTCATATTCACCGGCAGGTACGTTTTCATCGCCTATCACACAGTTTTCACCGATTTGTGCCTGTTCGCCGATAACAGCCTTTTTAACAACTGCACCGCTTTTTATAACGGCACCCGGAAATACTATTGAATCCTCTACCACAGCGCCTTTTTCCACTGTAACACTTTCAAACAAAATACTGTGATTTACCGTTCCGTAGACATTACAGCCCTCTGTTACACAACAGTTATTTACAACAGCACCGCTTGAAATATAATGCGGCGGTTTTACAGGATTGCGTGAATATATTTTCCAGTTATTATCACGCAAATCAAACAGAGGCGGCTGCGCAAGTATATCCATATTTGCTTCCCAAAGGCTCTGCACTGTACCCACGTCTTTCCAATAGCCGTCAAACGCATAGGCACACATATTCTCGCCCTGCTCAAGCATGGTAGGAATGATGTTCTTTCCGAAATCGTTGGCACTTTGAGGGTCCTTTTCGTCATTTTGAAGATACTTTTTAAGCACCTCCCACGTAAAGACATAAACCCCCATTGATGCAAGGTTACTCTTAGGCTCCTTGGGTTTTTCGGCAAACTCCACTATTTTCCCGTCAGAATCAGCTGTCATAATGCCAAATCTGCTTGCTTCCTCCCAAGGAACTTCTATAACAGCAATGGTTGCATCAGCACCTTTTTCCTTATGATACTTCACCATTTTGGAGTAATCCATTTTATAAATGTGGTCACCTGAAAGTATAACAACGTACTCGGGATTAAATTTGTCCACAAATTCGATATTCTGATAAATTGCATTGGCAGTACCTTTATACCATTCGCCCTTTTCAGCACTCTGGTACGGCGGAAGCACATATACACCGCCCGAATTGCGGTTAAGATCCCAAGGGCCGCCGCTACCAATATAGGTATTAAGCTCCAATGGCTGATACTGGGTAAGTACGCCCACAGTATAAATTCCTGAATGAATACAGTTGCTCAGGGTAAAATCAATAATTCTGTACTTTCCTCCAAAAGGAACTGCGGGTTTTGCCACTGTTTTTGTAAGCACGCCAAGTCGGCTTCCCTGTCCGCCGGCAAGTATCATTGCTAAGCACTCGGCACTTTTCATTATATAATCCTTCCTCTCTTTTCTAAAGAGCACTTGCCCTTTAGATTTTTAACTGATTATTTTTTGTTCTGAGTCCTCTTCAGGTACACCGCACTCATCGGTGCAATATCCAAAGTAATTGAGTAGGGCATATCACCAAACCCCTTTTTCTTTGCGCAAACACTTTTTACGCAGTGACCGTTGCCGCCGTAATTCTCACAATCACTTCCGAACGCCTGCGAATATGTTCCTCTTCGTGGAACACCTACAATATAGTCTTTGTATTCCACAGGGGTGAAATTACAAATAACTATAATTTCGTCTGTTTGCTTTTTTCCCCGTCTTACAAATGAAATTACACTGCGCTCGTTATCGCCCGGGTTTATCCACTGGAATCCATCCCAGCTGTCCTCTATTTCCCATAAAGGCTTGTTCTTCTTATAAAAATTATTAAGCTCCTTCATAAACAGGTGGAACTTAGCATGTTTGTCAAAGTCAAGTAATTTCCACTCAAGCTCTTCATAGTAACGCCACTCAATAAACTGTGCTATTTCGCCGCCCATAAACAGAAGCTTTTTTCCGGGGTGCGCCATCTTGTACATAAAAAAGGTTTTCAGTGAATCAAACTTTTGTCCGTAAAGCCCTGACATTTTCTGAATGAGCGAGCATTTACCGTGTACCACCTCGTCATGCGAAAGCGGCAGGATATAGTTTTCAGAAAAGGCATACATCATAGAAAAGGTCAGCAGATTGTGATTGTCCTTTCTGAAATACGGGTCCATGCTCATATATTTAAGCATATCATTCATCCAGCCCATATTCCATTTATAGTTAAATCCCAGTCCGCCGTCTGCCACACTCTTTGTCACACCGGGCCATGCGGTAGACTCCTCCGCAATCATAAGAATATTTGGAAAATGCTCAAACACTGTGCAATTAAGCTTTTGCAAAAACTCAATAGCCTCTAAATTTTCATGTCCGCCGTATTTATTGGGAATAAACTCTGTGCGTCCGTAATCAAGATAAAGCATACTCGACACAGCGTCAACCCGTATACCGTCTATATGATACATTGTGAGCCAGAAGAACGCACTTGACATAAGGAAAGATACAACCTCGCCTCTTCCGTAATCAAATACCAGTGTTCCCCATTCCTTATGCTCGCCCTTTCTTGGGTCAGGATATTCATATATACTCGTTCCGTCAAAACGGGCAAGTCCATAAGCGTCCTTCGGAAAATGTGCCGGAACCCAGTCCATAATTACACTTATGCCGCTTTCATGACATTTATTCACAAAGTACATAAAATCATGCGGATTTCCGTACCGACTCGTCGGTGCAAAATATCCCGTTACCTGATATCCCCAACTGCCGTCAAAGGGGTACTCTGTCACTGGCATAAGCTCTACATGTGTATAGCCCATTTCACAAAGATAGCGAGGAAGCGTATCAGCCATCTCACGATAGGTGTAAGGCGTACCGTCCTCATGCGTGCGCCAGCTGCCCAAGTTCATCTCGTAAATAAGCATTGGTTTATCATACGGGGCAGTATTTTTGCGTTTTTCAACCCACTTTTTATCAGTCCATTTAAATCCTGATATATCACACGTCACAGATGCCGTTTCAGGCGGCATCTGTGCAAAACGTGCGTACGGGTCAGCTTTATATACACTTTCGCCATTCTTACACTTTATAAAATATTTATAGCACTGCCCATCTGTAACATTTTTTATAAAGCAGTGCCATACACCCGAACTTCCCTGAGGATGCATGGGATTTACGTCAGTGTTCCAGCCGTTAAAATCTCCAACGACACTGACACTTTGAGCATTGGGTGCCCAAACTGCAAAGCTGTAGCCACCCTCACCAAACATTTCACCCTTTAGCGCCCCCAAAAATTCATAACTGTGGAAATTCGCACCATTATTAAACTGAGAAAGCTGAGAAGTGCGGATAAAGGGATTTTCATTCTGTCTGGTTTTCTTTTTTGATACTGTCATTATTCCGCCTCCGCTTAACATTAGTTTTAGTCTTTTTTATTATTTTATCAAATATGCAGCTAATAGTCAAATACCTACGGGCAAAATTGAACAAAAAAAGGGAGAATTTTTACTACATTTATAGTTAAATTTGTACAAATTTCCCAAAAATAACAATAAACAAATGATTAATTTATAGATTTTGACAATTTCCATTAAACGAACTAAATGATAAGAAATGAGTAATTTTTGTTAAATACTAAATCAGCCCACGATTGTATAATGATATTATACCAAAAAAGGAGAAATACTATGAAAAGAGCAGAATTACTTAAAGTTATCGGTAGTGTGGAGCAAATTGGCGGTATACGTGATTTCACATTTAATGACGGAAAGGCAAAAGGAGTCAGAGCGATTGAGATTAACACAGGCTCATTGCGTTTTACAGTTCTTCCTGACAGATGCCTTGATATTGCACAGGCATATTATAAAAACAAAGCAATCAGCTGGATTTCCAAAACAGGAATAACAGCACCTTACTATTATGACAAGGATGATAAGGAATGGCTTCGTGGTTTCTATGGCGGTCTTATAACCACCTGCGGTTTAAAAAATGTAGGTGCGCCTTCCTCTGAATACGGATTGCATGACAGGATTGCACATACCCCTGCACAAAAGGTAAGTGTTTTTGCCGATTGGGTAGGCGATGATTATGTGATGAAAGTAAGCGGTGAAATACGTGACAGCAAGGTTTTTGGTGTTAATCTTGTTTTAAAAAGAACTATCACCACAAAGCTGTTTTCCGATTCTTTCACTGTTGAAGATATCGTTGTAAATGAAGGATTTGCCGATGAAGACATTGCACTTTGTTATCACTGCAATTTCGGTTATCCGCTTGTATGCGACGGCGCAAAAATGATTAATATCCCCGCTGAAATCTGCGATATAACAGCGCCCATACATAATAAGGAAGAAGAATGCTACGACATTGATTTTACAGACGAGGTTGTTACTGTAGGTATCGAAAATGACACAATGGGTGCATATTTAACATATAACACAGGCACACTTCCCGATTTTCTTGTATGGAAAATGATGGGTGAAAGTGAATACGTAGTAGGGCTTGAACCCAGAACTACATCATTGGGTGGAGACGATATAAAGGAACAGAAAAAATTTGTTTCGTTAAAACCTTTTGAGGAACTAAAAACAAATCTCAAATTTGAAATGAAAAGCAAATAAAGAGAATAATAAAACAAACACCGGTATAAGCGTACCGGTGTTTGTTTTATTATTCTCCTGCCATTTTCTCACGCAGATGATTTGAAAGTAACGCCAAAGACGATGCCATATTTTCATTCTGTACCAGAATTTCATCAGGTGCTTTCAGATGAATCGGTGCAAAATTCCATATCGCCATTATTCCGCTTTCAACAAGAGCGTCACAAACCACCTGTGCAGACGTATCAGGAACTGTAATTATTCCTATTTTTACCTTGTAAAGAGAGCATATCTCTTTAAGACGGGAAATATCATAAATGTTTTCGTTATCAACCACTTCACTGCGGCTGTCAAATGCTGCCACAATATTTATGCCGTAATTGTCAAAGCCTTTATAGCTCATAAGTGCCATGCCGAGCTTTCCCGCACCAATAAGCACAGCCACATTACTGTTCTCATATCCTAAAAAGTCTGATATTCCGTTTATAAGGTCACGAACTACAAACCCTTTTTTCGGAATTCCCGAGCTTTTACATACTGCCGCCAAATCCTTTCTGACCTGTACGTCATTAAGGTCGAGCGCCTTTGCTACTGCGGCAGAGGATATATATTCATTTTCGTTTGCGTCCAATGATTTAAGATAGGACATATACACAGGAAGTCTCCTGAGAGCCTGCCTCGAAAGATTTTTATAACTGTTCATTTTCCCGTTTTCCTTTGTTTTTTATGCTTTTCCTACAGAACCGAAAAGCTCCATCTTTTCTTTAACAGTAGCTTTAATAGCTTCGCAGCCCGGTGCAAGAAGCTTTCTGGGGTCAAAGCCCTTACCCTGAAGGTCTTTTCCCTCTTCTATATACTTTCTTGTAGCAGCTGCAAAAGAAAGCTGACATTCAGTATTTACATTAATTTTCGCTACACCAAGGCTTATTGCCTTTTTAATCATTTCTTCAGGAATTCCTGTACCGCCGTGAAGAACTAACGGAATGCTTCCTGTAGCTGCTTTTATTTTTTCAAGTGCGTCAAACGCAAGACCTTTCCAGTTCTCCGGATATTTACCGTGAATATTTCCAATACCTGCTGCAAGCATTGTTACACCCAAATCAGCAATAGCCTTACATTCCTCGGGATCAGCAATATCGCCGGCACCTATAACTCCGTCTTCCTCCCCACCGATTGAGCCAACCTCAGCCTCAAGACTAAGCCCTTTCTGTGCACAGAGGTTTACAAGCTCAGTTGTTTTTGCAACGTTTTCATCAATAGGATAGTGAGAGCCATCAAACATTACAGATGAAAAGCCTGCTTCGATACACTTGAGTGCCCCCTCATAGCTGCCATGGTCAAGATGAATTGCAACTGGCACTGTTATATTAAGCTCCTCAATCATACCCTTTACCATACCAACAACTGTCTTGTAGCCGCACATATATTTTCCTGCACCCTCGCTTACGCCCAAAATTACAGGCGAATTAAGCTCCTGCGCAGTCTGAAGAATTGATTTTGTCCATTCAAGATTGTTTATGTTGAACTGACCCACTGCATAATGACCGTCACGAGCCTTTTCCAACATATCCTTTGCTGATACTAACATAATATCCCATAGCCTTTCTGCCCGAAAATTTTGTATTGCACACTTACTCCGGGCAAGTAAGCAGCATATTAAAACGTGCATACGCACAAGATATTTCCACATTATATTATCGCATATTTTTCAAAATAAATCAATATATATTCAATAAAAGAGGTGATATTTTTGAAAAAAATTCCCGTAGCCACTATTAATTTACGTTTTTTACGCCTGCCTCTCATACTTCTTGGATTTATTTTGTGTATCAGTTTGAGTGTTTCAATGTGTTATAGACTGCCTCCGATTAAGCTTAGCAGCAAAGCTTTGCAAAGCATTATTTATGCAAGTACAGCATTTATACGAGCACCTCGTGAGCACGTGGGTGTTTTTGCACTTCTTGGCAGTGTTCCATCTAATAGTGTCAATACTGCCATCACAGAAAAAGCCGGGGAAACCACCCCCATTCCAGCCTCTCCATCGCCAAATATACTGTCAAAAACACTTCAATCGTCGTCCGAAGTCAAAATATCAAACTCCACCAAAAGTGAAATAAGCGCTTCTGACTATATTTCGGTCACACCTCAATTTCTCAAAGAGAATTTATCTGTGTTGATTTTACATACACACACTACAGAAAGCTACACCCCGTCAGAAAAATATTCTTATACACCAAGCGACACCGACAGAACACAAGACAAAAATTACAATATGGCACGTGTTGGTGATGAAATAAAAAATATTCTTACAAAAAGCGGAATAAAGGTCTACCATGATACCACAATCAATGATTACCCAAGCTATAACGGCAGCTATAACCGCAGCAGTGCAAATGCCTCCGCCTATATTAAAAATGACCCGTCAATAAAAATAGTGCTTGACGTTCACCGAGATGCAATCGAAGGCAATAACGGAGAAAAAGTAAAATATATAACGAATATAGATGGCAAGGATGTCGCCTGTATAATGATGGTTGTAGGAAGTGATTTAAGTGGACTTAAGCACGATAACTGGGAAACTAATATGAGCTTTGCCGTGCAGCTGCAACAGCACATAGAATCAATCTATCCGTCGCTGTGCCGCCCGATAAATTTCAGGAGCCAGCGCTTTAATCAGCAGCTGGCTCCCGGAGCGCTCATAATTGAGGTAGGCACCAACGGCAACACTCTTGATGAAGCATTACTCGGTGCCACGTATTTTGCAAACGCACTGTCTTCCTATCTTAAAAATTATTCGTGATGACCGCTGCAGTGTTCACAATGACCGCTGCAATCAACCTTTTTCTCAATTCCGCTTCTGTCATAATAATCCTGTACTGCGGCTTTGATTGCTTCTTCAGCAAGGACACTGCAATGTATTTTTGCGGGGGGAAGTCCGTCAAGTGCCTCAATAACAGCCTTATTTGTAAGCGCAAGCGCTTCATCAATAGTCTTTCCTTTAACAAGTTCAGTCGCCATAGAACTGGTTGCAACAGCTGCACCGCAACCAAAGGTTTTAAATTTAACGTCTTGTATAACGTCATCCTCAATCTTCATATACATTTTCATAATGTCGCCACACTTTGCATTGCCTACTGTTCCGACAGCATTTGCGTCATCTATTTCTCCCACATTTCTCGGATTAGAGAAATGGTCCATAACCTTTTCACTGTACATTTATATTCATTCCTTTCCTTCTACACCTTCATACAGAGGGGACATATCCCTTAATCTCTGAACAATAGGCGCAAGAGTCTTAATAAAAGAATCTATTTCTTCCTGTGTTGTAAATTCGCTGAGCGACGCTCTCATTGAGCCATGCGCAATCTCATGCGGAAGCCCTATCCCCAAAAGCACGTGTGAGGGGTCAAGCGAGCCGGATGTGCATGCAGACCCGCTGGACACCACAAACCCCTGCATATCAAGGCTGAGCAAAAGACTCTCCCCCTCAATATATTTAAAGCAGAAATTCGTATTGTTCGGAAGACGTTTTTCCCTGTGTCCGTTAAGACGTGTGTACGGCACGGTTTCAAGAATTCCGTCAATAAGTCTGTCACGAAGAGCTGTGATTTTTTTTGTTTTTTCTTCCATATTATCACACGCTTCACTAAGCGCCTTTGCCATGCCGACAATGCCTGCAACATTTTCTGTTGTGGCACGTCTGCCACTCTCCTGCGCACCGCCGTGAATAAGATTTTCAATCTTAACGCCCTTTCTTATATAAAGAGCACCTACACCTTTCGGCCCATGAAATTTATGCGATGACATCGAAAGCAAATCTATATTCATTTCCTTGACATCTATCTTCACTGCACCGGCTGCCTGAACAGCATCCGTGTGAAAATATATGCCCTTTTCTCTGCAAAGCTTGCCTATTTCAGCAATAGGATTAATTGTTCCTATTTCATTATTTGCAAACATTACAGAAACCAAAATCGTTTCGTCTGTTATGGCTTTTTCTATATCACCCACACTTACCATACCATACTCATCTACAGGAACATACGTTACTTTATATCCCTGTTTTTCCATAAATTCACAAGTATGAAGCACTGCATGATGTTCAACCGTTGTGGTTATGATATGATTACCCTTGTTTTTATTTTTAAGCGCTACGCCTTTAATCGCCCAGTTGTCAGCCTCACTGCCTCCGCTGGTGAAAAATATTTCCTTTTCATCAGCATTGATTGCATTTGCGACTGTAAGGCGTGCATCTGTAAGCGCCTTTCTCGCAGCTTGTCCAACAGTTGTATATGTTGACGATGCATTTCCAAAAACATCGGAAAAATACGGTGTCATTGCCAAAATCACGCTGTCTTTTACCTTTGTTGTGGCAGCATTATCCAGATATACCATAAAAGCCGCCCCCTTTCTAAACATCTATATGACAGTATATTACTATTTGATAAAAAATGCAAGTAGGATTTTATATTTTCGTCATTTTCTATAAATCACGTATTACTTTTACTACTTTACCTATCACTTTAATCCTATCTTTGTCTTTATCAAGATGAATTTCTTCATAATTACCGACATGTGTGCAAGGCTTGAGAATAACTATATTTTCTTTAGAAAAGATTTTTCTTATTATACTGCTGTGCTCATTATACGCTACCGCTACAATATCTCCGTTTTTTACCATTGCATTCTGGCGCACAATAACAGTATCTCCGAAAAACAGTTTTTCTTCGCACATAGAATTATCATTGACCTTTAGTCCGATATAGCTGTAGCCGTGCAATTCTTTTGTGTCAATAAAAACAGTATCTATTATTTTAGCATTCTCAAGGAGGGGAACTTCATACCCTATACTTTCGGCAACATAAACTGCCCTTCCCTCCTGTGTGTCGAGGGGCGCCCTTCCCAAAAGTGCATCGGGAGTTGTATTAAACACAGCTGCCAGTTTTTCTAAAAGTGTTAACGGCGGTGTTTGCACATATCCCGTTTCTATATTATTTACAGTAGTCTTCCCCACATCAAGAAGGTTTGCAAGATTTTCCTGTGTAAGTCCGACTATTTTTCTTAGTTTTCTAACATTAACAGCGAGTATTCCCATATTTTTCCCTCCCGTTTGATTTTAACACAAACAGGAGATTTATTCAATAGCACAATTAAAAACTTTTGTCAGTGCAGGGCGTGATTAATACCTTCTGCAATGATTTCAGATGCCTGCTCGGAAATAATATCAACATCATTTGGTGTAACGACCATATTTTCGTTATTCCCTGAAAGCACCTCGTTTATAAAACTGTGATTCTTATCAGAAAGCATTTGTTCAAACTGCCGGATGCAACCTCCGAAATTTTTATCCATATATCCTGACAAGCTTTCTATAGCATCAATCGTCATTGTAGCAGCATCTACAACCATAGGAACTCCAATAGCTATTACAGGCACGCCGAGCGTTGACTTTGTAAGCTCCTTTCGGTTATTCCCGACACCGCTTCCCGGACTTATTCCCGTATCAGAAATCTGTACAGTTGTACCAAGACGGCTAAGCTTTCTTGAAGCAAGCGCGTCAATCGCAATGATTAGTGAGGGTCTGATACGCTCTACTATAGCTTTTATCATTTCACTTGTTTCAATTCCTGTAAGACCAAGCACCCCGGGGGCAACAGCGCTGACGCTCCTTACATCAAAATTATAGCCATTGTTCCCATCACTTGTAATATGACGTGTAACCACAAGCTTATTAACAGCCTTAGGACCTATAGAATCAGGAGTAATATAGCGGTTTCCAAGACCTACAACAAGTACAGATTCTTTTTTTGAAACATCGATAAGCTTTTTAAGCTCGTCACATACCGCTTTTGCACCACGCTCACAAATTTCTTCATTTTCATGCAGCATTTCATCAATTTCTATTGTAACATAATTTCCCATCGGTTTTCCGAGCTTTGCCGCCCCCTCAAAAGTAGTTACTTTTACATGGGTAACAGTTATTCCGTCATCATCATGGTGTATACTTTCAACTCCGCTTATTTCCTCGGCAAACATTTCACAGCATTCAAGTGCCAGGTCTGTACGTATAGGCATACTGTTATTCCCATCCTTTCTCATTTTCCTGCTCGGTGTCTTTACGCACATTTTCACCGTCAAAGATTTCTCTCCAAGCCTTATGCATTATCAAAAGTGCCATCGGGTCATTATTTCCTGTCCCGCCAATTATAGTGTTATCATCAAAAGGAATTTTTTCATTCATTTTAATCAGCCTTTCAAAAAAAATATACCGATTCTACTTAGAATGCGGTATTAATATTATTTCTCTCATTCAAGAAAAAATACTACAATAGCGCAGTAAGGCTGTTTTCCCACTGACGTCATTGTAAAAAATCAAAAAAAGAACCGCTTCTTACGAAGCGGTTTGGAATATTTGATTTAGTTTGTGATAACTTTCTCTGTTTCCTTGTCGAAGATATGAATCTTTGTAGGATCAAGGCAGATATCAATAGTCTGATTTCTTTCAGCTGTGCTGTCGGGCTTAACTCTTGCGATGAAGTTCATACCATCGATTGTAAGGTAAAGGTATGTTTCTGCACCCATAAGCTCTGTAACATCAACTGCTGCCTGAATCTTAGTGTCAGCATATTTTGCAAGAGAATCTGCATCATCATACATATCCTCAGGACGGATACCCATAGTAACTGTCTTGCCTACATAGTCAGCAACCTTAGCTGCCTTCTCTTCAGTAAGCTTAACGCTGTGTGAACCAAACTTAACGAATGTTCCGTTGTCTTCCTTAGCGATAACTGCATCACAGAAGTTCATCTGAGGTGAGCCGATGAAACCAGCAACGAATACGTTAACAGGGAAGTTATAAAGTGCCTGAGGTGTATCAACCTGCTGAATAACACCATCTTTCATAACAACGATTCTTGTACCCATTGTAAGAGCCTCTGTCTGGTCATGAGTAACGTAGATGAATGTTGTCTGAAGACGCTGATGAAGCTTAGAAATCTCTGTTCTCATCTGAACACGAAGCTTTGCATCAAGGTTTGAAAGTGGCTCGTCCATAAGGAATACCTTGGGCTCACGAACGATAGCACGACCGAGAGCAACACGCTGACGCTGACCACCTGACAAAGCCTTGGGCTTTCTTTCAAGGAGATGTTCGATATCAAGGATACGAGCAGCCTCCTGAACTCTCTTCTTAATTTCTGCCTTGGGAGTCTTTCTGAGTTTAAGACCAAATGCCATATTCTCAAAAACTGTCATATGAGGATAAAGAGCATAGTTCTGGAAAACCATTGCTATATCTCTGTCCTTGGGAGCAACATCGTTCACAAGCTTTTCGCCTATGTAAAGCTCACCCTCACTGATTTCCTCAAGACCTGCAATCATTCTTAATGTTGTAGACTTACCGCAGCCTGAAGGACCAACAAGAATAACGAACTCCTTGTCAGCAATATCAAGACAAAAATCTGAAACTGCAGTTACTCCACCTGAATATCTTTTATAAATATTCTTCAACTGTAAACTTGCCATTGTTTTGACCTCCTAATTGATTACCTAAGATACCATATTTACATTACCTACATTGTAGCACAGCATTTTAAAATTGCAAATACACTTATTACACAAATTTAATAATTTTATTTTGTAAACATTGTATACAATGAGTTTAATTAAGCCATGTTTTGGTGTAAAAGGGCTATTTCACTGTCAGTAAGATGGCGGTATTCCCCTTTTTGAAGGCTTTCATCGAGGTGCAAATTTCCATATGAAAGCCTTTTCAAATAAACCACCTCATTACCCACAGCCTTTGCCATTCTTTTTATCTGGTGAAACTTTCCTTCAGTTATTGTAAGATTTATTTCACACCCTGAAACACGTTCTGTCTTTGCCTTTTTGGTTATACATTCACCTATATCAACTCCTTCTTCAAGGAGCAATCTTTCTTCATCAGATATATTCTTTTCAAGACGCACAAAGTAAGTCTTTCCTACTTTTTTATTTGGGGAAATAATATTGTGCGCCATTTCCCCGTCATTTGTTAAAAGCAAAAATCCTTCTGTATCAATATCAAGTCTGCCTACGGGAGAAAGATTATATCTTTTAAAAGATTCATCAATAAGGTCCATCACTGTTTTTTGCCTTTTGTCCTCGGTAGCAGTTATTACCCCGGCAGGCTTATTAAGCATTATATAAATGTACTTTCTGTAGGTTAATTCCTCCCCGTCAAGAAAAACACGCTCACTTTCTGAAACCTGTCTTGCAATATCACGCACAACTTCATCCGATATTGTTACATTTCCGCATTTAATGATGCGGCGTGCTTCGCTTCTTGTCAGAGCTTTGGCATCTGCAATATATTTATCAAGGCGCATATTTTAGAAAGCCTCCGTTTCTTTTTTAGTGTAGCCGAAATTGCATCGACATGGTTGCAGGCTCAGCCTGCTTTTTTATCGGCAGCATTATTCCGTCAATAGTAATTCCTGAAATATCTCCGCCTATTATTTTCCCGTCGTAAACTATTATATTTGCACGAGCGTTCTCTGACGGTATAAGATATGTATAGCGGTGGCACTTCTTTCCTTTGTATGCACTAAGGTCATAGCCACCCTCTTTCAAAAGGTTATTATAACGCTCATACACAGGTCCGAATTCCTCCGGAATAGTAAACTCTACAACTTCATACGGACTTTCTGAAACATCATCATAGCCCATTTGTTTAACAATGTGCGAAAAAACTTCCTCCGGTTTTTCATAAATGCGTATACAAACAAAACACAGAGCAAAAAATACGAAAGATAAAATCAGTATAACATATTTTCTCATAAAAAAACACCCCTTCGGAATAAAAATATTCCGAAGGGACATTAATTATTCTGCTGAGAA
>JAZRLV010000096.1:0-1931 GCA_045646985.1 Clostridia bacterium | reverse complement strand
GATGAGCTTTCAGCAGAATCATCGGGAGCAGTTACATGGAAAGCATCACAAGTGCTTCCGTAACCAACAACCTCTGCATAAATTTTAGCACCTCTTGCTACTGCATGGTCGTAATCTTCTACAATGAGTGCTCCGGCACCTTCACCCATAACAAAACCATTTCGGTTTTTATCAAATGGAATTGATGCTTTTTCAGGGTTATCGCTTTCAGAAAGTGCCATACAGTTCATAAAAGCAGCTACAGCCAAAGGAGATATACTTGCTTCAACACCTCCGGCGATGATTGCATCTGCATAACCGCCTTTTATTGTTCTGTACGCTTCGCCAATTGCTGTTGTTCCTGTAGCACACGCTGTGCTCACGGCAATACAAGGACCTTTTGCACCAAATTTAATAGCAATATTTCCTGAAGCCATATTGGTTATAAGCTTTGGAATAAAGTGCGGAGATACACGAAGCGGACCACGATTAAGAAGATTATTATGTTCATCTACAAAGGTGTCAAAACCGCCTATGCCACTACCATAGTAAACGCCAAAGCGTTCAGGAGCAACATTATTCTCTATACCGCTGTCATTTACTGCCTGTGCTGCAGCAGCTATAGCGTATTGCACAAATTTATCACTTCTTCTGATTTCTGCCTTTTCCATATATGGAGTTGGATCAAAATCTTTTATTTCTGCAGCAACTTTTACACGATACTCACTTGTATCGAATTTTGTTATGTAATCAATTCCGCATTTACCTGTCTTTAAGCTATCCCAAAATGTAGGAACATCACATCCTACCGGTGTTACTGCTCCAAGACCTGTTATTACAACTCGTTTCATACATTTACCTCCTTAATTAAATGGCAAGACCGCCGTCGATACGAATAACTTCGCCTGTAATATAATCAGAAATATCATCAGCCAAAAATGCTGCCAAGTTTGCAACATCTTCAGGTTTACCTAATCTTTTGAGTGGTATCAATTTCAAATATTCTTCTGACTGTAAATCCTTTGTCATATCTGTAGTTACAAAACCGGGAGCAATTGCATTACAACAAACATTTTTTGATGCAAATTCTCTTGCTGTTACTTTAGTTAAAGCAATTACACCTGCTTTTGAAGAAGAATAATTTACCTGTCCTGCAGTTCCGAGCAGAGCAGACACGGAAGATACATTGATGATTTTTCCGTATTTCTTCTTAATAAAGTTTCTGCCACATGCTTTTATCATATTAAAGCAACCTTTTAAGTTTGTGTTTATAACATCATCAAATTCTTCTTCACTCATTGATATCAAAAGGTTATCACGGGTTATACCTGCGTTATTTACAAGAATATCTATACCGCCAAAGTTTTCTGTAATAGCCTTTACAGTTTCTTTGCATTCTTCTGCATTTGCTACATTGCATTTATAGATTTCTGCTTTAACGCCGTTTTTTTCTGCATTTTCTTTTACGGCGTTTGCGGCATCTTCATTGCCGTTATAGATTATCGCTACATTAACCCCTTGGCTTGAAAATTTCTCTGCAATTGCAGCACCTATACCTCGTGATGCACCTGTTATAACAGCAACTTTTCCATTAAGCATTATTCTTCACCGCCTCTACAGTTTCCAAAAGTGTTTCTGCATTTTCAACCGAATATACATTTACTTCTTTTGAAATCTTCTTAATCAATCCACAGAGAGTTTTACCGGGACCAACTTCAATAAAATCTGTAAATCCGTTTGCAATCATATTTTCGATTGTTTCCTGCCACTTTACAGGAGATTGCATCTGCATTTTGAGTGTTGATGCAATATCATCTTCGTATGGTTTTGCGGTAAGATTTGCATATACCGGAATTTTAGGTGCAGTAATTTCATAAGCCTTAAGCTCTGATTCAAATTTATCAGCAGCATCACTCATAAAAGGAGAGTGAAAAGCTCCGCTTACAGCAAGT
>JAZRLV010000095.1:0-11383 GCA_045646985.1 Clostridia bacterium | reverse complement strand
AGCGCAAAGGACCTCGGAACAGGTCAGGAGCAGAAGATTACAATTACAGCTTCCTCCAACCTTTCTGATGAAGATATTGATAAGGCGGTAAAAGAAGCAGAGCAGTACGCAGAAGAAGATAAGAAGCGTAAGGAAGCTATCGAAATCCGTAACAATGCAGACCAGCTGGTATATCAGAGCGAGAAAACTCTCGGAGAGCTTGGCGATAAGGTTGAACAATCTGACAAGGATGCAGTTCAGGCTGAAATCGACAAGGTTAAGGAAGCACTTAAGGGCACAGATAACGAGCTTATAAAGAGTGCAACAGAAGCGCTTCAGCAGAAGTTCTATGAAATCAGTTCAAAGCTTTATGCACAGGCAAATCCGCAGGGTGCACAGCCCGGTGCAGATGCAGGTGCACAGCCTAATGGTGAAAACGTATATGATGCAGATTTTACCGATACAACACAAAACTAAAAAAAGAATAATTAAGAATGCAGAGTGCGAAGTGGAGGAAGAATGTGTAGTTCGAAGTTCGAAATTCGAAGTTCGAAGTGAATGTGGATTTTCGCATAGCGAAAATCTTCCATCATTTCGCATTTTGCATTTCGCATTTCGCATTTTAATCTAGAGGTGCAATATGGCAGATAAAAGAGACTATTATGAGGTGCTCGGTGTTCAAAAGGGCGCTTCTGACGATGAAATAAAAAAAGCATACAGAAAGCTTGCAAAAAAATATCACCCTGACCTTAACAAGGATAACCCCGAAGCGGCAGACAAATTTAAAGAGGCGGCGGAGGCGTATGACGTTCTCAGTAACAGTGAAAAGCGCAGCCGTTATGACCAGTTTGGTCACGCAGGTGTAGACCCCAACAGTGGCTTTGGCGGCGGCGGAAGCGGTTTCGGCGGCTTTGGCGGTTTTGACATGGGAGATATTTTTGACAGCTTCTTCGGCGGCGGGTTTGGCGGCGGCAGCACAAGACGTAATGGCCCCACACGTGGCAGAGATATACAGCAGGCGATTGAGCTTACTTTTGAGGAGGCAGCGTTTGGCTGTAAGAAGAAGGTAAATATTATCCGCAGTGAAAGCTGCTCTGAATGTAGCGGCAGCGGTGCGAAGAAGGGTACATCCCCCGTTAAATGTTCACGCTGTAACGGAACGGGACAGATGCGCACAGTGCAAAATACGCCATTTGGTCAGTTTGCATCTACAACAACGTGTAATGCCTGCGGCGGTAAGGGAAGCACTATATCAGACCCGTGCCCCAAATGTAATGGCAGCGGTCAGATAAGAAAACCACGTGAGCTTGAGGTAAATATTCCCCAGGGTATAGATCACGGACAGACAGTTTCTGTACGTGGACAGGGTGAAGCGGGTCTGCGTGGCGGCGTGGCAGGTGATTTACTTATAACTGTATACGTAAAAAAGAGCAATGTGTTCATGCGTGAGGGTAATAACGTATATGTTGATGTGCCGATAACCTTTGTACAGGCGGCACTCGGTTGCGAAATGGAAATCCCGACCATTGACGGACCTGTTACACAGCGTTTCCCCGAGGGGACACAGCATGGTACAAAATTCCGTCTTAAGGGACGTGGGATTCCCTCAATTCGTGGAGGTGCTCGTGGAGACCAGTATGTACGTGTGATTGTGGAAATTCCGAAAAATCTTTCTTCACGTCAGAGAGAAATTTTAGAGGAATTTGCAAATGAAAGCAATGAGAAAAACTATAATCAGCGCAAGAAATTTTCTGAAAAATTAAAGGATTATTTTAAGAAGTGGGAGGATAACTGATATGGATTGGCTTGAATTAAGCATATATACTACTCCCGCAGGAATTGACCCTCTTTGCGGCAGATTATATAATCTGGGCGTTACGGGCGTTGAGATAGTGGATAAGGACGATTTTGAAGATTTCCTTGAAAATAATAAGCAGTACTGGGACTATGTTGATGACGAGCTGCGTGAAAAAATGAACGGCGAAACACGTGTCAAGATTTATGTCAGCGACAATGAAAACGGACATAAGATGCTTCAAAGTGTTCGTGATGACCTTGTATCGTTTAAAAGTCTTGACAGTGATGATGCTTTTGGAAGTCTGCGCATAAGCATAGATACTATGCATGAGGAAGATTGGGAAAATAACTGGAAACAGTATTTTAAGCCGATTTATGTGGGCGACAGACTTGTTATAAAACCCGAATGGGAAAATATTGAAGATGGCGATGGCAAAATCGTGTTTAACATTGACCCCGGAATGACATTTGGAAGCGGTCAGCATGAAACGACAAGACTTTGCGTGGAAACACTGGATACCCTCGTTAAAAAGGGCGACAAGGTGCTTGATCTTGGCTGCGGCAGCGGAATATTGTCGATAATTGCGCTGATGCTTGGCGCAGGCGAGGCAAGGGCTGTTGACATTGATCCCAACTGCAAAAAAATTGCTTATTCAAATGCGGCACTTAACAATATCGGAAAAGATGTTTATACAGTGCTTGACGGAAACATTCTTACAGACGAGGACTTTAAGAGTGACACCGAAAAAAGCGGCCCGTATGACATTGTTGTAGCAAACATTGTGGCAGATGTTATAATTCCGCTTGCATCTGACGTGCGCCGTTACCTAAAAGATGGCGGCACATTTATTGCCAGTGGTATTATAGAAATGCGCATTAACGAGGTTAAGGCAGCTATTGAAGAAAACGGGTTTAATGTTCTGGAGATAAAAAAAGAAAACGACTGGTACTGTATAGTTTCAAAGCAGGAGATATAAAGTTATGGCAAATTTCTACATAACCAAAGAGCAGATTGCGGATAACACCGCCCTTATTACAGGTGAGGAAGCGCAGCATATCAGCCGTGTTCTCCGAATGAAAAAGGGCGACAATGTTACACTTTGTGACGGTGAGGGAACTTTTTATGATGCGGTGCTTTGTGATTTTCAGGAAAAAAGCGTAAAAGCAGAAATCCTTTCCTCTCGCAGAGCAGAAACCGAGCCTTCGGTGCAGATTACACTGTATCAGGGTGTGCCGAAAAACCCAAAGCTTGAAACAATCGTTCAGAAAGCAACAGAAATCGGCGTTGTAAGGATTGTTCCGATGGATACAAAAAGGGCTGTTGCAAAGCTTGACAAAAGTGCCAAGGTTGACCGCTTGCGAAAAATAGCACGTGAAGCGGCAAAACAGAGCAAGAGGGGGATTGTCCCCGTTGTTTGTGATGCGGTGAGCTTTAAGGAAGCTGTAAAAGAAGCCGCAAAGGCTGATATTGCCATAATTCCTTACGAGGAGGAAACGCAAACTTCGCTTAAAAAAGCATTGCAAGAAAAAGAAGCGCAGACTATTTCTATTATGATTGGTCCTGAAGGCGGTTTTGAAAAGGACGAGGTGCTTTTTGCAAAGGAAAACGGCATTGTCAGTGTAACACTGGGCAAGCGTATTTTGCGTACTGAAACGGCGGGGCTTGCCGTAAGTGCGGCGGTGCTTTACGAAAAAGGTGAAATGGAATGATTAAGCTGTATTATACGTTTGAAAAATGCAGCAGTGACCGTTTTATAAAAGAAACGCTTGAACGTTTTACGGGGAAGAGAGGCTTTAATATAAAAAGAACGGCAAACGGAAAGCCCTATATAGAGGGAGAGAGCGTATATTTTTCGCTATCGCATACAGACTCACTTATTATTTGTGCTGTGAGCGACAGCCCCATAGGCGCAGATGCAGAAAAAATCCGTCCCGTAAAAGATAAGGAGAAAATTCTGCGGCGCTTTATCGGGGATAACGCAGTTTCTGTTACAGATACAGAATTTTTAAAAAAATGGACAGCGTTTGAAAGCCGTGTGAAATATTTCGGTGAAAAAATCACAATGTGCCCACAGGCAAAAAGTATACCCTTAAATGTAGAAACAATTTTATTTGACGGATATGTGGTTTCGATATGCTCGGCTAAAGACGATATTGAAAAGGAGCGAATAGATATGGCAGTTTTAAAAAAGGCAGATATATTGCTGCCCGTAACGGAAGATTTAACAAAATGGAGCGTAGTTGCGTGTGACCAGTACACTTCACAGCCACAGTACTGGGAAAGTGTATCCCACATAGCAGGTGACGCCCCCAGTACACTTAACCTTGTATATCCCGAGGCATTTTTGTCAGAGGGTGATGCAAGAATTGAAAAAATTAACGCACAAATGAAAAAATACTGCGATGGCGGATTGTTCCGTGAATATAAAAACTGCTTTATATATGTAGAAAGAACACTTTCAGGCGGCAGAGTGCGCAAAGGTGTTGTAGGCAGTGTTGACCTTGAGGCTTATGATTTCCACAAAGGGGCAAAAAGCGCTATAAGAGCAACAGAGGGAACAGTTATGGAAAGAATTCCTCCCCGTGTGAAAATAAGAGAAAATGCACCTTTGGAGCTTCCGCATGTAATGCTGCTTGTAGATGATAAAAATAAAACCCTTATAGAAAACGTAAAAAAAGGCGAAAAGCTCTATGATTTTGAGCTTATGAAGGACGGCGGTCATCTTGCAGGCTGGCTGGTTGAGGGGAAAGACGCTGATGAATTTCTTGCAAATGTAGAAGAATTTTCAAAAAATGCCCCCGACGGTCTTGTTTTTGCAGTAGGTGACGGTAACCATTCTCTTGCTACTGCAAAGACTTGTTGGGATAATCTTAAGGGAAGTCTTTCACAGGAGGAAAGAGAGAATCACCCTGCCCGCTATTGCCTGGTAGAAATTGAAAACATTCACGATGATGTTTTGGAGTTTGAGCCTATACACAGAGTGGTGTTTGGAATAGAGGATAAAGAAGCTTTTGCAAATAAGGTTTCACAAGAGCTTGAATGCTCGCTTTCTGACAACGGCAGACAGCACATTGTACTTGTGGCAGACGGAAAGAAAACTGACCTTTACATAGGAAAAGCATCAAGTCCGCTTGCAGTAGGAACACTGCAAAAATATCTTGATACTCTTTCGTGCGAGGTAGACTATATTCATGGTGAAGATGTAGTAAGTGACCTTAGCAATAAAGACGGGGCAGTGGGCTTTTTACTGCCTAAGCCTGAAAAGAGCAGCTTGTTTGAAACTGTTATAAAGGACGGGGCGCTTCCGAGAAAGACATTCTCAATGGGCGAGGCGAATGAAAAGAGATACTATATGGAAGCAAAAAAATTAAGAAATAATTTCTAAATTTATTACGAAAAATATTTGAAATCACGCATAAAAGGCATACAGCTTAATAAAATGTAACAAAACATGAAAAATGAAAAACCCCTATATGTTGGGTTTTTCATTTTTTTAAGGCACAAAAAATTAAAAAATTGTTACAAAGTTATAACAAAAACCGCAAAAAAGCTTGACAAATGTCATATTCTTGTTTATAATGAACGAGGCAAAAGAAAAGGACGTGATTTTTAATGTTTATGAATAAGAAGCTTAAGTCGACTGTTGCTGCGATCAGTGCAGCGGCATCGATTCTCATCAATACGATGACAGCGGCAGCGGCTCCTTACGGATACAGCAGCGCAGATGACATAAGGAGTAAGGCGCTTAACGAGTATCTTTCAGCAAACACTATAATAGCTATGGTAAACAAAAAGGCTCCGTCAGTTATCCGTGACGTACAGGAAATGGCATCGGCAGATGTTCTGGTTGCGTATGACGAGGTAAGTGAGATAGAGAGCGTTGCTTATAACACTGTTAAGAGATTGAACTCCTCACTTGAAGCCGGCGAAACTGTTACAGTTCGTGAGGGTGAGGACGGCGAAAAAGAGGTTACTTACAGAGTAAAGTACGAAAATGGTAAAGAAATTTCAAGAGAAGCTGTTTCAGAACAGGTTACAAAGGCTCCCGTTGACAAGATTGTTGAATACGGCAGCAAAAATGCTTCTCCCGATGCACCTGTTAATACAGGGTTACTTAATTACAAGTATGTGATTGAATGTAATGCAACTGCTTATGATATGTCTGCCGAGGAGAATGGCGGATACGCAGGTCAGACGGCAACAGGTGTGCCGCTTGATAAGGGTGTTATCGCAGTTGACCCCAAGGTTATTCCGCTTGGCTCAAGAGTATATGTTGAGGCGCTTGATGGAAGCTGGAGCTATGGCTATGCTGTAGCAGCTGACACAGGCGGAGCAATCAAGGGAAACAGAGTTGACCTCTGCTACAGAACAAGATCTGAATGCATACAGTTTGGAAGAAGAAAGTGCCGTGTGTATGTACTTAGCTAAATAATTTTGTATAAAAGCCTGCTTGGGGAAATTGCCCCGGGTGGGTTTTTGTTTAAAAAAAGCGTTTTTAACGCACCAACACCCCTGCCCCTCATTCTTGAGGGGTATTTTCTTGTACTTTTGGCGACCAAAAGTACATAAGAATTTAAAAATCATATATCCCTCCTTTTTTTCATATTGTTAATGGGAGGGATTGTTATGAAAAGTGCAACGCAGCTGATGAAAAACACACTCTTACTTGCAACTAGCACAGTGCTTTTAAGGCTGTGTGCGCTTTGCTTTCAGGCATATCTTGCGGCAAAAATCGGGGCACAGCAGCTTGGAATTTTCGGAATAATATCGTCTGTGGGAATTGTCTTTGCAACTATTAGCATATCAGGCGTCAGATTCAGTGTGACACGCCTTGCGGCGGAGGAAGTAAGCTGCGGCAATGAATATCCGCACTCTCTTATGCGGTGTGCCTTTTTATATTCAACAATATTCGGATTGCTTTCCGGTGCGCTGATGTATTTTGGTGCAGATTTTTTGTCGGAGCATTGGGTTTGCAATTTGTCGGCAGCGCTGCCTCTTAGAATAATGGCGTTGTCAATGCCGCTTATTTCACTGGGAAGCTGCGCAGAGGGGTATTTTACGGCAAAGCAGAAAATAATGCGCCTTGTTTTGACGGAGTTTGTAAGCCAGCTTTTGCGGATAGGGTTTGTGGCTGCGTGCTTTGAGCTTTTTTTGACAAAAGGGGCAAATCCCGCAGACATACTCTCGGCAGGGTTTGTTGTGGGAGAGGGTACTCTTTCTATAGGATTGATTTTAATGTATTTTGCAGAGGTTTCAGGAAAAAGGGAAAAGGGATGCTATAAAAAGCATTTTCCAAATCTCGTAAAAACGGCAGCGCCGCTTGCAATCAGTGCATATATGCGCACAGGACTCTCGTCACTGGGACAGATTATTATACCACGTGGATTAAGAAAAGCAGGAATGGGCAGTGAAAGCGCTTTTTCAACCTATGGTGTGATAGGGCAGATGTCAATGCCCGTTGTTATGTTTCCTGCGGCGCTCCTTAATGCGTTAGGGGAGATTCTGGTTCCCCGTCTTACAAGTGCACAGGTAAAAAATCAGAAAATAGGTATTAGCTATATAGTGAATAGGGCACTGCGTATCGGGATAATGTTCAGCTTTGGTGTTGCAGGAGTGATGCTGTTTTATTCACAAGCTTTGGGCGAAGCCATATACAAAAGCACAGAAGCGGGGCTTTATATCAGAATTTTTGCACCGTTGATTCCTGTAATATACATAGATTGTGTTACTGACGGGTGTCTGAAAGGATTGGGACAACAGGTTCCTTCAATGATTTACAATGTACTTGAGGGAATTTTGAATGTGGTGTTGCTGTTCTTTTTACTTCCAAGAATGGCTATTATAGGATATATAGTAGTAATGTACGTAAAAGAAATATTTAATGCTGTCTTAAGCCTGAGACGTCTTAGCAAGGTAACACAACTTGATGTCAGCCTTGGTGCACTGCTTGCAGTAGGGGCGGCAATGTGGGGTGCGTATATATGTGCAAGAATTGTTGCACCTTTTTCTTTTCTCTTTATAAAAATATCATTCTACTGCATTTTTTATGCGGCGATGCTTTATATTTTCAATGCTGTAACACGTGATGATATAAAATGGGCACTTTCCCTGGCAAATCCGAAAAAAATATAAGAAAAACGTCTCTGCGGTGTTGACAAAATACCCCAGCAGCGGTAAAATTAAATAATGATAAAGTCGGAGCAGTTCGGCAGAAACGGGGCGATATTATGAAAGATTTGATTTTACCAAAAAATTATGATGCAAAGCTTTCGTTGCGTGAAACGCAGCGTGCAATAAAAATTGTTAAGGATAATTTTCAGAGAATGCTTGCTCAAGAGCTTAATCTTGACAGAGTGACTGCTCCTGTTATAGTTACAAAATCAAGCGGAATTAACGATGACCTCAGCGGGGTTGAGCGTAAGGTTGAGTTTGATATGAAGGAAACAGGCGAAATTGCCGAAATCGTTCAATCACTTGCAAAGTGGAAAAGAATGGCGCTTCATCGCTACGGATATGAGGTTGACGAGGGTATTTATACAGACATGAATGCGGTGCGCCGTGACGATAAGATGGATAATCTTCATTCCTTATTTGTAGACCAGTGGGACTGGGAAAGGGTTATAAGCCGTGAAGAAAGAAATGAAGAATTTCTTAAGGAAACTGTAAGAAAGATTGTTAAAGCCGCAGCTGATACACAAAATGCGCTTTGCGTATCTTTCCCGTGCCTTAATAAAACTATTGAGCGTGAGGTATTCTTTATTACTGCGCAGGAGCTTGAGGATATGTATCCCAATCTTACTGCGAAAGAGAGAGAGCACGCTATAACAAAGGAACATAAGACCGTTTTCCTGATGCAGATAGGAAAAACCCTTAAAAGCGGTCAGCCGCACGATGACAGAGCGCCCGACTATGATGACTGGTCACTTAACGGTGACATTCTTGTATGGAATGATGTGCTTGGCCGCAGTGTGGAGCTGTCAAGCATGGGTATCCGTGTCGACAGAGATTCTCTCAGGGCGCAGCTTGAAAAGGTTGGCGCTCTTGACAGAATGAAATTTGATTATCATAAAATGATAAATGACGAAACACTTCCCCTTACAATAGGCGGAGGAATCGGTCAGTCAAGACTTTGCCTTCAGATGCTGGGCAGGGCGCATATCGGTGAAGTACAGGTTTCTGTATGGCCCGAAAAAATGCGTGAAGAATGTATGAAGAACGGAATATTCCTACTTTAAAAAACAAGAGAATGTGATGTGATTAACGTTGCATTCTCTTGTTTTTTTAATTAGATTAATAAAAATAACCAAAAAACATAAAATAAAAGCGGTTCCTTTGTGCAAAATGACGAATAAAAAAATAAAATATTGTGTGATTTACGGATATATAAGAATACTGTTTTATAGTAAAATTATATTATATAATACGAAGAAATTCCCAAAGGGAAAATGCAGAAGACAACAATGATTTTGCATCTTCGTGGAAAGGATGGTTAAGGCAATGAATGTATTTAGTGGAGAAAATATCAGAAATGTAGTAGTATTAGGACACGGCGGAGCAGGAAAGACATCGCTTGTTGAAGCGATATTACATAAAGCCGGCGCATCTGACAGATTCGGCAAGATTGCAGACGGTACAACTGTAAGTGACTATGACGCTGAAGAAATTAAGAGAAAGATATCTGTAAACCTTTCTATGGCGCCATGTGTTTGGCATACTCCGAAAATATCGGATTCAAAGCTTAACCTGATTGACACCCCCGGTTATTTTGACTTTGTTGGAGAGGCAATGGGCGGTGTGCGTGCTGCTGAAAGTGCGCTTATAGTTATCAATGCGAAAAACGGTGTACAGGTTGGCACTGAAAAGGCATGGGCGTACGCTACAGAGCGCAGTATGGCTAAAATGATGTTTATTAACTGCATGGATGATGAAAATGCTGATTTTGATAAGGTTGTGGCACAGATTCACGATAAATTTGGTGCAGCAGCGGCAGTTTTCAGAATCCCGATTAAAGAGGGCAAGGAAATACAGGGTTATGTGAACGTTGTAAGCGGTAAGGCGTACACTGTTTCAAACGATGTTGAAACTGAAATTCCGATTCCTGATAACATGAAGGAATCTTATGATAAATATCACGATGCACTTGTTGAGGCTGTTGCGCTTACAAGTGACGAGCTGCTTGAAAGATATTTTGCGGGAGACGTTATCACAGACGACGAAATGCGCAGTGTGCTTAAGGGCAGTGTTAAGCAGGGTCTTGTTGTGCCGGTATACGGCGGTTTCTGCATCGGAAAGACATTTGCTGTACGTTCTCTTATGGATGCGATGCTTAAGTATCTTCCCTCTCCTGTTGAGGCGGAGACAAATCCAGTATGTGATGAGGGGGCAGACCTTAGCGCAATAGTATTTAAAACTCTTGCAGATTCTTACGGAAAAATTTCGCTTATAAGAGTGCTTAGCGGAACTCTTAAGGCTGATTCCACTGTATATAATATAACAAAGAATGCAAGCGAAAGAATAGGTAAGCTTTATGTTCTTCGTGGTAAAAAGCAGATAGAGGTAGCAGAGCTTAAGGCCGGCGATATCGGTGCTGCAACAAAGCTTGCATGTACACTTACGGGTGATACACTTGCAAAGCAGGGGGCAGAGGCGCTTGAGGGCGTAGAGTTCCCGTCTCCGGTAATCACTATGGCGATTGTACCCCAGGCAAAGGGTGACGAAGAAAAAATCAGCGCAGGTCTTTCCAAGCTTCGTGAGGAAGATCCTACATTCAGCGTAAAAAATAATAAAGAAACAAAAGAAATGGTTATCTCCGGTACGGGTGAGCTTCATCTTGATGTTATTACAAGTAAGCTTAAGTCTAAATTTGGTGTAGCGGTAGACCTTAAAGAGCCTAAGATTGCGTACCGTGAAACAATCAGAAAGAGTGTCAAGGTACAGGGCAGACATAAGAAACAGTCCGGCGGGCATGGTCAGTTTGGTGATGTATGGATTGAATTCAGCCGTCACGAGGGTAACGAGCTTATTTTTGAAGAAAAGATTGTGGGCGGTGCAGTTCCCAAGAACTATTTCCCGGCTGTTGAAAAGGGGTTACAGGAATCTATCGTAAAGGGTGTATTGGCGGGCTATCCCGTTGTAGGTCTTAAGGCAGTGCTTGTAGACGGCTCATACCACCCTGTAGATTCATCAGAAATGGCGTTCAAGGTTGCGGCAGGTATTGCATATAAAGACGGCCTTGCACAGGCAAATCCTGTTTTGCTTGAGCCTATCGGTCATCTTGAGGTTATTATGCCCGAAGCTCTTATGGGTGATATCATCGGAGATATTAATAAGCGCCGTGGCAGAATTTTGGGAATGAATCCTATCGGTGACGGATTGGGCGAGGTTATAGCAGAAGTTCCCGAAGCTGAAATGTGTAAATATGCGACAGACCTTCGCAGTATGACACGTGCAAGAGGTAAGTTTACTTTTGCATTTGAAAGATATGAAGAAGTTCCCGAAAATATTGCACAGAAGGTTATAGAGAGCGCAAAAGCGTAACGAACAAGGGCGGTGTAAGAAATTTATTTTACACCGCCTTTTAGATAAAGAAATTTCTATGTTATAAAT